>CAZNCQ010000262.1:0-10431 GCA_964571275.1 uncultured Myxococcales bacterium
CGCGCGTGGCCAACATGGAGTTCTTCCAGTTCCACCCGACGTGCCTCTACCACCCACAGGCGAAGTCGTTCCTCATCAGCGAGGCCTTGCGCGGCGAGGGCGGCATCCTGCGCCTGCGCGACGGCACCGCGTTCATGCACCGCTACCACGAGATGAAGGACCTGGCGACGCGCGACGTGGTCGCGCGCGCGATCGACTCGGAGCTCAAGCGCACCGGCGACGACCACGTCGAGCTCGACATGACCCACCTGCCCGGCGACTTCCTGGTCGAGCGCTTCCCCAACATCCACCAGCGCTGCATGGAGCTGGGCATCGACATGCGGCGCGTACCGATCCCGGTCGTGCCGGCGGCGCACTATTGCTGCGGCGGCGTCGCCGTCGACGAGCGCGGGCGCACGAGCGTGCGCAACCTGTACGCGATTGGCGAGGCCTCGATGACCGGTTTACACGGCGCCTGCCGGCTGGCGTCGAACTCGCTGCTCGAGGCGATGGTCTACGCGTCGCGCGCGGCCGACGACGTCAAGGGCGCCCACTCCGATCGCCCCGGCCACGTCGCGCCCTGGTACGCCGGCGAGGCGACGTCGCCCGACGAGGCCGTCGTGGTCAGCCACAACTGGGACGAGATCCGCCGCCTGATGTGGAACTACGTCGGCATCGTGCGCACCGACCGCCGGCTCGAGCGTGCCGCGCAACGCATCGACCTCATCCGCTCGGAGATCCGCGACTACTACTGGAACGTGCGCGTGAACGGCGACCTGCTCGAGCTGCGCAACCTGGCGCTGGTCGCCGACCTGATCGTCGAGAGCGCGCGCCGCCGCCGAGAGAGCCGCGGCCTGCACTACACGCTGGACCACCCGGATCACGACCCCCGCCTCGCCCGCGACACGGTTCTCGCCCGAGGCGACGGCCCCGTGGTGTAACCGGTGGCCCGCTTTTCCTCGTCGCTGCTACTAGGTCAGCGGAGAGGCTGGTTCACCGTCGATGATGGGCAGGGCGAGCATGTGCGCGCGAACGAGCGCCGGCGTGATCCGCGTGGCTGCGCTTCCGTCGCTGCTGGCGGTGATCACGCTGGCGAGCGCGTGCTCGGCGAAGCATGCCACCGTCGGCGCCGACGCTGGCACCGACGGTGGTAACGCCACCGGCGTCACGCTCTCCGTCGCCGGCGGCCTGCTGCGCATCGAAGTATGCGCCGCCGACGTGATTCGCGTCGCCTACGCCGGCGACGCTTCGTTCTTCACGCGCACGACGGCGGCGACCGCCCCCAAGCGCTGCGACGCCACGGCATTCACGCAGACCTCCAGCAACGGTCAGACGACGATCACGACGGCGCGGCTCACGGTCCGCGTCGACGAAAGCACGGGCGCGGTGACGTTCCTGGATCTCTCGGGCGCGGTCGTGCTCGCCGAGACCAGCGACGGGCGTGCGGTGACGCCGGCGACGGTGCAGGGCGAAGCGACGAACAACGTGCGCCAGCAGTGGGCACCGAACGACGGCGAATCGCTCTACGGCCTCGGCCAGCATCAGCACGGATTGATCGACATCAAGGACACCGATCTCGATCTGCACCAGTACAACACCGAGGTCTTCATTCCCTTCCTGGTGTCGAGCGACGGCTACGGCCTGCTCTGGGACAACACCTCGCGCACGCGGTTCGGTGACCTCACGCCGGCGGTTCCGTTGCCGGTCGCCGACAGCAGCCTCTACGCAACCGGCGGCGAGGTCGGCGACGTCGCTCCCGGCAGCGGCACCGTCGACTGGACCGGCCCGGTGACCGCACCCGCAACCGGCGATTACACCTTTCGCACGTACTCGTCGGGAACGATCCAGCTGTCGATCGACGATCAACTGGTGATCGACCACTGGCGGCAGGGCTGGCAGCCCAACGAGGACCTCGCGCACGTGACGCTGTCGGCCGGCCAGACGGCGATGGTGCACCTGCACTGGAGCCTCGACCCCGACTTCCCGCTCACGCGCATCGTGCGCCTGCTCTGGAAGCCGCCGGTGGCGAACCGCACCACGTCGCTGTGGTCAGAGGTCGGCGACGGCGTCGACTACTGGTTCGTCTATGGCCCCGAGCTGGACCAGGTCGTCGCCGGCTATCGGCGCGTCACCGGACAGGCGCCGATGATGCCGAGATGGGCGTACGGCTTCTGGCAGAGCCGCGACCACTATCAGTCGGCCCAGGATCTGACCGACGTGCTCACCGGCTACCGGTCGCGCAGCGCGCCGATCGACAACATCGTGCAGGACTGGCAGTACTGGCCGACGGGAACCTGGGGATCGCATGAGTTCGATCCGGCGCGCTACCCGGATCCGATCGGGTTGATCCAGTCGATCCACGCCGACTACCACGCTCATCTGATGATCTCGGTGTGGCCCAAGTTCTATCCACCGAACGCCATCGCCGGCAGCACCTTCAGCGCCGACAACTACGTCGCGCTGAACGCGATCGGCGCGGTCTTTCAGCCCAACATCGTCGAGGGCAAGAAGGACTTCCTCGGCTACCCGTTCACGTTCTACGACGCGTTCAATCCGGCGGCGCGCCAGCTCTACTGGTCGCAGATCAACGACGCGCTCTTCTCCAAGGGGATCGACGCCTGGTGGATGGACGCCACCGAGCCGGAGATCGTCGAGGGACCGTTCACCAGCGGCGACGTCGAGGTCGAGACGAACCAGACGCACATGACGCCGACGGCGGCGGGCTCGGGCGCGCGCGTGCTGAACGCGTTCTCGCTGATGAACAGCCAGGCGATCTACGAAGGGCAGCGCGCGGCGGTGCCGAACGCGCAGCGGGTCTTCATCCTGACGCGCAACGGGTTCGCCGGGCAGCAGCGCTACGCCGCGACGACCTGGTCGGGCGACGCATCGGCGACGTGGACCGCGATGCGCAAGCAGATCCCCGCGGGGCTCAGCTTCTCGCTGTCGGGCATTCCGTACTGGACGCTGGACAGCGGCGGCTACGCGGTGCCGCCGTTCACGGTGACGGCGCCGACGGCGGCCAACCCCGACGCCGCCGACGAGTGGTACGAGATGAACACGCGCTGGTTCGAGTACGCGACATTCCTGCCCATCATGCGCGTGCACGGCCAGGCGCCGCCGCGCGAGATCTGGCAGTTCGGCGGCGACACCGGGCCGGCCTATGCGGCGATGTTGAAGTTCGATCGGCTGCGCTATCGCCTGCTGCCTTACATCTACTCGCTCGCGGGCGGCGTGACCCAGCACGCGGGGACGATCCTGCGCGCGCTGGTGATGGACTTCCGCGGCGACGCGACCGCGCGCGCGATCGGCGATCAATACATGTTCGGGCCGGCGCTGATGGTGAGCCCGGTGTCGACGTACCAGGCGCGCACGCGCAGCGTTTACCTTCCGCCGTCGCAAGGCTCCGGCGGCTGGTACGACTTCTGGACCGGCGCGTTCCAGAGCGGCGCCGGCGCCGGGCAGACCATCGACGCGGCGGCCGACTTCGACGCGATGCCGGTGTTCGTGCGCGCGGGGTCGATCCTGCCGCTCGGGCCCGACCTGCAGTACACCGACGAGAAGGCGCCGGATCCGATCACGCTCTACGTCTATGCGGGCGCCGACGGCGCGTTCACGCTCTACGAAGACGACGGCACGAGCTACAGCTACGAGAGCGGCACGTTCGCGACCATCGCGATCACCTGGAACGACGCCGCCCGACAACTGACGATCGGCGCGCGCAGCGGATCGTTCACCGGCATGCTCGGAGAGCGGCGGTTCGAGGTCGTGGTCGTCGATCCGACCAACCCGGTCGGGTATGCCGAAGCGCCGCCGGTCGACCAGGAGATCGTCTATACCGGCGACGCGACGTCGGCGACCTTCTAGCGAGCTAGTGGTGCTTGCCGGGGCGGCCGTCGCCGTCGCCGGCCAGGTCGACCAGGCGCCGCTCGATCGCCGGCGCGTCGCCGGGCACGAAGCCATAGTTCACGTAGCGAATGATCCCCTGGCGGTCGATGATGTACGAGGTCGGCATCTTGTCGGGCTGCAGGCGATCGGCGATCTCGCCCTTGCTGTCGTGCGCGATGGTGAGCGCCCAGTGGCCGCGCGCGCCCAGGAACTTCACGACGTTCTCGCGCTCCTGATCCACCGAGACCGCGAGGACCTCCACGCCGCGGTGGTGCAGGCGCGACGCGATGTCGTCGAGCATCGGCAGCTCTTGCTTGCAGGGGCCGCACCACGTGGCCCAGATGTCGAGCAGCACCACCTGGCCGCGGTAGTTCGAGAGGCTGACCGGCTTGCCGGACATGCGCTGCACGGTGATCTCGGGCGCGGGCAGGCCGACCTGGTTGGCGGAGGCGCCGCCGGCGGCGCCCCCGGTCGCACAGCTCACGACGAGCACCGCGGCCGCCAGGCAGATCGCCTTCACCCCGACCCTTTCCCCCGCGGCGGGGGAGAGGGAGAAACGTGCGTTCGCCATCGCCCCTATTGAACCAGACTTCCCCGCCCCTGCGCCAGCCCGATCCACGGCCGTCGGTCGCACGAGCCGCCAACTACTTGCTGAGCTCTTCTTTGATCCACTCCCGGAGGCTTTCAGTGTCGTGGGTATCACTGTATTCGCGTCCGTTGATGAACAACGTGGGCGTGGATGAGATACCGGCGGCCGAGCCCTCGGTGCGATCTTTCTGTACCCGCGCCTTCACGGCGGGTGAATCCAGGTCCTGGCGGAACTTCGGCATGTCGAGCCCGGTCTCCTTGGCGTATTTCTCGAGCTCGGCCGGCGTCAGGTTGTCCTGGTTCGCCCACAGCTTCTCCTCGTAGGGCCAGAACTTTCCCTGCTTCTGCGCCGCCGTCGCCGCCTCGGCCGCCATGCGCGCCTGGGTGTGCTGGGGCAGCGGGTAGTGCTTGAAGTAGAGCTTCACGTCGCCCTTGAACTCGTCGAGGATCTGGCGCAACACCGGCTGAAACCGCTTGCAGTGCGGACACTCGTAGTCGGCGAACTCGACCAGCGTGATCTTTGCGCTCGGGTTGCCGGCCATCGGCGCCTCCGAGACGTCGAGGTTGTGGGTCTCGGCGTTCCGGTAACGCTTGGTGAGCGAATCGGAGATCTCCGAGTCGGTGAACCCCTGGTCGACGAGGTGCGCCACGTAGCGAACGGCGTTGTACGACCGGCGGCAGTTGGGATCCTTCTTCGCCGACTGAAGCAGGCTCTGCGCCTGGCCGCAGACCGAAGGCTCGGTGTTGACGACGCGAAAGAAGACCTTCTTCTGGAACTCGTCGAGCCGGGAGATGTCGAGCCCGGGCGGCGGCGTCGTATCCTGCCCAGCCGTCCCCCCTGCCGCCGGCGCCGCTTCCGGCGTGGCGGCCGGCGCCGACTTCGCCTCGGGCGGCGTCTTGGCGCACGCGGGCAGCGCGCAAACGCTGAGCAGCAACCCAGCTTCGAAGACCGAAATCACGACGGTGGCCGCGCGCATGTGCGGGTAGATATAGAAACCTGCCGACCGCGTGTCAATTCGACGCGAATTCACGCGTTCGGCGACGGGCCTAAGCTCCCGGAACCAATCGTTGACCTGCGCAACCGTACCAACTATAAATCGCTGGCGCGAAGGCGCAGCGAACCAATGAGCTCAGACTACATTCCGGCAGCTCTGACGATTCTGGTCGGCGTGGGCTTTGCGCTCGCGCTGACCGCGGCGGCGAAGTACCTCGGCCCGCACCGGCCCAACAAGGCGAAGGACTACCCCTACGAGTGCGGCTCCGAGGTCATCGGCAGCCCGCGCACGCGCTTCGAGATCAAGTTCTACCAGGTCGCGATCCTCTTCCTGGTGTTCGACATCGAAGTCGCGTTCCTCTACCCGTGGGCGCTTCGGTACCGCGCGCTGTCCTGCCTGGGCCCCCTCGACGGCGGCGTCTGCTCGGCCGGTATCTCGTTCTTCGGCATTGGCGAGATCCTCGTCTTCATGGCAATCCTGATCGTCGCGCTGGTCTACGTGTGGCGCAAGCGCGCGATTGGTTGGGAGTAAAGGAACCGGATGGGCCTCGAGCTGCATACCTCGATGTTGGAAAGCGCGGTCAACTGGGCGCGCAAGTTCTCCCTGTTCAACTACCCGTTCGTCACCGCGTGCTGCGGCATGGAGTTCATGTCGACGGCGGCGCCAAAGTACGACATCGCGCGCTTCGGCGCCGAGTTCCCGCGCTTCTCGCCGCGGCAGTCGGACCTGCTGATCATCGTCGGTACCATCACCGAGCGGCAGGGGCCGGCGCTCCGCCGCATCTACGAACAGATGTGCGAGCCCAAGTGGGTGATCGCGTTCGGCGTCTGCGCCTCGACCGGCGGCTTCTACCAGAACTATTCGACGATGCCGGGCGCGGATCAGGTCGTGCCGGTCGACGTCTACATCCCCGGCTGCCCGCCGCGGCCCGAGCAGGTGCTCGACGGCCTGATGCTGCTGATGGATCGCATCCAGAAGGGCGAAGGGCACAGCCAGGTCACGATCAAGGCCGAGAAGTACGACATCCCGCTGGCGGCGATTCGCCCGCTTCAGCGGAGCGACGCGCACGAAGCGCACAGCGAAGCGCAAAAAACAAAGAAATAGGCGAGACGTAGAGAGAGTAGGACCCGGCTAAACATGGCGCAGATCGTCCTCGATACCCTGCTCGGTCACTTCAAGAACGGTGAGATCCTGCAGACCGGCTCGCAGCACGGCAACGAATGGGCGCGCGTTCGCCGCGACGCCTGGCTGTCGGTCGCCACGTTCCTGCGCGACGATCCGACGACCGCGATGAACATGCTGAGCGATCTCACCGCTGTCGATCGCTTCGGCCACGAGCCGCGCTTCGACGTGGTGCTGCACCTCTACTCGGTCGACAAGAAGCACCGCGTGCGCCTGTACGGCGGCGTGCCCGAGGAAGACCCGACGATCGATTCGGTCGTGTCGGCCTGGGTGGGCGCGAACTGGTTCGAGCGTGAGGCGTTCGATCTCTACGGCGTGCGCTTCAAGGGGCACCCCGACCTGCGGCGCATCTTGATGTACCCGGAGTTCGTCGGTCACCCGCTGCGCAAGGACTACCCCAAGGAAAAGCGGCAGCCGCTGGTGCGCCGGCAGATGGGTAAGGCCGACTGAGACGCGAGCCTCGAGCTCCGCGAATCTACTTACGTGCAGGCTCATTGAAGACAAGAATGGATCGGACCTAATGGATCAAAGCATCGCGCCCTCCTCTCGACGGGTCGTGCTCGGCGTCAGCGAGCCGACCGATGACGCGCTCGACGCGCCCGATCTACCGACCGAGCCGATGCCGCTGAACATGGGCCCGTCGCACCCGGCCATGCACGGCACGGTGCGTATGGTGCTGGACGTCGAGGGCGAGAAGATCACCTCGGCCGACGTGCAGATCGGCTACCTGCACCGCTGCTTCGAGAAGGAGTCGGAGAGCGCGACCTGGACGCAGGTGTTCCCGTACACCGACCGGCTCAACTACGTGTCGCCGATGCTCAACAACGTCGGCTACGCGATGGCGGTCGAGAAGCTGCTGGGCATCGACAAGCAGGTTCCCGAGCGCGCGCAGTACATCCGCGTGCTGGTCGGCGAGATGTCGCGCATCACCGACCACATGACCTGTCTCGGCGCCGGCGCCATGGAGCTCGGCGCGTTCACCGCGTTCCTTTACATGCTGAAGGCGCGCGAGTGGTTCTACGAGCTGCTCGAGGAGGTCTCGGGCGCGCGCCTCACGCACAGCTACATGCGCATCGGCGGCGTCTGCGACGATCTGACGCCCGACTTCGTGCCGCGGCTGACCGACATCCTCAAGCGCTCGCGCGTCGTGCTCGAGGACGTCAGCAAGCTGCTCGACCGCAACCGCATCTTCCGCGACCGCATGGACGGCATCGCGATCATCACCCGGGAAGAGGCGATCGCCTGGAGCCTGACCGGCCCGGTCGCGCGCTCGGCCGGCCTGGCCTACGACGTGCGCAAGGACCACCCCTATCTCGTCTACGACCGGTTCGACTTCGACGTGCCGATCGGATCGGTGGGAGACAACTTCGACCGCTACGCCGTGCGCGTCGAGGAGATGAAGCAGTCGATGCGCATCCTCGAGCAGGCGATGGAGCAGTTGCCCGGCGGCCCCGTGGTCGTCAACGATCCGCGCATCACGCTGCCGCCCAAGAGCGAGACGTACAACTCGATCGAAGCGATGATCGCTCACTTCAAGATCATCATGGACGGCATCCACGTGCCGCCCGGCGAGGTCTACTCGTTCACCGAGGGCGGCAACGGCGAGCTCGGGTTCTACCTGGTCTCCGACGGCACCGGCCGCCCCTGGAAGTGCCGCGTGCGCCCGCCTTGCTTTCCCGCGGTGCAGATCATGATGAAGCTTCTGCCTGGCCTGTTCCTGGCCGACGTCGTCCCGACGTTCGGCATGATGAACATGATCGGCGGGGAATGTGACCGCTAATGGCTGAAACTCCGACTTCGAAGCCTCCGTTCTCTTTTTCCACGTCCACGTCAACGATGAGCACCTCGGCGGCCGGTCCCGGCAGCGCCGTGCCGGTGGCGGTCGTGCCCAAGGCCGGTTCCGGTCCGACGCCGGCGGTGATCGAGAGCGTCAACGTCACCATCGACGGCAAGCCGCACCAGTTCCCGAAGGGGACGAACCTGCTCGAGGCGTGCAACCAGGTCGGCGCCAACGTGCCGTTCTTCTGCTACCACGCCGGCCTGTCGTCGCCGGCGGTCTGCCGCCAGTGCCTGGTCGACGTCAAGGGTCAGCCGAAGCCGGTGCCGTCGTGCTACACGCCGGTCGCCGACAAGATGGAGGTGACCACGGCGTCGCCGCGCGTGCTCGACGTGCGCCGGCAGATGCTGGAGTTCACGCTGCTGAACCACCCGATCGACTGCCCGATCTGCGACAAGGCCGGGGAGTGCACGCTGCAGAAGCACTACTTCGATTGGGATGCGAAGTTCGCGCGCAACGACGGCATCAAGGTCCACAAGGACAAGGTCGTCGACATCGGCAAGCACATCGTGCTGGATCAAGAGCGCTGCATCCTGTGCACGCGCTGCATCCGCGTCTGCGACGAGGTCGCGAAGACACACGAGCTCGAGATGGCGAACCGCGGTGATCACGAGGTGCTGACCACGGCGCCGGGCCACCGCCTCGACAACCCGTACTCGCTGAACACCGTCGACGTTTGCCCGGTCGGTGCGCTCACGGCCAAGGACTTCCGCTTCGCGATGCGCGCGTGGGAGCTGTCGTCGACGCCGTCGGTCTGCCCGGGTTGCGCCACCGGCTGCAACGTCGAGATCCACACGGCGCGCGGGCACGTCTACCGCCTGGTGCCGCGGATCAACCAGGCGGTCAACAAGCACTGGATGTGCGACGAGGGGCGCTTCACCTACAAGGCGCTGCACGCCGAGCGGCTCGCCGCCCCGCGCATCGGCAACAGCCCGACCGACTGGGACCGCGCGCTCGAAGAGGCGGGCAAGAAGCTGCGCGCGGCGCTCGACGCCGACGCCAGCAAGGTCGGCGTGCTGTTCTCGGCACAGACCACGAACGAGGATCTCTACCTGCTCGAGCGGCTGGCGTTCGAGCACCTGCGCGTCGGCAAGGCGTACCTGGCGGGCCGTGACCAGGGCTGGCACGACGATATCCTGGTCAGCGCCGACAAGAATCCGAACACCGCGGGCGCGATCGCGATTGGCGCCGGCCGCCTCAAGAACCTGATGGACCTGGCGAACGACCTGCGCTCGGGCGCAATCAGCGCGCTCCTGGTGCTGGGCGCTGAAGGCGTGCTCGTCGGCGAGAGCGCGGCGGCGGCGATGCCGGTCGATCGCCTGAGCGCGCTCGTGGTCATCGGCACGCACACGGATCTGCTGGTCGACTCCGCCCACGTGGCGCTGCCGCTGGCGGCGTGGGCCGAGGTCGACGGCACGTTCACCAACCGCCTGGGCATGGTGCAGCGGATCCGCGCGGCGCTGCCGCCCGCGGGCGACGCGCTGCCGGGCTGGGAGGTCATCACCCACCTGGCGCGGCGGCTGGGCGTCACGCTCGACTTCGCCACGCCAAAGGCGGTCTTCACCGAGGCCAAGCAGAAGCTGGCGTTCATGAAGGACGCCGAGTGGGGCCGCGCGATGCTGCCGGTGCAGCTGCGCTTCGCTGGATCGAGAGGCTAGGTCGACTCAATGGAATACGGAACCACTCTGTTCACCGCGGTCATCGCGCTGATCAAGATCCTCTTCATGGTGCTCGGCGTCGCGATGCCCGTCGCCTCGATCCTGACCTGGCTCGAACGGCGGCAGTCGGCGATGATGCAGGACCGGCTGGGGCCGAACCGCGCCAATATCGGTCCGTTCCGCGCCTGGGGCATCACCCACTTCCTGGCCGACGCGCTCAAGTTCATGGCCAAGGAGGACTTCGTGCCGCCGAAGGCGCACAAGTTCCTGTTCATGTGGGCGCCGATCATGGCGATGGCGCCGGCGC
>CAZNCQ010000263.1:0-10322 GCA_964571275.1 uncultured Myxococcales bacterium
AAATCATCATGTTATAGTGCGCCCACTCCGCTCAGGCAGCATAAGTCATTGAAAAGCTTCGGTTTTTTCGGTTTCTTTCCACTTGGGCATCAACTTCTCCGGACCAGAGAGGGATCATGAAGCGAACGGCCGTCAGCCTATTCGTGTGGTGTGCCATCAGCGCTTGGGCAGCTGCAGGGTACGCCAAGAGAGGTGGCGGGGGGGCCAAGCAACCGGCGGCGGAGGCAGCACCAGCACAGACGACCGATGACAAGGCGGCGGCGGATGCGCCGGCGGCCGAGAAGCCCGCGGCAGACGCGGCGCCGGCCGCGGATGACAAGGATGCGACGCCGGCCGAGAGCCTCGACGACGACCCGACCAAGGGCACCAAGGTCGACGAGGGCGAGACGGCCAAGCCGGTCAAGCTCACGACAACGTCCTGGCAGGACATCGTCGTGGTTCCCCGCAAGCCGTTCCTCAAGACGTCGCGCTTCGAGTTCGCGCCGTTCACCGGGCTGTCGATCAACGACAACCTCATTCGGCACTATGCGTTCGGCGCCGACATCAACTTCTTCCTGTCCGACGTCTTCTGGATCGGCGTGCAGGGCCAGTATTTCGTCAAGGCCTTCACCGACCGAGAAGACCTGATCGGTCTGCAGTACAACCGCATCCCGACGTTGAATCGCTATCTCTACGGAGCGGCCTTCAACCTCGGCTACGTTCCGGTGTACGGCAAGTTCGCGCTGATCAACAAGGCGATCATCCCGTGGGAGATCTACGCGTCGGGCGGGATCGGCTGGACGCGGTCCGAGGTGATTCCGCGCAACCCGAGCGATCTCGGCTGGACCAACGATCTCCTGACCGCGAACGTCGCGGTCGGTTCGCGCTTCTTTCTCTTCGACTGGCTGACGGTGAACTTCGCTTTCCGCGACTACATCATGGCGGACAAGTTCGAGCCGACGGACCGCATGCCCGGGCAGGACCTGGCTGCCGTCAAATCAAACGCCGACTCGAAGCTGGTTCAGAACGTGATGTTCTATGCAGGCGTGGGGATGTATCTGCCGGCGCGATTCCAGTACAAGTCGCCCCGGTAGCTGCTCGCTGGTTTTCTCGCCCCCCATCGTCGCAAGCGCCCCTCCCCTTCGGCAGCCCGCTCGGAAAAGGACATGGCCATGCAGAAACGTCTCGCCTTCCTGATCGTCGCGATCTCGGTCTTCGCCCTGCCGCTGGCGGCGCAGGCCCAGCACAAGAGCCCGCTGGCCGATGCGCCGGCGATTCGCAAGCGGCTCGAGCTGCGCTCGACGCGCCTCGAGCTCGGCGTCGGCGGCGCGACGACGATCGGGCAGGATTTCTATCACACGGCCTTCGTCGACGTGAAGGTCGGCTTCCACATCACCGACTGGCTGTCGATCGCCGCCTTTGGCGGATTCGCGGTCGCCAACCTCGACACCGGATTCAAAGACAGCGTCGTCGGCAGCCTCGACACCACGCAGCCCGCCCAGCCCACCCGCGCACCGACGCGCGACGAAGCGACCGGCTCGATGAACAAGATCCAGCAGATGCTGGGCGCGCAGCTCGAGGTCACGCCCTTCACCGGCAAGTACTCGCTGTTCGGCAAACTCTTTGCGCACTACGACTTCTACGCGTTCCTCGGCCCCGGCTTCCTGAACTACGCGGCGACGACGGCTTCGGTGCCGTCGTGCACCGCCAACGGGACGGTCGCTGCGCCGCCCGCGCAACCAGCGTCGTGCGCGGTCACCGGGCTCAAGCTCGGCGTGAACGCCGGCGTGGGCGCCCACAGCTTCATCAACCAGTTCCTGGCGCTGAACTTCGAGCTGCGCGACATCATCGCCCCGAACAACGCGGCCGGCCGCGACGTGAACGGTGATCGGCGCGTCGACAACAACGACCTCAGCTACGGCAACACGTTCGTCGCTTCGCTGAACCTCGTCCTCTACTTCCCGACGACCGCCGACATCTCGAACTAACGCTTTCGCAAGAACGTCCCAAGAACGTCAAACGGCATCTGGGAGGCCCAGCAGGAATGTCGTCGCCCAAACGCAAGGTGACCCTCTACTTCAATTCGGGGATGTTGGCCGAAACGCAGAAAGAGGCGATTCGCCAAGACCGTTCGGTCTCCTGGATCATTCAGGCGGCCTGGAAGATCGCTCGAGACGAAGTGCGCCGCCTGCCCGGCGTGACCTCGCCGCCGGCCGCGACGTCCGCTGCGATCGCCGCCCCGGCCGTCGAGCCGGTTCGTGCTCCTGGGTCCGACGGTGTGCCGCGCGCGAACGGCCGCCCGGCGCGCGAGTAGCTCCTGCGCAGCGGCTCGCGAGCGGGCGGGCCTACGGCGAACAGATCGGGGCCGGATCGCCCTCGACCAGCTGGCGGCAGACGGTCTCGCTCTCGGCGCCGCCCTGGGTCACGTAGTAGATGAACACGCGATCGCCGCTGGTTCCGTCGAGCGCCGGCGCGATGTAGGTGCCGTCGGCGCTGGCGTCGACGATCACGCCGGTGCCCCGGCTGTCGTTGAAGATGAAGAACTTCGCCAGGCCGGCACGGGCGTCGGCCTTGCCCTCGGTGATCCAGACCGTCTTGCTGTTGCCGGTGCCGTCGGTGATCGACTGCGCGACGAAGACGTTGTCTGGCGGCGGGACCGGAATGAAGGGTGCGTTGCAGGCGAACAGACAGAAAGCCAGCGCCAGCGCGCCGCGCAGGCGCCGCATCATGGCCAGGGGTGACTTCTTCATCGCCGGTTTCGGGATCCCTTCACGAACCAGGAAAGCAATCTTCGGTCCGGACTTCGGCCCCGGTTTTCCGGGCTTTTCCGCCCGTGACGACAACGGAGTTGGCGGACCAACCAACTTCGTTGAGTGCGGGGGCGCTCAGGCAAAGTTGTACCGCCGCAGCTTCTTCTGCAATCCGAAGCGTGACAGGCCCAGCGCTTCCGCGGCCTTGGTCTGGTTGTTTCCGCACCGCGCCAGCGCTTCGCGGATCAACGAGCGCTCGAGCCGCTCGACGCGCGGGCGCAGGGACAGGCTGTCGGGATCCTCGGGGGCGCCCGCCGCGCCCTCGCCGCGCGCGGCGACCTGCGGCGACAGGTCGGCGACGGTGATGCGGTCCCCCGACAGCGCCATCGCGCGCATGATCTCGTTCTCGAGCTCGCGCACGTTGCCGGGCCAGCGGTAGTCGATCAGGCGCGCCAGCACGTCGGCGTCGATGGGCTTCGGTCCCGAGGCGCCGCGACCGGCTCCGGCGTGCTTGGCCGCCAGGTGCGCCACGATGAGCGGGATGTCCTCACGCCGCTCGCGCAATGGCGGCAGGAAGATGCGCGCGACGTTCAGCCGAAAGTACAGGTCCTGGCGGAACTTCCCCTCCTCTACCATGCGTGAGAGCTCTTTGTTGCTCGCGGCGACGATGCGCACGTCGACCTTGCGGGTGCGCTCGCTGCCCAGGCGCCGGAACTCGCCGGCCTGCAGCACGCGCAGCAGCTTGCCTTGCATGCCCGGCGACATCTCGGCGACCTCGTCGAGGAACAGCGTGCCGCCGTCCGCGACCTCGAACAGGCCGCGCGTGTCGTGCTCCGCGCCGGTGAACGCCCCGCGCGCGTAGCCGAACAGGGTCGATTCCAGCAACGTCTCCGGGATCGCGGCGCAGTTCTCCGACACGAACGGACGCTCGCGGCGCGGGCCGTTGAAATGGATCGCGCGCGCCACCAGCTCCTTGCCGGTGCCGCTCTCGCCATGGATCACGACCGGCAAGGCTGTGTCGGTCACGCGGTCGAGCAGGCGGAACAGCTCGAGCATGCGCGGCGTGCGCCCGACGATGTTGCGGTAGTCGTAGCGGACCGCCAGCGCCTCGCGGTTCTCGCGCAGCTCCTTCTTGATGCCGGTCAGCTCCTCGCGTCGCGCCGATAGCTCCACCTGCATGCGCCGGTTGAGCGCGTCCACCTGGCGCTCGCGCCGGCGCAACTCGGCGAGCAAGCGGGCGTTCTCGACGGCGATCGCCGCCTGCTCCGCGAAGTCCAGCACCAGGCTGACCGCGTCGGCGCCGAACGCCCCTTTGCGCAGCCGGTGGTCGACGTAGATCGTGCCGACCGGCCGCCCCTTCACGTGCAACGGCACCGCCAGGATCGACCGCAGGTGCAGGTCGCTCACCGACATCGCCTGCTTGAAGCGATCGTCGCCGGCGGCGTCGATGGTGACGATCGGTTCGCCGCCGGCCGCCGCCTGGCGCGCGATCGAGCGCGACAGCTCCAGCTCGGCGCCGTCGAGCGTGTGCTGGTCGATGTTGCGCGCGACCTTGACCACCAGCTGGCCGCTCTCATCCTCCAGCAGCAGGAACCCGCGCTCGGCGTCGGTGAGCTCGATCACCGTGTCGACGATCATCTCGAGCAGGCGCGGCAGCCGCAGCTCGCTGTTGAGGCGCTTGTTGATGCGCAGCAGCCGGCGCAAGCGCCCCTCGGTGTGCGCCGCGCGCGCAGCAAGCGCCGCTTCCTGCGCCACGCCCTCGGCGGGCGGGCCGCTGCTGCCGCTCGCGAGCCAGCGCGCCTCGGGATCGCTCTCCAACCCGGAACGGTACGCCTGCGGCGTGGCCAAGCGGACCTCCTCGAAGATACGGGTCGCGAACGTGAACGCCTCGGCGGCGCGCGTGCGATCGCCATCCTTGTTCCACAGGCGGGACGCGATCAGCGCGCCCCGCCACGCGGTGGGCAAGCGTCCTTGCGCCGCCGCGCGATCGGCGAGCAGCCGCAGCTGCGCCGCCAGCGCACCAGCGCCGAGGTCGGCGTCGGCCGCGCCCGACGCCAGCCACACGCGGCCGCGCGCGAGCGCCAGCTCGTCGTCGTCGCCAGAGCCACCCTCCTCGGATCGGCGCCGCGCGGCCTCGGCCAGCGCGCGCCGCGCATCCGTGGGCATTCCCGACTCTGCCAGCGTCTCGGCCGCCGCCAGCAAGGCCGCCGTCGCCTCGTGCGCTCGTCCGTTCTCGCGCAGCGCGCCCGCTGCGCGCTGGTAGAGCGCGGTGGCGCGCGCCGGCTGCCCCTCGCGCCGCTCGAGATCGCCTTCGACGAAGCCGGCGAACGCCTCGACCACTGCGGTGGCGCCGCGGCGCGCACCCTCGTCGCGCGCTCGCGCCAGCGCGCGGCGCGCGGCGCCGAGCTGCCCGACCTGCACGAATAGATTGGCGGCGTTGAACAGCGCCGTCCCGAGCTCGGCGGTGGTGCCCATGCGCCCGAGCTCGCGGATCGCGCGCTCGGTGGCGGCCAGCGCTTCACCGTACGCGCCGGCATCGGCCTGCAGCGCGCCCAGGTTCAGCGCGACCGCCGCCAGCGTGTGCACGTCGCCGATCTCGGCGGAGCGATCGAAGGCGCGCCGATAGCTGACCACCGCCGCCGACGGCTTTCCGTCGAGCTGATCGACGAGCCCCGCCAGGTAGCTCAGGCGGCCGAGGTCGATGGCGCACGTGCCCGCGCCGTGGGAATCCTGGCCGAGCGACGCCAGCAACACGCGCGCGCCATTGCGATCACCGGAGTAGGCGCGAGCGAGCAACGCCGCCTCCAGCGCCAGCACCGGAGGTTCAGCCGCACGCGCAGGCACCGCCGCGAGCGCGGGCGCCACCACCTCGAGCGCGGCGGCGAAACGCCCGGCGCTGACCTCGAGGCGCGCCAGCCGCGCGCGCAGCGCTCCGGTCGACGGCGTCTCATCCCCCTGATGCCGTGCCAGCGCATCCGCCAGCGTTTGCCGAGCGGCCGCCAGGTCCCCGCGTCGGGCCAGCAGCCAGGACCGCCGCTCGGCGAGACGGATGCGCTCGTCGCCGGTGTGCGCGCGCTCCGACGCGCGCTCGAGCGCGCCCGCGGCCTGGTCATAGCGCCCGAGGATCGCCAGACCGGTCGCGAGCGCCAGCGTCGCATCGCACGAGAGCGCGTTCGCCGACGCCGCTTCCGCGCGCAGCAATTGCTCGGCGGCGCGTCCGAGGTCGCCGTCGCGTGTCGCGACCTCGGCGGCGCGCAGAAAGATGCCGGCGGCTTCATCGCCGCGACCGAGCGCGACCAGCGCCTCCGCGCGGAGGACGTCCTCGGCGGGCAGCTCGCTCACTGCGCGCTCGGCGGACAGGCGCAGGTCGGGCTCGCGCAGCTGGCCGAGCACGATCCGCCGGTGCGTCTCGCTGGGCAGCCGCGATCGCTCCGAGCCGTCGGGCGCCACATCGTCTGCGATCCAGCCCGCACCGCGCGCCGCTGCCGCGCCCAGCGCCTCCCACGACGGCTCGCCGCCGGCAGGAGCGCCCGCGTCTCCCGCGCCGGTCGGCGACAACCCGAGCGCGACCGCCGCGACCAGATGGCGGGCGTCCGGGGGCAACGCCGCGAAGCTGGCGACGAGCAGCGCCGGCAGATCCGCGGCGGCGTCGATCCGGAACCGGTCTGCGTCCCCGATGCGGACCGCGTCGACCAGACGCCGGGTCAGCAGCGCGGCTGTCCCCGCGTGCCCGGCGGCTGCGCGCGCGATGGCGTCGACCGCAGCCCGCGGCGCGTCCGCGCCGACCGCGCGACGCACCAGCTCGCCCACGGCCTCGGTCGCGAGGGGCGCGAGGGCGATCACCTCGGCGAACGGTCGCGCCAGCGACACGCGCGCCGGAACGACGATCAGAAGGCGTCCGGATGGCTCGGCACCGGCGACGAACGAAGCAAACGCCTCGGCGTCGGCATCCTCGTGCAGCACGACGCAGACCGGGCGCCGCTGCGCGCGCGCGTCGAGCGCGTCGGCGATGGCGGCGAAGCGCCGCTCGCGCTGGCGCGCGGGATCGACAGCGCCAGCGTCGCCCGGCGCCTCGGCAGCGCGCGCCGCCGCGCGCTCGGTCTCGGGTGTGCGCACGTGGGCGGCCACCGCACGCAGGTCCCCCTCGATCACGTCGAACCCCGGCTGTATGCGCGCGGCCGATTCGATCCGCGCGTCGCGCAGCCCGAGGTCGATCAGCGTGCGCCGGCCCGAGCCGAGCGACCCGACGATCGCGATCACCGACCGCGCGACGGCGCCCTCGCCCAGGCGTTCGAGCGCGGTGTGCAGCGCCTCGCGCTCGATCTGCCGCGCGACGAAGATCCCGGCGAGCGGATCGCCTTGCGGATGAGGCGCGCGCAGATCCAGATCGACGGGCGTGGCCTCGCCGCGGCTCGCACGCGTCACCTCGCGCAGCAATTCGCGCGCGCTCGGGTAGCGATCCTCGGGGCGCGGCTCGAGCAGCTTGGCGAGGATCCCATCCCACGCCGGCGGTAACCCGTCGCGCACCGCCGACAACTGCGGAGCGCGCCCGGACAGCATCCGCTGCACCGCCTCGATCCCGACGCCGAACGGCGGCGCGCCGGTCCAGGCCTCGTAGAGCAGCGCGCCCAGCGAAAACAAGTCGCCCGCCGGGCCGCGCGTGCCGACCAGCGCCTCGGGGCTCGCGTAGCCCAGCGTACCCGTGGCCCCGCCGCTGGCTCCGCCGTGACCCGGACCGGCCAGATCGAAGTCGAAGAGGACCGGCCGCTCCTCGGCATCGAGGCGCACGTTCGCTGGCGAGAGATCGCCGTGCACCACGCCGCGGCCGTGCAGGTAGGCGAGCGCGTCAGCGAGATCGCGCGCGCACCGCGCGAATGCTTCACGCCGAGCGTCGGTCGAGACCACCTGCGCCAGGCTGGTGATCGGCGGGCCTTGCACCTCGTCGGTCACCAGGTAGAGCGCGCCCTCGCTGCTGTGAGCGAGGTCCCAGACCCGCACGATGTTGCGGTGGGCGAGATCGTGGAGGCGGCGGAACTCGTCGCTCGCCCGGCGGCCGGCTGCAAGCGTCCCGGGTCGGAAAATTTTGAGGACGCGGCGCTGACCGGACACCGTGTCGGTCGCGGAATACGCGGTCGCCGATCGGCCCGCGCCCAGGACCTGGTCGATGCGGTAGCGACCGCCGATCACGTGGCCGGAGAGCAGACTCCCGGCGAGGCCTTCCGCGGCCGCAACACCACTGCCAACAAAATTGGCCACCGACACAAGTCATATACTACTGTCATCACTAGATATTCAGCAAGTGCAATACGAAGTTGGCGATGCAGGGCTCCTGGGTCGGGGGGTATGGTGCGGACCTGGTCAGATAGCGAACCGCCAGGGTGCCGAGACGCCAAGATCTGGACTATCAAGTGAGCCCGGACTCGGCGCCTCGGCGTCCTGGCGGTTCGCCGACTGGCGTTGGCCTCAGCGCGGCTTGTCAGCGGAGGCTTGCTGGCGTCGTTCCAGCCGCTGCTTGGCCGCCGCGGCGAGCGCGCGGATCTCTTCATCGTCGTGCGTCGCGGCCACGAAGCTGAGGTAGTCGAGCGCCTCGTCTCCGCCCAGCGTCGAGATGGCCTCGATGATCTTCCGCATCTCGCGGCGGTCGTGCAGCGAGCGGCTCTTCGTGAGAGCCGTCACCGCGCGGCGATCGCCAATCTGGATGAGCGCCCCCAGCGCGGCGTCGCGGACGGTCTCATTGGGATTGTCGAGCAGCTCGAGCAGCGCCGGCACCTCGTCGCGCATCTTGCGCTCGCCCACGACGCGGATCGCCTGTTCCTGCAGGTCGCCACCGTCGGCGCGGAGCGCAGCGCGGATCGCCGACTCCGGTGCGGTCGCCAGCTTCTGGCGCGCCGCGAAGCCGTCGATGAGATCCCCGGCGACCCGCATCGCGAGGCGCGCGAACAGCGCCTTCTTCTCATCGGCGCTCGGTGCTTCAGCAGGCGCGTTCGGCGCTGAACGGACCTTTGCGCCGCGTGCTTTCCCTGCAGCCGGCCTGGCGGCCGACTTGCCGTGGATCGCATAGATCTGCTCCCCCTCGGCGACCAGATCCTCCTCGAGCGCGCCCGGCGCATCGGACGGCCGCGTGTCGAAGCGCAGCCGGACCGCGGCGCGCGCCACCCCTTTGTCCTCGACCTCGGCACCGTCGAACGCAAGCTCGGCGCGCACGCGCACCGTCGCCTCCAGCGCGCCCCCGTCGGGCGCCGAGAACAGGCCGCTCGCCACCAGCCGCGCGCGCAGCTCCCCTTGCAGCCGCTCGAAATCGATCGCCGCGGGCGGTGTCGCGCTTGGCGGCGTGGTGTCCTGAAGGGTGACGTCACCGAGCGCCAGCCGCGGGGGCGGCGTCACCGCCGCGGCCGCCGGCGACGCTGCCTCCTTGCGGTGGCACGCCATCAGCGCGAGGACTAGCGCGAACGCCAGGTCGCGAAGCGCGAGACCTTCAACCCGATCGGGCACGGCTGCGTGCGCCGCGCTCGACCGCCCCGCCGGCCGCGATGGCGCGTGTCGGCCGGTGGCTCCGCCGCGCCGTGCGCGAGCGGGCGCTGAGTGGGATGGTGTCGGCGTTGGGCTTGCGCGCCAGCGCGAGCTCCAGGATCCGGAGGATGACCTGCTCGTAGCTCAACCCCGCCGCCTTGGCCGCTTTGGAGAAGCCGCCCGCGACGTCCGAGAGATCGCAGTTGGGGTTCACGTCGATGACGTAAGGGATGCCGTCGGCGGCAAGCCGGATATCGACGCGCGCGTAGTCCCGCAGCTCCAGCGCTTCGAACGCGCCGAGCGCGGTCGTCGCGATGCGCTCCGACAGCTCGGGCGAGAGATTGGCGCAACGCACGGGCTTCGTCCCCCGGTACTCGTCCGAGTCCTCGACCCACTTCCCCTCGAACGAGACGATGCGCGGCCGGTCGGCGGGCATCTCGGAAAAATCGATCTCGTAGAACGGAAAGACCTCGGGCCGACCCTCGCTGCAGCCGAGCATCGAGACGTAGATCTCGCGGCCGTCGATGAAGCGCTCGGCCAGCACGGGCTGGCGGTAGTGCGACAGCACGTAGGCGACGCGCTGCTCGAGCGCTTCGCGCGTCCAGACCACCGAATCGCGCGTGATGCCAACCGACGCGTCCTCGCGCGACGGCTTCACGATCAGCGGAAACGGAATCGCCACGCTCGAGACGTCCGGCGTCGTCAGGAACACCGCCTCGGGCGTGGACACGCCACGCGCGCGCAGGATCTCCTTGGCCTTGTGCTTGTGCAGCGCCAGCGCGAGTGACAGCGAGCTCGAGCCCGTGTACGCGAATCCTTCGCGATCCATCAGCAAGGGCAGCAGAGGCTCGAAGCGGTTGTCGCCGCCGATCGACTCGCAGAGGTTGAACACGACGTCGGGGCGAATCTCGCGCAACTCCGACACGGCCGCGATGACGTCGTCGGTGATGCCGAGCCCGACCGCGCTACACGCTCGACCCTCGAGCAGCGAGATGACGTGCTCGGCGATGCCCATGATGTCCTCGCGGGCCTTGTTCTCGGGATCCGCTTCTGCGCCCTCGAAGTCCCGGTTGTAGATGACGA
>CAZNCQ010000264.1:0-10282 GCA_964571275.1 uncultured Myxococcales bacterium
ATCTGCGCCAGGCTCATCCCCGCCTGCACCGACGTGCGCACGCCGCCGCCGGTCAGGAACGCGCCCAGCGTGACGCTGACGATCTTGCCGGCGACCACGACCGCCGTCAGCACGGCGATCGCCGGCGCGTGATGCGCGATCTGCGCCGGCTCGATCATCATCCCGACCGAGACGAAGAAGATCGCAGCGAACACGTCGCGCACCGGCTGGATCAGATGTTCGATCTTCTTCTCTTCACCCGACTCCGCGACCAGCGACCCGGCGATGAACGCGCCCAGCGCCACCGAATAGCCGAAGGCTTGCGCCAGCAGCGCGACGCCGAAGCAGATCGCCACGCTGGCGATCACCGTGGTCTCGGGCCGATCGAGCCGGACGATGGCGCGGATCGCGCGCGGCACGGTCAGGATGCCGACGACCAGCAGCCCGATCAGGAACGCCGCCAGCCGTCCCACGGTCAACGCGAGCGATCCCGCCGACAGGCCGCTGCCCTGGGCGATGGCGGTCAGCACGGCGATGAGCAGGATCGCGATCAGGTCCTCGACGACCAGGATGCCGACGACGGTCTCGCGCAGCTGGCCGCGGACCTTTTGATCGTCGAAGACCTTGGCGATGATGGTGGTGCTGGAGATGGCGATTGCGCCGCCGGCGAACAGGCTCTCGATCGACGTCCAGCCGAAGAGCCGGCCGGTGAGGAATCCCAGCCACACCATCAGGCTGCACTGGACCACGGCCGTGACGCCGGCGGTGGGCGCCATGCGCAGCAGCGTGCGGATGCGCAGCTCCAGCCCGACCGAGAACATCAACAGAATCACGCCCAGCTCCGACAGCGTCTCGACGATCTCCGGGTCGGCGACCAGCGGGATTGGCACGTGCGGGCCAATGATGAGCCCGGCGATCAGGTAGCCGAGCACGACCGGCTGGCCCAGCCGCTGGAACAGGATCGTCGTGGCGGCGGCCACGCCCAGCACCGTCGCCAGCGCGGCCAGAAACGCGTGTGCGCCGTGCATGAGGTTGGTCCTACCACGCGCGACGCGTCGGGGAAGCCCAGCCCGAGGGGAATAACGGTCGGGGGTCGACGGTTCCGTGGAGTGAGCGGATGTTGTCGGCGAAGTCGGTGAAGTCGGGCCAACTGGGGCGGCTGGGAGATGTCCGTGCGGGCGACCGCTGGCAGGACGTCGACGGGCGCGCCTACGTCGTTTCCTGGGTGGGCCCGATGGGCGTGGTGGGCTTTCGGCGCGCGGACGATCTCGGTGGCGGACCTGAGTCGGTCATGGACGTGGTTCGCTTCGTGACGCGCTTCGTGCCACAGAGGCGCGCCGCCTGACGGCGCCGTCAGCGCGACGGCGCGGCGTCGTGCGGCGCCAGCAGCGCGCGCGGCAGGAACGGCACGAAGAGCAGCACGGCGGCGGTGGAAGCCGCGTTGATCCAGACCAGCGACGGGAACGTGACGTGAAAGTGTCCGTACAGCGTCGCGCCCAGCGGATCGGAGACCGCGAGCGTCGTCAGGGTCTGCACGCTGACCAGGAGCGCGTAGCCAAAGCTCTCGCTTCCGCGCGGCGTCGCGCGCGCGGCCAGGTCGTAGATCGGCAGCACGGCGATCGAGCCCAGCAGCGCGGCGGCGAGCGTGATCGCCATGGCCGAGGTCAGTGATGTGTAGGCCAGGTAGAAGAGCGTGCTCCCCGCGTTGAGGATGATTCCGCCGATCAGCAGCGCGCGCAGTGGAATGCGGCGGCAGAGCCAGCCGTAGGCAGCCGAGCCGGCGATCGCGCCGATCGCCCCCAGCAGCAGCAACCGCCCCATGTTCTGCGGCGTGAAGTGGAGATCGTCCTGCTGATGATAGAGGAGCGGCGTTCCGAACCCGGGCGCGAGGTAGGCGCAGAACAGGAGACCCGCGGCGCTCCACATGGTCGGCGTGCGCCGCAGGACGCGCAGCTGCGCCGCCGCGCCTGCCAGCACGCGCCGGCCGGCTCTACCGCCGGCTACCGGCGGCTCGCGCACCGCCCACAGCGCGACCGGCACGAACGCAAGCCAGACGAGCGCCCCCGCTCCCGCCGTCCATCCGATCGAGCGCGTGGCGAGCCAGCCGGCGAGCGGGCCGACGACCAGCGCCATGACGCCGATCAGCCCTTCGCGCAGCGCGCTGAGGCGGCCGGTTGCTCCGTGGCGTTGCCCGATCTCGACCAGCAGGCCGCCGATGGCCGTGCTCACGACGACGATCGCAAGGTTGAGCGCGAGCATGACGGCCAGGAACGCCGCCGGGTGCGCGGGAATGATCGCGAGCGCCGACCAGAGCAGGCAAGCGGCGGCGCTGCCGACGATCAGGTAGCCACGCCGGCGCGAGCCCAGCAGCGGGAACGCGTCGCAGAGCAGGCCGACCAGCGGCTTGACGTACCAGGCGAACGCGCCGATCGCCCAGAACGCCGCCACGTCCTGGGGCGCGAAATGGAGCTGGTTCTTGAACAAGAGATCCAGCGGCAGCCGCGCGATCATCCCCGGCCATCCGAGCCCCGTCACGAACAAGCCGGCGGCAATGATGCCGACCGACGCGCGAAACGAGAGCACGCCCGCGGGAGGCGTCGCAGCGTCGTCAGACGAAGCGTCGGACGCGCGGGGGATCATGTGGGGATTGTACGTCAGCGCTTCGCCCCGTGAGCTTCGATGACGTCGACGTGAGCGTTGACGCACCCGTGATCGTTGCCGTGCACGTGAACCTGACCGCTACCGTGGGCGCCCACGTGAGCGTCGACGTGCACGCGCACGGCAACGACCACGGGTGCGTCAACGTCAACGTCAATATCTTGTCGGTGATTTGTCGGCGATCCGCGCGGTAACATGCGACGGCTTTGCACGATCCACCGCTCTTCGCCATCGACTTCGACGGCACCATCACCGTCGAGGACATCACCAACATCATCTGGGACACCCACGTCCCCTTCGACTGGCGCGCCGTTCTGATGCCGCCGTCGCGCGCCGGCGAGGTGACGCCCCTCGAGCTCATCGGCAACGGCTACCGCGAGGTGCGCCGCCCGCCCGACGCGCTGCTCGACGAGGTGCGGCCCCACGCTGGCCTGCGCCCGGGATTCGAGGCGCTCGTCGCGCGCGCGGCGGCTGGCGGCTGGCCGCTGCACGTGGTCAGCCACGGGCTGGGCTTCTACTTGCGCGCGATCTTGCCGGCCGGCGTGGCCTTCACCGCCTTCGAGGGCGTCTACGACGGTGATCGCTGGAGCGTGACGCTGCCACCGGGCTTGGTTTTGCCGTCGGGCCAGGACTTCAAGATCCAGGTGCTGGAGGATCTGCGCGAGCGTCACCCCGGACATCGCGTGGTCTACGTCGGCGATGGCCGGCTCGATTTTCCCGCCGCGCGGCGCTCCGACGCGATCTTCGCGGTGCGCGGCAGCACGCTGGCGCGGTTGTGCCACGAGGCCGGGATCGCCTGCACCGAGTTCGAGCGCTTCGACGAGATCACCGCGGCGTTCGCGACGTAGGGGCCGTTCGTTCCGCGCCGGCCCGTCGCGGCCAGGCTTGGGGCGCCTGAAATGCGGAGACATGCGGCTTGCGCCGCGCCGCCGCGGGTGTATGAATGGTCTCCCATATAATGGTCTCCCATGAAATGAACGTGACACCGGATACGCGTCGCGCGGTGACGGACCCGGCGACGCGCAGTGTCCTCGACGCCATCCGGCGCATCGTCCGGTCGCTGCGCGAAGCCTCGCGAGCGAGCGAGCGTTCGCTCGGCCTGTCCGCCGCGCAGGTGTTCGTGCTCCAGCGGTTGCAGTCGGCTCCCGCGCAGTCGGTGAACGAGCTCGCGGAACGCACGCTGACCCACCAGAGCTCCGTGTCGGTCGTGGTCAGCAAGCTCTGTGAGCGTGGCCTGGTCGCGCGCACGCCCTCGGCGTCCGACGCGCGCCGGATCGAGCTTGCGCTCACCAAGCAGGGCCGAGCGCTGGTCGAGCGCGCGCCCGCGGTGGCGCCACAAGATCGTCTCATCGCCGGCCTGGCGATCATCGGCCCGCGCAAGCGGCGCCTGCTCGCGGTGGGGCTGCAAGGGTTGATCGACGCGATGGCGCTGCCCGACGAGCCCGCGGCCATGTTCTTCGAGAAGACGCCGCGGCCGCGCCGCAAGTCGACGTCGGGAGGTCGCCGTCGTGTCGGTTCCTGAAAAGCGCGCGGGTCGGAGCGCGCCCAAGGACTGGGCCGAACCGGGACAGCCCGTGGGCGATTTCACCACCAATCGTCGGGTCATTCCGATCGCGCTCCTGGCGCTGGCCGTCGGCGCGGTCAGCGCGTTCGTGGCGCTGGCGCTGCTGCGGCTCATCGGCCTGTTCACCAATCTCTTCTTCTTCCAGCGCTGGTCGACCGCGTCGGTGTCGCCCGCGGCCCACACACTGGGCGCCGCCGCGGCGGTGGCGGTCCCGGTCGTCGGCTGCCTCATCATCGGCCTGATGGCGCGCTACGGCTCCGAGCGCATCCGCGGCCACGGCATTCCCGAAGCGCTGGAGGCGATCCTGCTGCGCGGCAGCCGAATCGAGCCGCGCGTCGCGCTCTTGAAGCCGATCTCGGCCGCGATCTCGATCGGTTCGGGCGGGCCCTTCGGCGCCGAGGGGCCGATCATCATGACCGGCGGCGCGTTCGGCTCGATCGCGGCGCAGCTGTTTCACCTGACCGCCGCCGAGCGCAAGACGCTGCTGGTGGCGGGCGCGGCCGGCGGCATGTCGGCCACCTTTGCGTCGCCGGTGGCGGCGGTCGTGCTGGCCGTCGAGCTCCTGCTGTTCGAGCTCAAGCCGCGCAGCTTCATCCCGGTGGCGCTCGCGAGCGCCACCGCCGCGACGCTGAGGCGATTCCTGCTCGGGGCCGGGCCGTTGTTCGCGGTTCCGGCGCTGCCGGCGTTCGCGGGCGCGCCGGCGCTGGCCGGCTGCGTCGTCGCGGGCCTGGCGGCCGGCATGCTTTCGGCGGGGATGACCGCCGCGGTCTACGCCGCCGAGGATCTCTTCGCCCGCCTGCCGATCCACTGGATGTGGTGGCCGGCGCTGGGAGGGCTCGCCGTGGGCCTCGGCGGTCTTGCCTGCCCGCAGGCGCTGGGCGTCGGCTACGATCAAATTCAGGCGCTGCTCCTCGGATCGGTTCCGTTCCGCGCGGTGCTGCTGCTCGCGGTGGTGAAGCTGGTGATCTGGGCGATCTCGCTTGGGTCGGGGACGTCGGGCGGTGTGCTCGCACCGCTGCTCATGCTCGGGAGCGCGCTCGGCGCGCTGCTGTCGCCGCTGCTGCCGGCGGTCAGTCCGGGCTTCTGGCCGCTCATCTGCATGGGCGCGATCCTCGCCGGCACGATGCGCGCGCCGCTGACGGCGATGGTCTTTGCGCTCGAGCTCACCGGCGAGATGGGGACGTTGCTGCCGCTGCTCGCGGCGGGCGCGGCGGCGCACGGGTTCACCGTGCTGGCGTTGCGACGGTCGATCCTGACCGAGAAGATGGCGCGCCGGGGCTTTCACGTCAGCCGCGAGTACGCGATCGATCCGCTCGAGATCCTGTTCGTGCGCGACGTGATGGAGTCGACCGTCGAGGCCCTGCCCGCGTCGGCGACCGCCACGGAGGTGACGGCGTTGCTCGTGGCATCGGTGGGTGGCGGTCGGCAGCGGCTCTATCCGGCGCTCGACGGGACCGGGGCTCTCGCGGGCGTCGTCACGCGCCGCGATCTCGAGGCGTGGCTCGACGCGCCTTCATCGCCCGTGCTGGCGACGGTCGTCCGCGCGACGCCGACCGTTGCGTTCGCCGACGAGCCGTTGCGCGTGGTGATCCATCGGATGGCGGAGACGGGGTTGACGCGCCTGCCGGTGGTCGATCGCGCGGCGCGCGGGCGGCTGCTGGGGCTGGTGTCGCTGGACGACCTGCTCAAGGCGCGCGTGCGTCACCTGGAGGAAGAACGCCGCCGCGAGCGCGTGTTGCCGCTTCGGTTGCTGCTTCCCTTCGGGCGCTTCGGCGGCGGCCGCCGGCGCGAGGCCGCGGCGCCCTCCGCGCCAGCCACCTCCCCGCCGTCGAACGAAGTCGAAACCGGCCTCTGACGCGCGCCGCGGCGGCGGTCGCGATCAAGGTCGCCGTCGCCGGGCATGATGGTAAAACCTCTTGACCAGCGTCGACGCAGACGCTGTGATGCATCGGTTGGCGCGGCGGTGTTCCGGGGCGGACTCACCGCTTTCGAGGTCTTATGCCCACCTTGAAGTCCCAGCTTAGGTCATTGTTGATCGTGTCGGTCCTGCCGGCGCTGTCCGTCGCTTGCCATCATCCCGCGATCGGGCCCGCCGACGACGGGAGTGGCGGCAACACCAGTGCGGCCGGCAGCTCCGGATCCGCGGGCCATGGCGGTGCGGGCACGGGCGGCCACGCCGGCAACGGCGCCGCCGGCTCGAGCGGAGGGGGCGATGCCGGCTCGTCGACCGGCGGGAGCGGGCCGACGCGCGGCCCGACGCCGCCGGTGCCGGGCGTCAACTTTCCCTTCCCGCAGAATCGCCAGAGCGCGGGCTGCGTCTACCCAACCGGTTACACCAACGACGTCGTGAGCGCCGCCTACAACAAGTGGAAGGCCGACACTGTCACGACCGCGGGCGCGGGAGGCTTCCGGCGCGTGAAGCGCACGGCGAGCGACTTCACCGGCACGGGTGGGCTGGAGCTGGAGTCGACGGTCTCCGAGGGGATCGGCTACGGCATGCTCATCGCCGTCTACATGAACGACCAGGCGCTGTTCGACGATCTCTGGAGATACGAACAGCTCTGGCCGAACGCGATGACCGGCCTGATGGACTGGTACATCAACGCCGCCGGCACCATGCGCCTTGGCACCGGACCGGCCACCGACGCCGACGAGGACATGGCGTTCGCCCTCCTCATGGCCGACCGGCAATGGGGCGGCAAGGGCTCGCTCGGGTCGAACTACATCGACGTCGCCAAGGATCAAATCAACAAGATCTGGAACAACGAGATCTATCAATCGAAGTTGTTACGCCCGGGCAACTGGGGCGACTGGACCACCATCAACATCTCGTACTTCGCGCCGGCTTATTACCGCGTGTTCGACGCCGTCGACACCGACACGACGCATGATTGGCCGGCGGTGATCCAGACGGTTTACGACACGATTGGCAACGCGCTGAACGCGACCAGCAAGAACCAGAGCAACGGCCTGGTGCCCGCCTGGTGCAGCAGTGACGGCGCGCCCAACGGCGGCGCGCTCGGCATCGGACAGACCACGCCCACCAACTATCAGTACGATTCTTGCCGCACGCCGTTCCGCATCGCGCTCGATTGGTGCTGGTTCGGCACCAGCAGCGCCAAGGACTATGCCGCCAAGACCAGCTCGTTCTTCGGCGGCATCGGCGCGGCGAACATCGCCGACGGCTACAACCTGGACGGCACTGCCACTCCGCAGCACGCGGGCCAACGCTCGGCGGCATTCATCGGGCCGGCCGGGGTCGGTGCGATGACCAGCGCCACCTACCAGACCCTCGTCGACCAGAGCTATGCCACGATCGCTCCCGGCACCGCGCTGGCCGGCGGCGCGTACTACGAGGAGTCGTGGACGGTCATGTCCTTGCTGATGATGACCGGCAACTTCCTGAACTACACCGCTTACTGAGGCCCGGCGCGGCACCCATCCCGCCGTCCGGCGTCGGTCGTTCAAGCATCCGGCCATTTGTTCCGATAGCCAGGGGAGGCAAAGCCGTGTCCGACGCGGCCTTCCGAGGACTGCTTGGCGAGGGCGAAGATACTATTGCTGGGCGCGCTGTTTGGCGCGTTACACGGTTGCGCCACAAAGGCGCCGCCGAAGACGGCGTTGGTCCGTCGCGACTCGTCGTCGGAGGTGTCGGTCCGGCTGGCGGTGATGCCGTCCGACTCGCTGCTCTTCGCGGACATCGCCACCGCCCTGGACGCGCAGCTCGGCCGCGCGCGCGTCGCCGGCGCGCGCACGACCATCCGCGCCAACATCAGCATGGAGGTCGCGCAGCTCGCGCTCGAGTGCGTATCGCCGACCGATGAGTGCTACGCGCAGGTGGGCCGCTTTCTGCAGGTCGATCGCTTGCTGTGGGGGCAGATCGCGCGCGACCTCTCCAGCTCGGGCGTCAAGGTGACGGTGGTCTTGCTCGACGTCGCGCGTGGCACGCAGCTCGCGCGCGCCGAGGAGGTGTTCGCGCAGAACGACGCCGCGATCGGTGGACTGCGCCGGCTGGTCGAGCGCGCGTCCTCGCCGCCTCCGTCGCCGCCGCCGGGCGCGCTCTCGCAGCGGGAGCACACGCGGTGAGCACGCGCGTCTGTGGTCGTTGCCGCCGTCCGTTGCCCGCGCCGGCGACGGAGGGCGCCGCGCCCGCGCCGTGCCCGTTCTGCGCGGCGCAGGACGCGGGTCGGGCGGCGGCTGCGCCGGCGAGCCGCGCACAGCCGGCGCGACCCTCGGCGGATGCGGCCGCCGGCAAGAAGCGCGCGGAGGCCTTCGCGTCGGCGCTGGCCGAGAACGCGTCGCGCACCACGCCCGTCCATTCGTTCGCCGTACCGCCGGAGGCGATTCCGGTCGTGAATCAGCCGCGCCGGCGTGAGCCGCCGCCGCCGCCCACGCCGCCCCCGATCTTCGTCGCGCCGCCGCCTCCGCCCGAGGTCGAGGTGATTCCAGCGCCGCCGGTTGCGCCGAGCCAGCCCGCGCCGCGTCGAGCGGCGGCGGTGACCGCGACGCTCGCGTCGCTGGGGCACGTTCCCGTCGCTCCGCAAGCGCGCGCGTCCTCGCCGGCTGCGGCTGCCGCGGTGGTCGCAGCCCCCTCAGCCGTCGCTGTCGCAGCTCCCCCGTCGCCGGCCCCCGCCGCCTCGCTGGCGGCGGCGTTTACCGCCGCGCCCACGCCGGTCGTCGCGCCGTCGCCGCACCTGGTGTCGGTGCCGCCGTCGTCGCCTGCCTCGGTCGCGCCCGCGCCGGTGGCCAGGGCGGCTCCGCCCGCTGCATCGCTCGCAGCGACGATGCTCGGGCTTTCACCGCCGCTGTCCGAGTCCCGCAACGCTCCTGAGACACCACGCGCTGCCGCGTCTGCCGAGGGATATGAGGGGCAGCGCGGCGCCGCGGCGCCCGCCGAGCGCGGCGCCGACGCCTGGAACATCGGCGCCTATCTCGACAACGCCGGCGCTGCCGGTTCACCGGCACCGCCCGCGCTTTCGCCAACCTTCGCAGCTCCGGGCGCCGCAGATGCGCAACCGGCGATGGGCAGCGAGCCGGTCGATCTGCAGATCCGCAGCGGGCTGTCGTTGCTGCTCGACCGCCTGCGCCAGCGCGGGATCGCCGTGGCGGCGGGCGCCGCGTTGCTCGTCGCGGTGATCGGCGCCGGCGCGTTCGTGCTCCTCGGCGGACCGCTTCGTTCCGGTGCGGGCAAGCCCGGCGCGGCAACGGCGTCCGTCGCGCCCGCGGTGGCGTCGCGCGTCTCTGCCGTGCTGGCCACCGGCTCACAGCTCCCGTCGCTGGTCATGCCGAAGATGACCGAACCGTCGATCGAACCGGCGGCGCCCGCGGCGGCGTCCCCGAAGATCGAGAAGGCCGAGAAGACGGCGAAGGCGCGCGCGCCCGAGCCCGAGGCCGCTCCGCCTGCCGTCGAGGAGGAGGCGCCGATCGCCGCCGCTCCGGCTCGAAGCCCCGCCCATTCCGAGGCGAAGTCGAGGTCGGTCTCGAAGCACGCCGCCCACCACGCGGCGGCGTCGTCCTCCTCACGACGCACGAGCGCCCATCGCCGGACGACCGCGCACGCCGGCGCCCTGGATCACGGCGACTCCGACGTCTCCGAATCCGACAAGATCGCGCGCGCGCGCGATGCTTATCGCGAGGGCAACCAGCGGCTGTTCTCGGGCGACGCCGGTGGCGCCATCACCGCCTACGAAGAGATGGTGCGTCTCAACCCCAAGGACCCGGCCGGGTATCGCGGCCTGGGCCTGGCGAGCGCACAGCTGGGCAAGCGAACCGAGGCCGTACGCTATCTGCGCTCGTACCTCAAGCACGCACCGAATGCAGACGATCGCGCGATCATCATCGGTCGCATCTCGTTACTGCAGACCCTGCCGCCGTAGCGGACTCGAGCGGCGCAGAGCCGCGCGGCTCACTCCGCCGCTGCGGCCGCTTCGCAGTGCAGCTCGACGACGCGCGCGAGGATGCGCAGCTTCGGCGGATCGAGATCGAAGAACGCGACGCCCGCGGCCGGTTTCGCGTTCGGCTCGCCCGCGTGGCGCATGACCTTGCCCCTGCCCGCCAGCAACTCGAATCCGCTCTCGAGCA
>CAZNCQ010000265.1:0-10273 GCA_964571275.1 uncultured Myxococcales bacterium
CAAGAAGGCCGGCAAGACCAAGACGAAGTAGCGCGCGGGCCGCGCGTCTTCAGCGAAACTCGCGCACGATCGTCGAGACCTTGCGCGCGACCGCGCGATCGAGCGCGCCGACGACCACCACGCACAGGCGCTCGGCGCGGATCACCCGGCGCGCCGCGCGGCGGATGTCCTCGGGACGCACGCGGTCGAGCTCGCGCGCGCGCTGCTCCTGCGAGCGCGGGCGCGCGTAAAGCTCGGTGCCGCCGAACCAGCCGCACAGGCTGTCCAGGTCGTCGTAGCAGGCTTCGAGATCGGCGCGGAAGCGGCGCTTGGCCTTGTCGAGCTCCGCCTCGCTGACCGGCTCGTCGCGGAAGCGCGCGAGGATCGACAGCCCCTCGCCGACGAGATCCGGCAGCTTGGCGTGCGCGCAGCCCGCGTCGATCTCGATGAGCGCGCTGTCGTGGTACGAGCAGAGGTTGCCGGACACGGAGTACGCCAGGCCCTTTTGATCGCAGATCTGGTAGTGGAGGCGCGTCGACATCCCGTCGTCGAGCACGCGCGCCAGCGCGCGCAGCGCCAGGTAGTCGGGGTCGCTCTCGGGCACGGCGTGGAACAGGATCTGCACCTGAGTCTGCGCCGATTCGTTGTGGATCACGCGGAAGCGCGGGCCGTCGGTGGGAACGCGCGGCGGCTCGGCGTTGGTTCTTCGGCCGCGCGGCACCGTCGCGAATGCCGCGCGCGCCAGCGCCTCGACGCGCGCGTGCCGGAACGGCCCCGCCACGCACAGCACCATGTTGGCCGCGTTGTAAAAATGCTGGAAGTGCGCGCGCACCTCTTCGGTCTTGAAGCGCCGCACGTTGCGCAGCGGCCCGGTGATGGTGTACCCGAGCGGGTGCCCGTTCCAGGCCGACATGCGCGACAGATCGTCGAGGTTGACGTTGCGGCCGTCGTCGTCCAGGTCTTCGAGGATCTCCTCGATGATGATCTGGCGCTCGAGGTCGATGTCGCGGAACGACGGCGTGCTGAAGAGATCGCCGAGGATTTCCAGGCCGCGCGGCAGCTCGGCCGGCTGCAGCGGGATCTGGTAGAGCGAGTAGTCGCGCCCGGTCTCGGCGTAGAGCGTGCCGCCGATCTCTTCGATCGCCAGGTTCAGCGCAAACGAGTTCGGGAACTGCGCCGAACCACGGAACAGCATGTGCTCGACAAAGTGCGACAGACCGTTGGTGCGCGGCGTCTCGTAGCGCGACCCGGCCCGCACATAGAGCGAGATCGCCGCGCTGTGCAGGTGGGGTGTCTCGACGGTGACCAACCGCAGACCATTGGGAAGCCGGGAGCGACCGACCTGGTATGGGGGCTTTCGTAGAGGAGGGAGCTGGGGGCGGCGGGCGAGCGCGATCGTCGACATTCGGGTCCTTGAGGGTATCGCACCCGCGTGCGATTGCGAGGTAAGGTGGGTTGGGGCGGCCGTGAGCGAAGCTACCGAGGATACGCGGGTCGGCCTCATCGGCAAGACCGTCGGGCGGTACCGGGTGACCGGCGAGCTCGGTCGCGGGGGCATGGCCACGGTCTACCGGGCGCACGACCCACAGCTCGGCCGCGACGTCGCCATCAAGGTCATGCACGGCGCGTTCGCGGGGCGCACGGATCTGGAGGCGCGTTTCCGCCGCGAAGCACGCGCCGTCGCCACCATCAAGCACGACGGCATCGTCGATGTCTACGACTTCGCGCCGGCCGCGGGCGGCGAGCCCGGGTACATCGTCACCGAGATCGTCGAGGGGCCGACGCTGCGCGCGCTGCTCGACCAGCACGGCGGGCGCTTGCTTCCCGAGGTCACCGCGCTGGTCGCGGCGCGCGTCGCCGGCGCGCTGGGCGCGGCGCACGCGCGCGGTATCGTGCACCGCGACGTCAAGCCCGACAACGTCATGTTCGATCGCGCCGGCGCCGGACCGGTGCGCGTGCTGCTGACCGACTTCGGCATCGCGCACATGACCGAGGCCGAGACCATGACCGCCACGGGAGCGATCGTCGGCTCGCCGATCTACATGTCGCCCGAGCAGGCGCGCGGGCAGGAGATCTTGCCGGCGTCGGACGTCTTTTCGCTCGGGGTCATGCTCTACCACGTGACGACCGGGCGGCCGCCGTTCGCGGGCCGCGATCCACTGACCGCGATCGCGGCCATCTTGAAGGGCGAGTTCCTGAGGCCGTCGCAGGTCGACGCGCACGTCGGCCCGGCGCTGGAGGCGGTGATCCTGCGCTGCCTCAAGAGCACACCCGTTGAGCGTTTCCCCGACGGTCACGCCGTCGAGGCCGCGCTCGGTGACATCGCGCGGGACGTGCACGGCCTGCTTGGCGCGAGCGATACCGGCGCGGTGCTGCGGCGATTCTTCGACGAGGGCGCGGAAAAATTCGGCGCGACGGTGAGCGAGCACGTCGCGGAGCAAGCGTACGAAAGGGCGCAGGCTCACGTGCGCAGGCGCGAGATGACGCGCGCGCTGGCGGAGATCAACCGCGTGTTCGCGTACGCGCCCGGGCATGCTGGCGCGCAGGCGTTGCTGGCGGCGCTCTCGCGGCGGCGGCGCGTGGGCAAGCTCGCGAGCGCGGCGCTGGCCCTGGCCACGCTGCTGGCCGTGGGGGCCGGCGCGCAGCACTGGCGGGCGGCGCGACGGGCGGCGGCCAGCGGCGGTGTCGCCGGCGTGGCCGTCGTGGCAACGCAGACGCTCCGTCTGGCGGCGCGGACGACGACGCCGGCCGCGGAGGTGCCGTCTTCCACGCCTGCGGCCATGCCGCCGCCGGCGCCCTCGGCGACACCACCGGCGCACGCCGGCGCCGGCAAGCACAAGCAGGCCGCGCGGCTGCGCGCCCAAGCGAGCGCCTCGCCAAGCCGCCCGGCGGAGACGTCCCCGCCGGTCACGGGCGCCGGAAGCGCGACCGTGGCGCCGCCCGCCGCGAGCCCGGGCGCGGCCACGGCGACGGCCGTGCCGCCGACGACAACAGCAGCGGCGCCGCCCGCGACAGCGCCGAGCGTGATACCAACACCGATCTCGCCGCGCCCGGCACCGACGGCCAGCCTGGCGCTACGCGCGTCGCAGGGCTTCTGCTCGCCGTCGCTCGATGATCGGCCGCCGTCGATTCATCCGTCGTACGAACACGTCGCGCCCGGCATTCACCGCCTGTTCTGCACGCTGCCGAGCGGCGCGAAGGTCTTCGTCTCCAACTACGACCTGCGCCCCGGGACGCGGCCCAACCTGGTCATCGTGCCGGGCACCGACGGCCATCCCCTGCTCTCGCTGCCGGATTGACGCCCGGCGGGCGCTCCGACCCGACCGAGACAGGGCTGTCGCGATGCACGCTGTTCGCCGACCGGTTGCTCCGCAGATCCCTTAGAATCCGCGCGGGAGTTTGGCCTTTCCATTGCACAGATCCTGGCCCGGCCGTGTTTTCTGGATGACCCCATGACAAACGCGAAGCGGACCCTTGCGGGAATGCTGTGTCTGGTCGCGGTCGCCGTGACCGCGACCCCCGCGAACGCCGCCCCGGCGGCACCACGCGCCGACACGACGACGGCGGCGCCGGTCGCACCGGTCGAGGCAGCAGCGGCCACGCCACCCGCCCCGGCGCACGACGATGACACGCACGGCGGGCCCGCCGCCCCGGGTGCCGCTGCGCAGCCGGCGCCCAGCGCCGCGACCGAAGTCGACGCTGCCGCCACCCTGGAGCGAGCGCTCGCCGCGTACGAGTACGGCGACATGGATCTCGTCGTCGAGTCGGCGCGCCTCGTCGCCGAGGGCCGCGCCCGCCCCAGCGCCACTCAGCGCGTGCAGGCGCTGCGATTGCTCGGCATCGGCCTGTTTCTGACCGGCCGCCCCGAGGGTGCCGAGACCGCGTTCTTCGATCTGCTGCGGCAGAAGCCCGGCGCGCGGCTCGACCCGACTCACACCCGCCCCGACGTCGTCGCGTTCTTCGAGAGCGTCCGCACCCGCCACTCCGCCGAGATTCGCGAGGCCGCGCGCAGCCGCCCCGGCAAGCACCTGGCCTGGGCGTTCCTGCCGCCCGCCGGTCAGTTCCAGAACGGGCACCGCGCGCGCGGCATCATGTTCGGCGCGTTCGAGGTCCTCTCGCTCGGCGTCGCCATCGGCACCTACGTCCAGCTGAAATCGTGGGTCGACGAATCGAACGACACCTATGGCATCCACACCGACGACGCTCGCACGCTCAAGGTCGTCAACAACGTCGCCGTCGGCGTGTTCGCCGCCACCGTCATCATCGGCATCGTCGACGGCCTGGCCAACTTCAGCGCCCACGACGACGAGCCCCCGCTGGCCTGGCTCGGCCCCGGCGGCCTGACGTTGCGCTTCTAGCGCTTTCGCGCCGTCGCGTGTGCAACCTGAGCTAGACTGCCCGCCCGAACAAACACGAAGGCGGGTAGCTCAGTGGTAGAGCAGGGTCTTTACACGGCTCGGGTCGCAGGTTCAATCCCTGTCCCGCCTACTTCCGTTATCGGACACTCCGGCAGTCTCACCGTGATCGTCGCCCCGGATCGCCGTGGCCAGGTCAAACGCACCGGTGATCTGGTAGACGCCGTCGGCCGCGGGCGTGAGGACCAGCGGCTGGATGTGGCGGGCCAGGATCTCACGCCCCCGGACCGGGTCCCCATCGATGATCGTGAGAAGGTTCCGGATGTACCCCTCGATAACCTTCGGGTGCGGGATGGTCGCCGGCTGAACGCGGGCGCGCTCGGCAGCCCGGGACTTGATCGTCGAAAGCTTCGACTCTTCCGCGCGCACCTGCGCCGCGAGTCCCTCCGACCACCCCATCTTGGCCAGCGCCTCGTAGAGGTTCTTTACGCGCTGCTGCTGTTCGCGGAGCAGCCGGCTCGAATCATCCTCCGTCGCGTCGGCCTTCTGCAGCTGCGTGACGCGCGTCTGGAAAGTCTTCACGAATCGCTCGACGAGATCGGGCGCCGTGAGCTGGGTCTGAAGCATCTCCACGACCGCCGTCTTGACCTTCCGTTCCGAGATGGAGCGGTTGTTCGAGCAGATCGCCGTACCTCGGCTCTTGTGGGTTGTGCAGCCGAGCGTCGAGTAGCTGTGGCCGCCTTTCGTCCACCGGTGGACCGCGACCATCGAACCGCCGCAGGTCCCGCACCGGAGCAGGCCTGCAAGGACACTTGGCGCCGACTTCGTAGTGCCCGCCGCGCGCCCGCCCATGGGCCGATCTCCCCAGCGCTCCAGCCGCTCCCGCGTCGCCTGCCAGAGGCCCTGGGGGATGATGCGCAACTCGGGAAGCTCGGTTCGGACGTGCTCCGATTCCGGTCGAGGGATCCTCCGGTAGCGTCGCGTACCCGGGATCTGAAGCCACTGATCCTTGTTCCAGATCCAGACGCCGACGTACTGCTCGTTTCGCAGCATGTAGCGAATCGTCGAGTGGGCCCAGCCCGGCGCGCTTTTGTTGCCCTTGCCACCATCGTGGGGGGCCGGCACGCCATCGTCGTTCAGGGCCGAGGCGATGTGCTTGAACGACATGCCCGACCGATACATTTCGAACACGCGCCGGACGACCTTGGCCTCGTCCTCCGCGATGACCCGGAGCTTGCGCGGATGCTCGAGATCCGGCGGATTCGGTTCGACCACGGTCGTGAAGCCATAGGTCTTTCCGCCGGTCGCAAAACCGGCGAGCGCCCTGCCCTCGAGCCCGCGGTGAGTCTCGGCCCGCACCATCTGCAGGAACGTGTCGTTGACCAGAGCCATCGCTCCGAAGGTGAGCCGACCGCCGACGGCGTCCGAAGCAACGCCGGTGGTGCAGTCAATGACGCGCACCCCGCGACCGGCGAGATCTTCGAAGATGATTCGCCAGGTGGCCCCGAGATCGCGTGAGAGCCGGCTCAAGTCATCGACGAGCACGCAGGAGAACTTTCGCTGGGCCGCACTACGAAGCAGCTTCTTCAGCTGCTCGCGCTCGGTGTGCGAGCCGGACACCGCCGCGTCGCTATAGGTTTCAACGACCTTGAATCCACGGCCCGCGGCAAAATTTCGACAGCGGCGAAGCTGGTCGTCAATCGAGCGCGCGTCCTGCTTATCGGTCGAATATCGCGCGTAGGCAGCGACAGGCGGCTCGCTTCCGTCGGCCTTCAGATCGCGGGAGGGGCCGCCTGCTCGCTCGGCGCTCTCAATGGCGGAACCAGCTGGCAAGGATCTCGATCGCGCGCGCATCGAACGCTCCTCAAGAATCTCGGAGACGACCGTCCAGGTACAACCTCGCAGCCAACTCTGCCAGCTCGTCAATCAGCGCGACAAGATCAATTTCCTCGAGACGGGAATCGTTCGCGGGCTGTCGTTCGCGGAATGCGATCGAGTGACCAGGACCATCGCGCACACGCTTGCTGCAGGGAGCCGTCCGATGCCCATCACCAGCGGGCTCAGGTTTTGGTAGTTCCCCGGAGCTTCTTCGTCGGGATTCCACGGTCGCGACCAGCTGTCCTGCCCTGATCTTCTCTGCCGCCGAGAGCAGCGACCGCCAAACCGAAAAGAGTCGAGTGACCGAGATGGCGACGTCGAGCACGATGCTTCCCGCGGGTTCATGCTTGATTCTGTTCAACAACGTCAGCGACGGGGCGCCAGATCACCAGCTGAAGAAAGTCGTCAGTAGCAGCGCTCGCGCGCGAACGAGAGTGGTCACCTATGGCGGCGACAATTGATCGTCGCTGGCCGGCACGAGGGGTGGACGGGACTTGAAAACTCGGACCCCGGTGCAACCAGGTGAAGGCGGAGAGCAATCTGGCGCGGTTTCCGGGCACTTACGGCTGATCGTACCCGCTGTGGAGTTGCCAGAAAAGGCCAGTGCGCAGCCGGCCTGTAGCATTGTAGCTCCGGCCGATGCCGGCCCCATCGCGGCGGCCCTCCAGGCGGCGGTGGACGGGTGGGCGAACTCGCATGATCGGGTCGCTCTGCGGCGTCGGCTGGTGGGCCTGCTGGTGCTCGTAGAATCCGGCGAGTAGCGCGGGTGTGCAATAGCCGGTCGGAGCAGACGATGCTGGTCCTGGAGCTGGTGGCAGCCTAAGAACCGCACCCCTGGAAGTTGGGCCCTCCGGGCCCGCGGGGCCCGTGGCGGGGGCACCCCATCGACGATCTTTCCCTTACGCGCGCGCCGGTGAACGGGCCCCGGCAGGACCGGGGCGAACCGCCTCAGCTGGGTTCGATTAGCGAGGCTGCCCGGCGACTCCAAGTCAGGCAGGAGACGGTGCGGCGCTATCCGTCGGCCTTATCGATCGGCCGCGGGGCGCGCGGAACGGCGCGGGCTGCCGGTCACCTCGGCCCGATGCGGAACCTGCTGGCGCTGGGGGCGAGGGCATTCTAACTGCGACGATCGTAGCGACAGTCCAGGGCGCGGTGCGATGGACGCCACGTCTTGCCCCATGAGTCCCGACCGCGGCGTTGCCGAATTTTGATCACCCGTGGCGCGATCTGGGGTTGCACGGATGGCCGCGCTTGGACCAGGACCTCGGGCGCCGGTGTCGAGGAGGCGGACTTTACGTGCGCGGCGAGGACGGCGGCGATCGCGCCGATGATCGCCACTATGACCGCGCTCAACAGGCTAATTCGAGCAACGACGATGGTCCGTTCGGAGAGGGAACCATGAAGTCAGACACTTTGCTGCGTGTCGAATGATGTCGATGGCCAGGGACGTTGCGATGCAGACGTCGTCTGCATGGGCGGATGACGATGCCGTCGTCTTTGAGGATCAGGCCTCGCGCGTGCTGCTCGCGCACCTCGAACGAGTGGCCCCCAGCGAAACCACGGTCCTCATCGAGGGCGAGACCGGGACGGGGAAGGAAGTCGTCGCTCGCTACATTCACCGCCGATCGCGGCGATCCTTGCGACCCTTCGTTGCCGTGAATTGCGGCGCGCTCTCGCCCACCCTGATCGAGAGCGAGCTCTTCGGTCACGAGCGAGGAGCGTTCAGCGGCGCGTTGGTGAGCCGCGCCGGTTGGTTCGAGGAAGCGAACGGCGGCACTCTGTTCCTCGACGAGATCGGCGAGCTGCCGCTGCCGTCGCAGGCGACGCTGCTTCGTGTCTTGCAGGAGCGCGAGGTGGTCCGCGTCGGATCGCGGCGGCAGATCCCGCTCGATTTCCGTCTCCTCGCCGCCACCAATGTCGACCTCGAAGGGGCGGTGACCGGCGGCCGCTTCCGCAGAGACCTCTTCTATCGGCTGGCGGTCACGACATTGTTGCTGCCGCCGTTGCGGAACCGTCCCGGCGACATCCTTCCGCTCGCCCGCCGTTTCCTCGCCGCCCACGCGGGAAGCTCGCGAGACGGCGGTCCGCGCGCGCCGCGACTCTCCGCCGCTGCCGAACAAGAGCTGCGGGCGCGCCGCTGGCCGGGCAACGTGCGCGAGCTCGAGAACGCGCTCCAGCACGCTCTGCTGGTCAGCCGCGGTGACGAGATCTCGCCCGAAGACCTCCCGGTGCTGCCGGCGGCCCATCCAGAGCCGACCGAGAGCGCGCTTCCCCTGAGCGGCCCGACAAGTCCGCTCGAGCTCCTCCGCTCGGTCCTTGCTCGCCTGTTCGACGAGCGTCCACCGCGGCTGTGGGCGCAGATCGAGGACACGGTGATTCGATCGGCCTTCGAGCACCAGGCGCGCAACCAGGTGCGGACCGCCCGCCTGCTGGGTATCGGACGCAACGTCGTGCGCGCGAAGCTGTCGGCCCTCGGGTTGCTCTCGCGGTCGCCGGCCGCCCCCCCATGACACCGTTGATGGCGTCCGCGGCCACCGTCAGTGTTGGTCGAGCAGTCGCTCGAGCACCACCGCCACGCCGTCGTCGTCGTTCGAGAGCGTGAGCTCGCCGGCGATCGATTGGACGTCCCGGTGGGCGTTGGCCACGGCGACCGAGCGGCCGGCCCAGGCGAGCATCGGCACGTCGTTCGGCATGTCGCCGAAGGCCAGCACCTCGGCACGGGCGACGCCGCGCTCGGCGCAGTACGCCGCCAGGCTGGATGCCTTGCTGACCGCGTACGGTCCGATCTCCAGGAAGGGAGCGCCCGAGAACGAGACCGCGGCCCGATCGGCAATCACCGCGCGCGAACGATGGATGAGGGCGGCGCTCGACAGCGCCGGGTGAAACGCGATCAGCTTGTTGACGCCTCCGGCGCACAGCGCGTGACCGCCCGCGATGGGCAGGCTCGGCTCCTCGAGCTTGCCGCGCTGGAGCGCGTAGCTCTGCTCCCAGCCGCAATGCAGACCGACCTCGACGGCGAACGAGACCTCGGGCAGGCGCGCGCGCAGGTCGGCGATCAGCGCGCGCGCCGTTTCGGGCGGCAACCGCGTCTCGCTGAGCACGGCATCACGCGCGACGTCGTAGACCAGGGCTCCGTTCATGCAGATCGTGACCGCGCCCAGGTCCGGCGCGCCGGCGATGGCGCGCACGTGGCGCGGCGGCCGCCCGGTCACCATGACCAGCTCGATCCCGGCCGCGACCGCGCGCCGTAACGCCTGAGCCGTGCGCGCCGAGACGGTGCCATCGCTGCGCAGCAACGTGCCGTCGAGATCCGTCGCGACCAGCCGCAAGGGTTTCACGGCAAGCGCCGGACGAAGAGCGGGCTGGTCCAGACCTTGGCGTCTCCGAGCTCGCGCGCAAAGAGATAGAGAGCGCGCGCCTCCGGTCCGTCAGGCGGCAGGCTCACGCGCACGTCGCCCGACAGGGTCACCGGGAGCGCCCGCGCCGTCAGCCGCTCGACGGCCAGGAACAGATCGACACCGTCCAAATCTCGTCGCAACGCACCCGCCTGCAGCAAATCCTGGCAACTGACCTGCCAGTCTATCGGCGCCGAGGTCGTGCCGTCGAAGCCGCCTATCGTGGCATGGATGGCGACGGTGGCTCGCTCCGGAGCCTCGAGCGCGATCTCCAGCTCGTCGGCGTCGCCGTGCGTGGCGCTTTCGATCTCGAATCGGCCGCTTCCCCGATCGCGGACCCGCTCCTCGGGGTGCTCGAAGCCTCGCGCTGACCAGCCGGCGATGCCGCTTCCTTCGATCGCGACGTCGACCTTCCAGACCGCCCAGCGATAGCGATCCTTGACGCGCGCGCCGCCCCAGCGGATGCGCAGCCGGTCGCTCGCGAACCCGAGCTCGCTGTGGAGATCGCGGTGCCACAGGACGCCGGCCTGGTCATGGATCGCGATCCACTCCCAGCCCCGCTGGCCCAGCAACTGGTATCGCAACGTCACGGAGTCGCCCCGGGCTTCCAGCTCGTCGCCCTGAACGTGCTCGCCGCAGCTCAAGAGGGCGACGTTCCGCTCGCCG
>CAZNCQ010000266.1:0-10193 GCA_964571275.1 uncultured Myxococcales bacterium
CGCCTGGCTTGCTCTCGAGCTGAGCAATGAGGTTCTCGTCCCAGCCCGGCGCGAACGCGGTGTGCGAGTCGATGAGCAGGTGGTACCTCTCCCCGTTGTAGAGCTTTTGAACCTCCGCACGTGACCAGCCGTAACCCAGGCTGGCGGAGTAGGGGTACTTGCGGACGCGAAACCTGGGGTCGCCCATGAACCGATCGAGGGTTTCGCTCTCGTCAGCCTGCCAGCAGATGCCGAACACCAGACGCGTCTGATCGGCGGCGTTGGCGAGCGCGGAATCGATCGTGAAAGGAAGGTAGACGTCCCGATACGCCGCGATCGAAACGAAGATCTGCCGATCCTTTGTGATCTCGGCGGTCATACAGATTCGAGCCGGAGCGCTCCGATGACTTCCAGGCGCTTGATCACGACCTCGACGTCGGGCCGCAGGCTTCCCGCTGGCATCTCGAAGCGTGTCTCGAGCTCTTGATTGATCTCGGCCAGGCTGCGCGTGCCATCGCAGACCTCCCAGATCGCGGCGCCGGAGGAATTCAACGACACGGTATCCGCGCGGCCCGGAATCTCGAGGAACATCGAGCCGAGAATCTTGCCCTCGCGCACGCCTTTTTGACGGCAGGGCTTGAGCAGGGTCAGGTCGAGCCCCTGGGCGCGCCGTTCGAGGAGCTCGGCGAGCATGGTGAGGAGCTCTCGTCCGGCGCCAGGCTTCACGGACTCGGGCTCGACGGGATCCCAGTTTCGATAGGTGGCCGGATCCCAGGCGATCTGGCCGTCGCCGTCCAGCGACGGAATGGGACGCCCGTAGTCGAGGATGGGAGCACCGCTCTGCACGGGGTCGGCCTCTGCGCTCTCCATGCCAGCGCCCAGGCTCGCCACCGCGTGCGGGATGCGTGCCTCGGCTGCTGCGATCACATACGCAATCTTGTCGGCCTCCTCCAGCGCGCCAGGCGCCATGCGCGCCGTCTCGGCGCGAATGATGCTCATCAGCTCGAGCCAGCGCGCAACGATCCGGCGCAGATCGGCCGAGTGAATCAGCACGGGAAGCTTGACCGCGGGAAGCTCGAGGGTGCGATCCACGGAGAACCGCGAGAAGAATTCGAAGGCGGGCCCGAGGCCGAAAGGACCCTCGCCGCGCGGCAGGTCAGGCCACGCCGTCGCTCTCGCCTGACCGGGCCTGACCTCGTCGGAGACCGCGTCCCTGAAGACCGAGGTGGGCTCGAGGACCAGGACGGTTCCTTCAATCCTCTCCACGAACAGCCATTCGAGCAATGCCGCCGCTTTTTGATAAGGCGGGTAGAGATCGCCCGTGTAGGGATGTGGCGACCACCGCTGCGTTTCGAGAACGCGTGCCAGCGGGTGGCAGGGAACCGGAGCGCCGGGATTCCCGGCGAGCAAGTGCACGAGCTCGCCGGGTTGCCGAGCGCGACCCCATGAGTATCCGAGGAGCTGCGACTGCCATTGCGTGCTGCTGGTCCCGGTGGCCGAGGGACAGTAGGCGGTATAGATCACGACGCGCCGCCGTTGGCGCCGTCGAACCCCGCGAATTGCGGCGCCACGACGCCACACCGAAAGTGGCCCCAGCCAAACGTCGCGGATGGATCGAGGCGCGCGGCGCGGTGGAGCCAGGTCGTGACGGCAAAACGGCTGTCGGCGAACTTCCTCGATGGACAGCGCACCGGCATGGCTTCGTGAAATTCCACGCTGGGGAAGACCACCAGGCGATTCGCCGCCGGGGTCACCGCCGTGAAGGTGTCCGCCGCCCGGCGCGATCCACCTTCGTCGATGCAATCGTAGAGCCGCAGATCTCCGCCTGCGAAGCCGCGCGGCTCGCGGTGAAGGTAGTAGAGACAGGAGAGCACCCTGGGAATCTCCGGCGCTTCGTCGGAGTGCATCTTGAAGTAGTAGCCGTCCGTCGCGGCCGTCAGCTGCGATTCCACCGGCGCGAGCGGGAAGACCCGCATGCCCAGGTTCTTGGCGAGGAGCGGGAACCACGTGAGCAGTCGATTCTCGAGGAGCCGACTGTGAGCCGAGTCCCCGAAGTTGAGGATGACCAGATTCTGCCGAACATCGGGCTCGTAGGTGGTGACGGTGCCCTTCTGAAACTGGGCCTCGGAGATGAGCGCGTACGCGAGCAGCTCGTCGTGCTCCTGCAAGCTCAGAAAATCATCGACGACCACGAACCGGGGGCGGCGCAAGTGAGCTGCGAGAGCGGGTTGTGAGTCATGGCTCACGTTGCGCGGCCTTGCCGCCCTGTCGATCGTCTTTTCGAGGTTCACCACCACCGGGGGATCGGTCACGATCGAGACCAGCTGCGATGTCTGGAATGAGCAGGCGACCCTGCCGCCGTCCAGCGGCAGTTGCACGAACTGGCTTCCCGCCTCGGGACGGGACAGCGCGGAGAAGAGCGCGACCAGCTCGGGCGCATCCTCTCGCAGGAGCACTTCGTGCTCCTTGCCACCCACGAGGCCGATCTTCAACTTGATGTCGCGAGGCGTATCGATCATGCGGCAACCTCCAGTGATGCATCGGCCCAGCGCGAGATCGCCTGCGCCGCCTCCTGCGGGTGGCTGAAATGAACCTGAGCGGCGCGCCGCTTTTCAACCACGCGGCAAAGCAAGCTCACGGCGCGATGCTGATCGATATGGAAGTCGAGCGACGCGCCGACCAGCGCGGCGACCGCGGCGGCGGGTGACAAGAGAGCGATGGACGCGTCTCGCGCATGCAGCGGCGCCCTCCTGCTGACCACGAGGCCCTCGAGCGGCGTCGCGCGCCGCCCGCTCTGCGCGGCGCCGCCTTCCGATTGCGCCCGCGCGCCCAGGGGAACGATCATGAGATCCGCCACGCGGACGGCGATCGGTCCAGCGTCGAGCAACTCCCAGCCGCTGGTGTCGAGAGCCCAGCGGAAGGCGTCATCCGGATACCCCGGATCACCGGTGATGGCCAGGCCCCGTCCGGCTTTGGTGAAGGCCGCGGCGACGAGCCAGGCGTACTGGTGCCGGGCCGCGGCAAAGACGGTCGCGATCCGTTGCTTGAGCAGCGCCGGCAGCTGCGTCTTGTCGCAGAACGCCTTCTCCGGCTTGCCCCGCTGCGCGATGCAACAGGTCGTGTCGGCCATGGAGAGCTCGAAGGTGGCGATCACGTTGCGGGGCTCGGTCTCCTGATTCGCACCCAGACTGGCAGCCACCCGCTTGAGCAGTCCCATGTCCCTCGACGAGACCGCCACCTGCAGATTTTCGAAGGTGACGTGAATCGCGGACACGAGCGTGGATACCGCAGGGGGCGCCGTCACGAGACGCTCGGCGCGCGCCGGCCTTTTGACGAGCGCGCCGGTCGCGACGACTTCGGGCGAGAGGAAGCTCTCCGGCCACTCGCGCATCCACGCGGGGTTGAGCAGCTGACTGACCCGATTCCACGAGTACGGCCCGGAGAACTGTTCGATCATCTGACCCCGATCGAGCGGGATGCAGTCGCTGATGGCGTGCCGGCCGCGTTCGATGTCGTGGTGCGAGTCGGGCAGCTCATTCCAGAGGTAGCGAAACACCTCGCTGCGTCCGCGGTTTCCTCGACCGCGCTGGATGAGCCCCGTGAAGGTGCTCGTCATCGTTCCGATGAACTCCTTGGCCTCGGCGGCCACGAGCTGGGACAGGTAGGCGAGGCTCAAGCTGTCGTTCTGGGGAAGCCCGGCGAACTCCGCGCCGTAGTTGTCGAGGATGTGCCAATCGACAAAATAGTGATGGGGATAGGCGAGCTTGATCTCGGCGAAGAAGGGGTCGTCGCGCTCGTCGGTCACGATGACCAGCGGCTCGTTGCGCCCGAACACTTGGTCCAAGGCTTCGATGGCTTCGGCGGGACGTCGCTCCAGCGTGGTGACGCCATAGGTGACCTTGAAATCACCCCGCCGCAGATGCACCGCATTGAAGGGGCCGATGTCACGGGCCACCCGCTGCGCAAGCTCGGCGAACGGTTGCTTGGCCTGGGCGCGCTGCAGGAGGCGGTAGACCGATCGACGCGTTTCATCGTCGAGGTAGAAGAGGTAGCTGTAAGAGCACAGGTTGTCGCGATGGCGCTGGGTGCCGGGGACCAGTGGCTCCTCGGACAGCCGGAGCAGGGGGACCTGATCGTGCGCCCCGGCGACGGTCAGCCAGTGTTTGCGATCCCGAGCGAAGCTCCTCGCATCGCCGGTGGACACGTCGAGCGTCTTCGGAAAATAGAAGGCGAAATCCCCCAGGGGCAAGTTCGTGAGCTCGAGGCCCTCGAGCCCCTCCAGCTCCACGGCGTCAGGCTCGACCCACGGCACCGGAATATCGAGGAGGTCGGTGATGCGGCTCGGCCGCAGATTGTTCACGCGACCGTCGTAGGTGACGATGTTGGCGGGCGGCGGCACGTTGCCGTCGAGAACGAGCAGGCGGTTGGTCAGATGCGCCAGCACGACGCCGACCTCGATCGACATGATGCCGTTCGACAGCCCGGCGCCGCCGGACAGGTAATTCGTGTAGTAGAGGTATCGCATCTATTTCGCCGCCGCGAGCGTGCCCTCGACGGCCGGATAGTAGTGGACGAAGATTCCGGCATAGAAGTCGCCGTCGAGCGGATAGGGGCGGCCATGCGGCAGGCGGGCTCCCTCGTACAGGACCAGCTCCCCGGGTTCGAGGTCGATCTGACTCTCCTGGCCGTCGGCGTTCACGATCGAGAGCGGCCAGGGAGAGTCGAGCCGCTGGTCCACGCAAATCGTCGAGCTCACGAAGTGCGGCTGGCGATCCACATGCGAGTAGAGAAAGGTGCCGCGCTGGTAACAGCGGAGGCCGTAGCAGGCGGACAGAAGGAGCGGCATTTGGGCCCACTCTTCATGCAGCGGCCTCAGGTCCTCGGCGAGCTGCGCGTTGAACGCGGCGTCCTCGAAGAGCAGCGTCGGGATGGTCTGGCTGGAGGCGGTCCTGATCTCGTCCACCGGGCCTTCGGAGCTGAAGCGCTCGATGTTGTCCCGAAAATGAGCGAGCAGCCGCGCGTGGACGTGCGGCTCCAGCCTCGCCTTCTTGTAATTGAGCCCGAGATTGGGCGCCTCCGCCTTCATCTGCGTGCACCGATTGCGCAGGTACTCCGGGGCTTCGAGCGCCCGGACCAACGCCTGCGCGTCAAGGTGCGCGTGACTCAAGAAGTCTCCTTCTGGCAGCCATCGACAGATCGAGGAAGCAGCGCTCGACTTCGCTCTGGGCACCCCGGCGAAAGCTCTCCAGGTTCTCGGCCAGAAAATCTCGCTCGAGAAAGAGCTGCTTGTTCCACTCCGAGCCCACAAAGGGCCCGCCAAGGCCGTCGTTGATGTCGCAGTAGTAGTGGAAAAAGGAGCCCGCGGGCGATGTCGCTTGCTGCGGGGCGGGCACGGCGAACTGTGGGATGTCGAGCAACTCGTAGTCGATCTCGTTCGCCGTGAGCGCCATCGCAAAGCAAGCCATCTCCGCCATCCAGAGATTGCGCTCATCGAGCCCGGCGGCTTTGCCCAGCAAGAAGATGATCTGCGCGAAGCGGAAGCAGTCCTTGATCACCTTGTCATTCTTGACGGTCGAGCCGGTCATGAAGATCGTGACGCCACCGCGCTTGAGCTCTCGCTCGCAGCCGAACGCGCCGAGGAGCTTCTGCAGATCGATGCCGTGCTCCTCGCTCCCGCGTCCCAAGAACAGCCGGTCGTCGAGAATGTTGTTGGACACCATGGCGTTCCCGCTGGGAAAGAGGTCCGCCCGCATGTCGCCGTACAAGAACAGGTCGGTGTCCATGAGGGAGACGATGTCGTCGGGCTCGACGTAGGCGGCGATCGCTTTCAAGGCCTCGACGCGGTTCAAGGCGACGTAGCCGCCCCGATGCGCCGAGAAGTCGATCGCGTGGCTGTGCGCGTGGTTGTCCCCGGTGAGCGCGCGCACACCGTAGACGGCGATCAGCCCGGCGAGCTCGGCGGACAAGCTCCGGTGGTCATTACACACGACCACGGTGATGTCCCAGCCGGTCTTGAGCTGACCAACGAGCGACTCGAACAGGATCCCCAGCTGCCAGTGAAAGTAGGGTTTGTCTTCGATCCCAAAGACGAAACGCACGCGAGGCCCGGGCTCTGTCGGCGCGGCGAGATCGGCCGCGGCGCCGGTCTCCTCCGCATCCAGCGAGGACGCCGCCAGCTCGATCAGTCCGAGGTGATGGAATCGAAGCAGCGCCGAGGTGAGGTCGCCGAGGATGTCGACGTTCTTGCCGTCGAATCGCTCGCGGAGCGCCACGAGCATGTCGAGCGGCGTGTGCTCGCCGTCGCACAGGCTCCACAGAGCACCGGCCGACTCGTTCAACGCATGCGCGACGGCTCCCCCCGGGGACATCAGAACCAGCTCCCTGGCGACTGGAAAGGCGGCAAACCCCGGCCGCTGTCTCGGCCGCGAAGTGGAGCCCAAGGCGGGACGTACGGCAACACGTTGCACGATCCTCACCGCCCTCGTTGTTTGTTTATGGACCGATGTAACCCAGGGAGACAGCGCGCGCGCTGCCAAGGGCGACGAAGCCAGCATCGGCTGCGCGCGAGTCCGGTGCAGCGCCCAACCCCAAGGTTGGAGATGCCGCCGGCGCCGCGGTCGGCGGGGTCGCGGTCGGCGCAACGATGCAACGCCCGGCTCTCGTCGGTGGAGAGGTGGGCTTGGCCGACGGCTTGACCGATGGCTTGGGCGTTGGCTTGCCCGTTGGCCTGAACGAGGGTAAGGGGGCGCCGACGTCGTCAGTGACCGCGTGAGCCGTGCCCGACCCCAACACCATTCCCGCCACTTGCACCACCGGCAGCGACAGAATCACCGGAGCGACCCACCTCACCAGCGATTCGCGGCGCGTGATGGGGATCGAGAAGACCGGCGTCGAAGCCGCCACCGCAACCGTTTTGGCGGTATCGGGGCCTCGCTGCGCGATCTCTTTGCTGAGCGCCTCGATCTCGGCCAGGAGCTCTTCTCTTGTCTTCGTCCCACCGCCACCACTCAAGACGGTCCACCTCTGGCCGGGAGCATACATGAGCACTCAGTTGTAGTCGACTCATGGAATGACTTCGACGAGTCCGTGCAAACGCAGGTTTCCAAGGAAGTCGGTGACCTCGCGCTCGAAGATCGGTTGGTCCAGAACTTCGTAGACCTTCTGTAGGTCTTCGCACAGCTTGGCAATCGTCTGCGGCTCCTCGAGTCGCTCCCAGATGCCCTTTCCGACGGCATCGAGGCCGATGTAGATCCCGTTCTCGACGTTCATGAGAACGTGCTTGTTTCCAACGTCGGCGGCGATGAATTCCCGGCGCCCGATCCGCGTCGTTGGGAGCAATTCCTGGGGACTCGAAGCCGATCGTGCCATCGCTACGGATTTTCGCCTGATTGCCAGCACGGCGACGAAGACAGCGGCGCGGTGGTCAACAAGCGAAATCAGGAATAGCATGCGGGCGCGGTAGAAGCATGCTTGGCTCATTAGCTGACGTCGTCTCGCCGATTCCCGTAGGGGAATTCCTGTGCGCATTCCAGGGCAAGAAGCGCCTCTACATAAAGGCGACCGAGCCCGCGCGCGCCGATTCGCTTCTCCCGTGGCGAGACATCGAGACGATGATCTCGATGCGCGACTTCGACGACATGGAGGCGATGCAGAACGGCATGGTGCTTCCTCCGCAGCTCTATCGAACAGGGCCCGACATGAGCGCCTTTCATGATCTGCTCGACCAGGGCGCCAGCATTGTCGTCAGACAGGTTCAGCTCAAGATCCCGCAGATCCAGTGGCTCGCGACGGCGCTCGAGCGCCAGATGGGCTTCGGCGTCGGCGTCAACGCGTACTTCAGCTTCTCCAAAGGCGGCGCGTTCAAGCCGCATTGGGATCGGCACGACGTGCTCATCGTTCAGATCCACGGCAAGAAGACCTGGAGGATCTGGGACGCCAAGCTCAAGAACCCGATCGAGAGATCTTGGAACGCAAAACACGACATCACCGAAGCCAACGCCGAGGAGCTCGAGCTGTCGCCGGGCGATGTGCTCTACATCCCGCGCGGCGAGCCCCACGCGGCGTCGGTGTCGGACGGAGGCTCGGTTCACCTCAGCATCGGGCTCGACTGCCCGAACGGGATGGACCTTCTTCAGCAGCTCAACCAGGCGGCCGCGCAGGACGAGTTCTTGCGCTCCGACCTGCCGCCGCAAGAGGCGGAGGCGCGATTGCGAGAGCACGAAGCCGAGCTCAAGACGCGCCTCCATCGCCTGGTCGACACGCTGGACATCATGACGTTTCTCAAGGAAGACGACGCCAATCGACCGCCCGTTCGGCAGGTGTCGCTCGCGTCGTCCGAGGCGGCCAGTGACGTCCTGCGCCTCACATTGCGGCGGCGGGTTCCGCTACCAGAGGCGTCGGGCGATGAAACGCAGCCCGTGACGATCGGCGGAACGGTCTATTCATTGTCGCCCGCGTCCATCGACATTCTACGCCGGCTCTTTGCCCGCGACGGTCAATCGCGCGGCGTTCTCATCGACGCGCTGTCGCCGCGCCTGGGGAAGGGCGCGGTCACGAACGGCTTGCGCGAGCTTTCGCGGCTAGGGTTTCTCGTGACCGATCGCGCGGTATAGTGGATCGATCCGCTCGGCGACGAACAGCCTGTCCTGATGGGACGGGCGCCGCGTGCGAGCCGGCGCGACGAAGGGCGCGGTGCCGGGACTCTTGGAATCAAAGCGCGCTCGCTCGCGCATACGATCGATCTCGGAGGCATCCCATGACAGGCGCGCGTGGCTCGCGATCGTCTCCCACAACGCATCGGGGAGCGTGGCGTAGTCGATGACCTGCCAGGGCAACCCCGCATCGTGCGCGGAGCGGTACATCGCCTCGATCGCGTGCAGGCGGAAGCGAGCGGCCGGCATGGCGCGCGCCTCCTCGACGGTGAGGCCAAACATCGTGAGGGCCGGATCGCTCGCCTCCCGCCATCCGGTCCACCCGGCTGGCTGGTCGGTGTGGGAGGCCACCACCGCGCCGGGATCTCGCTGCAGCCAGATCATCGGCGTGTCCGGGAAGACGCCGTGTACCATCGTCGCGGACAGGACATTCCAGCTGCTGAACTTGATGATGAGATGCCGGGCATCGGCGCCACGATTCCGGCCCAGCGCACGGATGACCAGGCGTAGCAGCTCCGCTCTTTCGACCGCCGGGGTGTGGGCGGACAGGACGTCGTTGACGACCCCCGCCTCGGAGACGACGACGTTCGCCGGCAGCGCCGCCAGCATCTGCGAGAGCAAGGTCGATCCACAGCGGGAGATGTGGAAGATGAACAGAGACGGCGCGAGCGTCGGGCGATCGTCCAGCGCACGCAACTCGTCGATGCCGCTCAACGCCCTCCCCTGTTCCTTCGAAACGCGCCTCAGCGTCTCTCGAAGAAACGGCTCCTCGAATCGCACGCCCCGCAAATCAGCCCAGGTGATCAGCGGCTCGGGGATGAACTGCACCGAGATGGGCGTGTAGTCCATGAAGGTCCTGTTGTTCATCACCAGCTTCCGACAGGTCAAGGAGTACGACTACTTCAACGGCTTCCTCGAGCGACTCAATACGCTGAACCGCATTTGCGACTTGTTCATCTATTGCAACAACCCGGACGTATCGGCGGACATCGTCACCTATTACAAGCACTTCACGCAGGCCAACAAGCATCTCTATATCACGTCCACGAATATTGGATTCCAGATGGGCGCTGTCGAAGCGGTGAGCCGGGGAATCGAAATGGGCGTCTTCGCCGGCTACGACTACGTCATCCATCTGCATCCCGATGTCTTCATCACGGGCGAATCAGGGATCGTCGAGCTGCTCACCGCCAACGTCGGCAACGACTACGTGTTCTTCGTCAACAAATCGGTGCCGGACGACGAACGCTTCTTCAGCTTCGACTTCTTCATTTTCAAGCCCGCGCTCTTGCGACGAAACATCTTCGTGGACGAGCTACATGACTATGAAGATCTTCCCGAGCACTACCTTCACGACATGCTGAACAAGCACGGCGTCAAGTTCAAGGTCGTCGAGAGGTTCGAAAACGACGCGTGGTTCCCCCGGCGGATTGACGAGAACCTCGAGCTCTACCATGAGCACGACCTGGGGCTCGTTGACGATCTGCTGAAGCGCCTCGCGAAGGAGGGAGCTCCGCGCGGCGAGGTCGTGAGATGGCAGCGACCGGTCGTCGAGCTGCATCC
>CAZNCQ010000267.1:0-10154 GCA_964571275.1 uncultured Myxococcales bacterium
GTGGGAAGAAGGCGGCATGCAGCAACCGAACGATCGCCACTCGCAGATCTTCCGCGCATTCCTCACGGACGCGCTCGGCATCGCCATCCGCGATCTCCGCTGCGATTCAGCGGCGCTGCACTTCGTGGGCCGCTACCTCGACTACTGCCTGACCGCGCCGCTCCCCAGCGCGGCGGCCTTCCTGGCGTTCGGCACCGAAGGCATCGTGCCTCGTCTCTACGCGACCCTCACGACGGGCCTGCGGCAGATCGGGCTCCACGACGATGACCTGCGCTTCTTCCTCATCCACATGGCGTGCGACGACAAACACGCGGCGACGCTGGCCGATCTCACCGCCTCGTACAGCGCCGAGCCGGGATGGCAACGAATGGTTCAGGAGGGCGCACGCGCCGCCCTGGATCTGCGGCTGAAGTTCTTCGACGGGCTCTACGAGGGGATCCGGCAGCAACGGATGCGCGCCACGCTGGCCCATATCCAGGACCGCGTCTCGCTGGCTGACCCGGCGCCGACAGCAGTCCAGGTGGTCTTTTCGACCACGCGGGACGGGGGTGTCGCGCTTTACAACAATCGCGTCGAACGACTGAATATCGAGTTCGCGGTCACCCGGGTGCCGTTCGCCGGTGAGACGCTCGATCCGCGAATCGTGAGGATTCCCCCCGGGCGCTGCAATGAGCGCCACAAGCACGCGCACGAATCATTCTTCTACATTGTCTCCGGCCACGGCCGGGTGCGCGTCGGAGATGCATTCTTCGAGGTCGGCGCGGGCGACATGGCTTTCGTCCCCCGGTGGGCGCTCCATCAGACCGAGAACACCGGCGCCGACGAGATGATCATCGTGGCCGTCACCGACTACAACCTCGCGAGCAAGGCGTACATCGGAGAGTACTACGACCGCGCGCACCGCATGAAGCCGGACGAAGATAGCGCACCGAAGGCGCCGGTCCTGTTGGCGTCCCTGCCCAGCGCTGAAACAGGGTAGATCGGCCGGACTGGCTCGATCGGCTCGACTCGCAACCGGCGATCAGCGACGACGCGATCGACCTGCCACGCTCGCGGGCGCGTCGCTGTTGGCGCGGTGACGTCGATGGCGGGTGAGCCAAGCGGCGGCGATCATGATCAGCCCAAGCAGCGAAGCCACACGCGACGAATCGTGCTCCGAGCCTGCCATCGCGCAGCCAGCCCAGTTAGATGCGGCGTCGGCGGCTTTCGCCCCTTCATGGCCCGGGGCGGTCGGCGTCCCGTCGACGGTCGCTCCCGAAGGCGACGAGTAGGGCGGCGCGCAGTTCTTCGTGACGGCCGGCGGCGGGTCGCAGCTCGGTTGACCGTCCGGGCTCAACGTGCAGCTGCGGACCGACGGGATGACCTGACATGTCCAGCCCGGCAAGCACTCCGCGTCCGTGTCGCAAACCGTCGGGATGACGGCGCAGGCGGACGTGCCGGTTCCCGTGCATGTGCAATCTGGCGGCGCCTGGGGCATGGCGGGCGGCGTGCTGGAGCCGGAGGACGGCGTCGCGCCGCCGCCGATGCTGCCTCCGCCGGAGCAGCCGCAGGACTGCTGCTCATCGCAAGTGAAACCCGCTCCGCAGTCGGCGGCAGTTTGGCAAGGCAGCTGCCACCGCGGCGTGCACTGATGGTAGGTCGTCGTTGTGCAGTTGCTCGTCGCGCCCGCCGGATCCGTCGTCGCCGGAGGAGAACAGTCCGTATTCGGTGCGCACACCTCAGCGGGTGGGCTGACCGAGCACTGCGTCGTCTCGAGCGGTGCGCACACCATGAAGGCGCCACAATCGGCATCGGTCGCGCAGGAGGACGGCGCGCAAACATACGAGTCCTGAGGCGCGCAGGGTGGGCAGGCCTCTCCGTCGCGACATGCGATGAGCGGGCACGCCCCTGGAATGACCTGGCACGTGAACCCATACGCACAGGTCGTGTCGCCGCAAGCGCCTTGAGGCGGCAATGCCGGCTCTTTCGCCGATGCGCGACTCGCGGCGGTTGCCGCCAACATCCCAACAGCGATCGCAAAGATTGCTGGTCGTAGAAACCGACGCTCGGCCAAGCGATGCCGCAAGGGGATAGGCATGTTCGTGCTCCGAATCTGAGAGGGGAACGCGGCAAAGGCGCCGCGCAAGGCTCATACAGCACCTCGTGTGCCACCTCGTGGTGGCCGATTTGTGGGTTCTTGGCGTCGGCCAGCCTCAATTTTCCGATGAGGGCCCTCGAATCTTTTGCGGGGCTTCCCTGGCACTGCGCTTCGCCGGCGCGGTCGGATTTCTGATCCCGATGGCCGAGATGAGCCCTCCCAAGGTCAGCAGCGCGGCGATCGACCACAGGCCGGTGTGCAGCGCGTCGCTCGACGCCTGGTTCAAGATCGCCTTTACGCGCGCCGCTGGCTCGGATTCGGCGGATTCGGCTCGAAGGCGCGCGGGAAGCGCGGTGTCGAACGGACGCCGCCGCGCTTCGGAGAGGAACGCGCGCGCTGGCGCGTCGAGGGCGCGCGCCGTCACGGCCCCGCTGTCGATCGAAGAGGCGAAGCGCGCGGCGACGATTCCGCCGATGGCGGCGATGGCCAGCAGGCCGGCAACGCGCGCGACGGCGTTGTTGATGGCCGACCCGATGCCGGCGTGGCGCTCGTCGATGCCGCCCAGGATCGCAGCCGTCAACGGCGCGACCGTCGCCGACAGACCGAGAGCAAAGACGACCACGCCTGGCAAGAGCTGGGTCAGGTAACTCGCGGTCGCGTCGAGCCGGGTCATGAGCGCAAAGCCCATCGCGGCGGTGATCGGACCAACCGTCATGTACAACCGCGGGCCATGACGCGCCGCCAGCCGTCCAAACACGGGTGACAGGGCGAACATGATCAGCGTGACCGGCAATAGCGCCAACCCACTGACGACCGCCCGGTACCCCGCGACCTGCTGCAAGAAGACCGTGAGCAGGAAGGTCGATCCGGTCAAGGCCGCGTAGATCGCCACGGTTGCGAGGTTGCCGGCGGCGAAGTTCCGCCTGCGAAACAGGGCGAAATCGAGCATGGGGTGCGCCGACTCCCGTTCGAACCAACAGAAGCCGACGAGGGCGATCAATCCGCCGGCGAGCGGCAAGAAGATCGCCGGCGCGCTCCAGCTGCGGCCGGGCCGCTCGATGAGCGCGAAGATGATTCCGCCGAGCCCAGCCGCGCACAGGCCGGCCCCCACGAGATCCACGGGGTTGCGATCCGTCGCGCGCGGATCGGGTCGCACGCGCCCGAGCATCCACAGCGTGACCGCCGTCGGAAGGACGTTGATGGCGAACGCCCAGCGCCAGGATCCGGCGTCGACCAGCGCGCCACCGACGAGCGGGCCGAGGATGAACGAGATGCCGGTCCAGGCGGTCCATGTGCCAATCGCCTTGCCCTGTGCTGGCCCTTCGAAGTTGGCGATGATGAGCGCCAGAGAGCTGGGAACGAGCAGCGCGCCGGCGACACCCTGCAGTCCGCGCGCCACGATCAAGGTCTCGACGGTGGGCGCCGCGGCGCACAGCACCGACGCGCCCGCAAAACCGACCAGGCCGCCGGCGAGAACGCGCTTGCGGCCGAACAGGTCTGACAGTGAGCCAGCGACCAGGATCAGCGAGCCCAACGTCAACAAGTAGGCGTCGACGACCCACTGCTGCGTGGAGATGCCGCCACCCAGATCCCGCCGGATCGCCGGCAGAGCCACGTTGACGACGGCCATGTCCAGGAACGCCACGAATGAACCGAGGATGCTCGCGATCAGGACCAAGCGCTGACTTCGAGTCATGGCAATCCGACGCCGCGGTCGGCACAGCCAAAGCTACCTCGGACGGCGAGGGGCACAAGCACGGCGGTTCACTCAGTAGAGCGCGCGCCCGGAATGGTGCAGTATCTACAGTCCACTTTTAGGCGTGAGGGAGGAATCGTGGGACGACCGATCTCCGTGCTGTTCGTGGTGGTTGCGCTCATGGGCGGCTGTTCGGGAGGTGGCGGCGGCGGTGGTCCCGGAGGGAGCGGGGGCGGGAGCGGCGGCGGCGGTGGCGGCGTGTCCGATGCCGCGACCACGGATGGGCACAGCGACGGCGCCGCCGACGGCGGCACCGGCGCGGGGGGCGGATCGGGCGGGGCGGGCGCGCAGGACGGGGGCGTGGGCGGCACGGGCGGCGCCGGTGGCACGGCCGGCGGTGGCGGCGCGGGCGCCGGTGGCGCAGGGAGCGGCGGGAGCGGCGTTGGCGGGAACTGGTGGTTCGCGCAGAGCGATCCCGTCGCGGTCTCGTCGTCGTTCTACCTCGAGCAGCCGGCGCCGGCGGCCGCCGGATCGGGTGACTTCTCGAGCCCGTCGATGGCGTGCGCGTCGAATGGGTGCCTCATCGTCTACGCGCAGACCATCGGCTTTCGCCCGATGGTGGTGGGCACGCGCGTGAGCGCGAGCGGCGCCGTGCTCGGGCGGATCGCGCTGACCAAGCTCGACGATGTGAACGCCAGCATCGGGCGCGTGATGGTGGCCAGCAACGGATCGGGACTACCTCGTCTACGCCAACTACACGGCCACGGTGGACGACAGCCCGACCCCGATCCACAAGTTCCAGATCGTGGACACCGCGGGCGCCGTCAGCGCCGAGAGCACCACGGTGTTCTCCGGCACGCCGCCCGCCGAGGCGCGCGTCTATGGCGGTGGCGCGAATTACCTGGTGCTGTTCGCTACCAGTCTCGGGCCGGAGACCACGATGCTGGTGAGCTCGCAGCTCACCCAGGTCGGCGCTGTCACCAGCACGTTCACCAGCCTGCCGCCGTTCAACGTCATCGCTGGCCCCGGCGAGTACCTGTTTGTCACCAACAACGCCGCCATGCGCGTCAGTGACACGACCGGCGCAGCCGTGGGCGGCCAGCAGTCGTTCTGGCGCTATGGAAACCCGGCCGGCACGCCGGTGGGTTTCTACGCCGCCAGCGCCGGCAACTACTACATCCTGGGGACGCGCCCGTCGGCATCGTTCAGCTACGACACCTTCGGCATCCGCATCCACGCCAGCGATGGGCAGTTGCTGGACCCCGACGATGACTTCAACCAGCGCTCGGGCGGCCTGCTGCTGTGCCAGGGCTGTTACCCCGGTGTGCAGAGCGCCGACCTGGTAGCCGGCGCCGGCTTCGCCACCGTCGACGGCGGCGCGGCCACCGCCGGGTTCCGGTTCACGCTCTCGCCGTTCGCGCGCGTGGGTGCCGTCGGTACCACCGACGTGTCGCTGGGCGCGCACGCCCCGACGCTGATCGAGCCCGCTGGTGCCTCCAACTTGCTGGCGCTCGAGGGCGGGGCGCTGCACGCGTACGCGGTCACGGCCAGCCCGTTCGCGCTCAACTATGTGGGGCAGACCATTGGCGTCCCGCGCACGCCCGACGTCTCCGAGGTGGCGGTCGCCTACGCAGGCACGCGGTTCCTGGTGGCCGGCAGCAACATGCCGCCCACGTTCCTGCTCGACGAGCGCGGCACCCTCGCGCCGGTGGCGGGTCTCGGGCCCGGCGGCCAGGTGGCGGCCAATACGACCGACTTCCTCCTGACGCAGCAGCAGTCGAATCAGGTCGTCGCCCGCCGCATAGCCGCTGACGGCACCGTCGGCGCGTCGCAGACGTGGGCGTACGACCCGACGCCGTACGGCTCGCAGTTCAGGCTGACGTCGAACGATCGCTACTACCTCCTCACCGCGATCGGCGGCAACGCGCAGGGGAGCACCACCATCTCCGGCGTCCGCATCGACGCCGACGGCAACTTCGTCGATGGCGGCCAGGGGCTGCTGAATGGCGCTGGCTACGCGGTGGCCGCCGACCGCGCGCCGCCGCCCGAGATGCGCACGTTCGGCGTGTTCGCGTTCAACGGCAACAACATCGGGGGCGGTCAATGGCTGCGCCTGCGCTCCGAGACCGGGGTGAAGATCTCGCCCCTGTCGTCTCTGCCAGTCTCGTCATACGACCAGTCCTTCGCCAGCGACGGGACCAACTTCGTCGACTTCTACGGCTATCCGGGCGGCGCGGCCGTGCTGCTGCCGGGGCCAGGGGGAACAGGCCTGTCGCTCGGGCTGCCGCAGCTCCCGGGCGGCGCGCGGATCCGCGGCGCCTGGTGGGATGGGCGTTCCTATATGATCGGGCTCGTCTACCAGGACGTCAACGCGGGCGATCCCAACGCCCGCTTCACCGTCGCGCGCTACTCACAGGGCGTCGAGTTGCTGGACCTGGACCACGCCGACGGGCGCGACATCATCCCCGACAAGTTCCACCCCGGCATGGACACCGCGCCTGCGATGGCGAGCGACGGTTGGGGGCGCAGCCTGATTGCGTACCTGTACGCTGACCCGCTGTACGGTGGCGTCACGGTCAAGGGCGTGATCGTGCGGAACACCGGCTACCGCAGCGGCCTCGTCGCCACCGCCACCTGCACCACCGGCGACAGCTTCGATTTCGGTGGCCTGCACATGGTCGAGGGCGGCGGGGTCGGGACCGATCCCGCCACCTGCGACCCGAGCATCGGCGGCTACAACGCCCCCGACCAGCAACAGACCGACCTCTATTTCATGCGGAACTACCTCACCGAGCTCGGCGAGCCGACCCCGAAGCACTGGGAGTACTCGTTCCTGAGCCTGTTCGGTCCCGTGCCGACGTCGTTCCCCGCGCGCTACACCCTTCCCGACGACGGCAGCGCCACGCCCGGTTCGGCGCGCTTCGGCTTCGGCACCAACGACAACCGCGTCGTCTGCGACGCCCTGACCGGCACCGTGACCATCACAGCGTTCGGCCCGGCGGGCAGCCTCATCACCGGCTCCTACGCCGGCGTCACCTGGGACGGCATCAACTGCCCCGGGACCGCATCCGGATCGTTCTCCGTGACGCGCGAAGCGGACCACTGATTCGCTGTCTTGAACCGCGCGGGCGCTTTCGCTGGAAGCTCGATCACGCCGCGCGCGCTGTGTAACGCATGCGCTGCGATTCGCTCATGTCGATGATCCCCGCCCACGCCAGCAGCCGCATGATCTGGTACGTCGTGTCGACCTCGAACCAGCGCGCCGCGAAGTTCGGGCTCATCGGGTATTTGTGGTGGTTGTTCTGGAACAGCTCGCCGCCCGTCAGCAGGTCGATCGGCAGCGTGTTGCGGGACGCGTCGTCGAGATCGAAGTTCCGATAGCCGTAGCGGTGCCCACCCCAATTGACGATCGCGCCGTGCATCGCGCCCATGATCCAGTGCCCCGGCAGCAGGGCCCATTGCCACGCCGCCGTCGCGAAAAAGTAGTAGAAGGCCGCGAACCCCGCGCCCCACACGATGCGCATCGGCCAGCTCTTTCCCATCCATTCGAGGAAGCGTGACTGCACGACCTGCCCCTCGAAGCGCGCCTCGGGCGTTGTCTCGAAGTACGCGATCGAATGATAGATGCGCTTCGTCCGGTGCATCATCTGGAACAGCCCCGGGATCAGACGTTTGTAGCGCACCGGCGTGTGAGGATCCTTTTCAGAGTCGCTGTACGCGTGATGCATCCGGTGCAACACCGCGTACCCGCGGGGATTCAAGTAGCTCGAGTTCTGCGAGATCGCCGTCAGGATGTTGAAGAACCGCTCCCATCGGGGCGACATCGTGAACTGCCGATGCGCGCCGTAGCGGTGCAAGAAAAAGCTCTGGCAAAACAGCGACAGCTGCCAGTGCACGATGAAAAGCACGACCACGACCATCCGCGCATCATGCCAGGGGTCGGCCCGAAACACCGCACCGATCGGTTTGCCCAAACACCGCACCCAGGTTGATCGCAGAGGCGAACGCTCGAGGAACCTGTCCGTCCGGACGGCCACCGTCCCGAATCCGGACGGGCAGCGACGAGGAATCAACTGGTTAGGTGGACCCGTTCGTCGCCTTGTCCGGACACAATCCGTGCCAGACGCGCAGCGAATTGGCATCGAAATCAACCTGGGAGCGGGTAGGGCGGGAAGCCGTCAGCGCACCCCCTCCTCGCGCGTTTGGACGGCCCGGAACTGGATCAACAGCGCCAGGTCGTACACCGCCTTGAGCGTCCCTCCGATGACCAAGGGCCAGCCGAAGCTCGCCTTCTCCAGGAGAACGCCAGCGATCAGGGGCGCAAGACCGGCGGCGAGGCTACGGGGCACGTTCGTCACGCTCGCGGCGGCCGCGCGCTCCTCCGGCGGCACAATCGCCATCACGAAGGCCTGTCGGGCGGGGACATCCATCTGCGAGACGGCCATTCGGAGGAGGAGGCAGGCGATGCTGAGCGGGGCGGTCGGCATGAGGGCCGCCAGGATCAGGAACAGGTTGGCGGGCAGATGGGTGTAGACCATTGTTCGAATCAGGCCGACGCGTGCCGCAACGCGCGGCGAGAGCACCTGGGAGAACGCGCTCAGTACGCCGGCCACGAAGAACACGCCGGCGGTCGTGCGCTCGTCCAGCTGGAACCGACGATAGAGCCACAGGACGAGGAGCGTCTGCACGACGAAGCCACCGCCGAAGGAATCGAGACTGAACAGCGCCGCGAGGCGCAGCACGACGGCGCGCGACTCGGCGAGCGGATGCGCTGCGCGCTTCGATGGGTGGATCTCCAGCGCGGGCGAGAGGCGCTCGTAGACGATGGCTGCGACGACCGCGCACAGGGCATAGAACACGAACACGCCTCGCTCCGCTCGGAGCAGCGAGACTCCCCACCGGGAGGCGGCAAGCGCGGGAACCCCACTGGCCAGGGCCCCGACGGCGCCCGCGAGCGAGCCGACCAGATTGTACCAGGCGAACGTCATCGTTCGCGCGGGGCCGCCGACGGTATGAGCGAGCGCTGCCTGCTCCGTTGGGAGGAACACGCTCACATCGCCGGACGACGGATTCAAGGTGCCGGCGATCGCTATGACCATCATCGGCCAGAACGTCGTCAGTCCCGCGAACCCGATCCCGGTCAGCAGCATCAGCGCCGCGGACCCGAGCAGGATGCGCCGGCGCGACAAATGGTAGCCGAGGAGTCCAACGCCGAGGGTGACGGCCGCGGATCCGAGCAACGTGCCGGTGATGATCGCGCCAACCTGGACGGGGCTGAACCCGAGGCCGGTCAGGTACGTCGCCAGCGCGATACTGACCACGCCGTCGGCCAAGCCGCGGATACCGCGCGTGAGGAGGAGCTTGCGCGCGTCGGTCACCGACAGGCTCGACCGACGACAGTGTCGTCGCAGGCGATAGAGCTTCGGCAAAGACCGCCGAGATTTCGACGACGATCTGGCGACGGGTGACGACGCGCCCAAACGCGCCTGCGCCCCTGGAGCACAATTACCCTACGACCGTGACACGTCGCTCTTGAACAGCGCCTCATGGAATCCCTCACCGCCTGTCGAGTCCCAGAATCTAGCCTCCATGCGACGACCGTCCCGTCCCCATATCGGCGCGGTCCCCATCGGCGACTCTGATGTCGCTCCCGGTCAAAGGCGAAATGCGGCGGTCTGTGAGTGAAAGAGACCCGAAAATGAGGTCCGGCCCCTCTTAGTACCACGTGAAGACCCGCCTTTGGTTCGAGCGCTCGACGCGGTTGAAAGCAACCCTGTTTGCCCACCGCCTCCGTTTACACCACGGTTTTCGTTCGCCCATCGTGCTGGCCGCGGGGGTGATCGGAATAACGCTGGCCTTGTCGTGCTCGAAGGAGGACGTCCGCTCTGGAGCGGGAGCCGGTGGACATACGAGCGGGTCGGACGGCGAACCGGCCGGTGGAACCGGGGCCGGTGGAACCTCAACCGGTGGCTCGACAGGGGCGGGCGCCGGCGGAACCGCGGGGAGTGGCGCCACGGATGCCGGCGTGAGGGACGGCGCTGGCGCGGATGGCTCGGCGACGACGACGTGCCCGCTGCCCACCACCTTCAGATGGACATCGTCCGGTCCGCTCGCTCAGCCAAAGTCGGGCTGGGTCTCGCTGAAAGATTTCAGCAGCGTCGTCTTCAACAACCAGCACATCGTCTACATGTCGACCGTCGACAACGCGGGCAGTTACGGATTGGCCGCGATGACGTTCACCGATTGGCCTCAGATGGCCACCGCGACCCAGAGCGCGGTGCCCGGAACGGCTGCGCCGACGCTGATGTATTTCACGCCGAAAAATGTCTGGGTTCTCATGTACGAGTGGGGTCCGTGGGCGTTCACGTACCAGACCTCGAC
>CAZNCQ010000268.1:0-10126 GCA_964571275.1 uncultured Myxococcales bacterium
GAGTCGGCGGGCACGTTCCTGGGCATGTCCGACGAGCTGCTGCTCGAGCGCGTGCGCACGCAGCCGATCGTGCGCTTCAAGCTCAATCACGGCGGATCGTCGCTGTCATTCCGGATCGATTTCGCCGACGGCTCGCGCGCGGCCTGGAAGCCGATCCAGACGAACCTGCAAACCATGCCCCGCAAGGAGGTCGCGGCTTATCGCCTGAACCGGCTGCTCGGCCTGAACGCGGTGCCGCCGGCCGCGCCCCGCGCCGTGACCCGCGACGAGCTGCTCGCGCACCTGCACCCCGACAGCGAGCCGTCGCTGCCGCGCATCCGCGCCGAAGCGGTGTTCGACGACCAGGGCCGCACCGTCGGGGCGGCGTCCTACTGGATCCCGGTGATCCGCGACTCCGGCTTCGACGTGGCGCCGGGGCGTCAAGACGCTCAAGACTGGCTCACGCAGGGTGAGTCGATCCCGATGGAGCAGAGGGAGATGGCCGCGCAGCTCTCCGACCTCACGGTGTTCGACTTCCTGACCGCCAACCCCGACCGCTACTCGGGCGGGAACATGAAGATGTCGCCCGACGGTGAGCAGCTGTTCTTCATGGACAACACCATGTCGTTCTTCATCGGGGTCGACGGCAAGGAACGTAGCCGCCAGGAGCTGTTCAAGGCGCAGCGGTTCTCGCGCGCACTTTACGAGGCCCTGGACCGCATCGACGTCCCGACGCTGGAGCGGCTGATGGGCGGCAACGGGGGAGGGGCAGGGCGTGGATACGGTGACGAGGTTCTCACCGCCGAGGAGATCCGCGCCGTGGTCTCGCGCCGCGAGACCGTGCGTCACCACATCGCCGATCTGATCGCCGAATATGGCGAGAAGAACGTGCTGACGTTCCCCTGAGCTCGAGCGGGAGCGTAAGCCGCGCCGCGTGCCTTTTTCCCGAACCGCTTCGCCGGGGCGGCAATTCTGGACTAGACTCGCGCGTTTCTCGCATGAACGTCCATTTCGTCTCACTCGGCTGTCCCAAGAACCGCGTCGATACCGAGGTCATGCTCGGCCACACCACCGGTGCAGGCCACACGCTGGTCGCGGCGCCCGAGGAGGCCGAAGTGATCGTGGTCAATACCTGCGGCTTCATCGGAGAGGCGAAGCAGGAATCGATCGATGCGATCCTCGAGATGGCGCGCCACAAAGAGGCCGGCACGTGCAAGCGGCTCGTGGTCGCCGGCTGCCTGTCGCAGCGTTACCCGCGCGAGCTGGCCGACGAGATGCCCGAGGTCGATCACTTCATCGGCACCGACGAGGTCGGCGACATCGCGGGCGCGATCGCTGGCCGCGCCGAGCGGGTGCACGTCGCCGAGACGCCGCGCTTTCTCTACGACGATCTCGCGCCGCGCCGCCCGTCGATGGCGACCCACACGGCGTACGTGAAGATCGCCGAGGGTTGCGATCGGCCGTGCGCGTTCTGCATCATCCCCAAGCTGCGCGGTCCGCAGCGCAGCCGGCTGCCCGAGTCGGTGGTGCGAGAGGCCGAGGCGCTGGCGGCGGCCGGCACCAAGGAGATCTGCCTCGTGGCGCAGGACCTGACGACGTACGCCACCGACTTGCCCGGCGCGCGCGAACCGGGCGCGCCGACGCTGGAGTCGTTGCTGGCCCAGCTGGCGCGCGTCGAGGGGCTGCGCTGGATCCGGCTGCACTACGCTTATCCGAGCGCGTGCACCGACGGACTGCTCGACGTCATGGCGCGCGAGCCGCGCGTCGCGAAGTACCTGGACGTGCCGGTGCAGCACATCGACAGCGGCGTCTTGAAGTCGATGCGCCGCGGGTACGGCGAGCGAGCGGTGCGCGAGCTGTGCGTGCGCGTGCGCGAGCGCGTGCCGGGCGCGACGCTGCGCACGACGTTCATCGTCGGCCACCCCGGCGAGACCGAGGAGGCGTTCACGCGCCTGTGCGACTTCGTGCGCGAGGCGGAGCTGGATCGCGTGGGCGTGTTCAACTATTCGAAGGAGGAGGGGACGGTCGCCGCGTTGCTGCCGGGGCGGCTGCCGCAGAAGGAGATCGATGCGCGCCGGCGCGAGCTGCTGCGCATCCAGCGCGACATCTCGAAGCGCAAGCTGCGCAAGCTGCGCGGCCAGGAGATCGAAGTGCTGGTCGAAGGGGCGTCCGACGAGTCGGAGTATCTGCTCATGGGCCGCCACGAGGGCCAGGCGCCCGAGATCGACGGCCAGGTCTATTTGTCGCTGCCCGAATCGGCCGGTGACGGCGCCGCGCCGGTGGCGGGTACGCTGGTGCGCGCGCGCGTGACGCACTCGGCGGAGTACGATCTGGCGGCGACGATCGTCTAGGTGGGCGGGCTGCTGGCCGCCCGCTAGCCGTTCTTCTAGCCGCTGGCCAGCTCGATCATTTTCAACATCGCGCGCGCCGCGCCCTCGCGCACGTTCGCCGGTACGGTGATGAGCCGCTCGGCCGGCTCGTCGCGCAAGGTTTCGTAGACGTTCTCTAGATCCGTGGCCTTCATGTACCGGCAGACGCGGCACGGCTTGTAGAACTGCTTCTCCGGGTGCTCGAGCTCGAGCCGCACCACGAGCCCGCACTCGGTCAGGATGGCGAACCGCTGCTTCTCGGGATGCGCCTCGACGTACTTCACCATCTGCGCCGTCGACAGCACCGCGTCGGCGGCGCGCTGCAGCTCGGGCCGCACCTCGCCGTGCACGATCACGACCGCCTCGGGATCGCGCCGCCGAATGTCGACGATGTCCTCGACCGACATCTCGTGGTGCACGTGGCACGCGCCCTCCCATGCGAAGACGTTGCCAGCCAGTCCCTGCCGCTCGCCCTCTCGGATGAGCGGCTCGATCATCTCGCCGTACTCCCTGGGATGAAACCGGTGCGGATCCGGCGGCGGTAGATAGAGTCGCCGGGTCTTGATCGCGACCTGGTACGCCAGGTTCTGATCCGGCACGAAGAGAATGTCGGGCACGCCGAGCCGATCGGCGATGCGCGGCGCGTTCGAGCTGGTGCAGCAGGTGTCCGACAGCGCCTTCACGTCGGCGTAGGTGTTGACGTAGGTCATCGTCGCGAAGCGCCGCCCGATCGATCGCAGGAACTCTTGCCGCTCGGCGACGTCGTCGGCGTCGACCTCGGCCAGCGAGCAGAGCGCGTCCAGGCTCGGCAGATACACCGGCCGGTGCGGCGCCAGCGTGTGGCAGCCCTCGGCCATGAAGCGCACGCCGCAAAAGATCACGCGGTCGGCGTCGATGTCGCGCGCGCGAACCGCCAGCTCGAACGAATCACCGACGGTGTCGGCGATCGCCTGCACCTCGGGCACCTGGTAGTTGTGCGCCGGAATGTACGCGCGCTTGTCGCGCTTCAGGCGGCGGATCTCGTCCCACAGAAACTCGACGCGCCCGGCGTTCTCGACGCGCACCTGCCCCCCCCTGACCAGACGGTCCAGGGTCACGTCGATGTTGCCAGCAGACATGACTCGGGTTTACCGCGCCCAGCCCTCGGCGTCATCGCCCGTGATAGGTTCGCCTCCGATTCATGCGCATGTTCGATCCCGAAATCTGGCGTCAGGTCACCGGTGGAGCGGTGGGCGAGCGCGTCCGCCGTCTGACACGCGTGACGCCGCTGGTGCCGGCCGCGGCGCTGGGGCGGCGCACCGGCGCCGACGTCTGGCTCAAGCTCGAGAACCTGCAGCGCACGGGATCCTTCAAGGTGCGCGGCGCCGCGGCTCGGCTGGCGGCGCTGGCGCTCGAAGATGTCGCCCCCAAGCGGGTCATCGCGGCTTCGGCCGGGAACCACGGCCTGGGCGTGGCGTTCGCGGCGAAGGCCTTCGGCGTGCAGGCGACGGTGCTGGTGTCCGCGCAGGCGCCCGAGATCAAACGCGCCGGCATCGCCGCGCTCGGCGCCGAGGTCGAGGTCGCCGGCGCGACGTACGACGAGGCGGAGGCTGAAGCGCGCCGGCGAGCAGACGCCGATCCCGGGCTGGTGTTCGTGTCGGCCTTCGACGACGATCACGTGATCGCCGGCAACGGAGGCCTGCTCGCGCGCGAGATCCTGGCGCAGCTCCCCGACGTGCAGTCGATCGTCGTGCCGGTCGGCGGTGGCGGGTTGGCCGGCGGCATCGGTGTCGAGGTCGTGCCGCGCGGGATCCAGATCCTGGGCGTGTCGCCCGAGGCCAACTGCGCGATGCGCCGCTCGCTCGACGAGGGCCGCGCGTACACGTCCTACTCCGGCGGGCCGACGCTGGCCGAGGGATTGGAAGGCGCGGTCAGCGAGCGCACCTTCGCGATGGCGCGCGACTACTTCCCCGACATCGCGCTGGTCAGCGAGCTCGCGATCCGGCGCGCGATCGTCTACGCGTATCGCACGCTGGGCATCCTGTGCGAGGCGTCCGCCGCGACCGCGCTGGCGGCGCTGCTCGAGGACGCGAGCGCCGTGCGCGGACGCCGCACCGTTGTCGTGATCTCGGGCGGCAACATCGAGCCCGACCTGCTGGACCAGCTGCTCTCGGGCGCGTCGACCGTCGGCGTCTGAGCCCCGCTACAGCGGCGCGGCCCCGCCCGCGCGCTTCGCCCTGGCCACCGCCGCCGCGCGCAGCTCGTGGCCGGTTGGCCCTTCGCCCAGCTTCTTGCGCGCCTCGGCGGCGTGGCCGGGACCGAGCACGTCACGCAGGTAGGGTTGATATTGAAACGTGTCCGAGTGCTTCTCGTTGTGGCAGCCGAGGCACGTCGTCTCGGGAACGGCGCGGTGCAAGGCGCTCGGCTCTTCCAATCCCTCCTCGGCGACGTGCACCGACGCCGGGCCGTGGCAGTTCTCGCACTGCACCGCTTCGAGGCCTTTGGTGAAGCCCAGCGCCGAACCGCCGACCTGCCCGTAGCCGGTCAGGTGGCAGCCGATGCACTTGTAGTCGGCCTGTTTTCCGCCGACGAGCGTCTTCCATGCCGACGCGTGCACGGTCTTCTTCCAGAAAGCGACGGCGGGCGCGTGACACTTCACGCACGCGGCCGCGCCGACGAACGCCGCGCGTCCCGACTCCGCGGGAGGAGGCGGCTGCCGATTCCTGAGATTGATCGCGGCGATCTTCAGATCGACCTTCTTCATCGCGGCGACCAGCGCCGCATCGCGCGCCAGGCTGCGCCGCAGCGGGATCAGTCGATTGACGAAGTAGCTGCCGGTCGGGGGCGCCGCCCAAGGCTTCGCCAGCGAGGCAAGCTGAGCGGCCAGCTGGTCGCGCTCCTGTTTCTTCGCGGCCACGAACGACGTGTCGGTCCCCGCGGCCGTCGTGCCGGCTTTGCTCCAGCGCGCGAGCTCGTCGTCGAGCCGCTTGATGGCGCGGTCGGTGTCGTCCAGGCGCCGGCGCGTCGCCTCGGGGCCGCCGGCGTCCACGAACCGGTCGCGCGCGCCGCGCAGAACCAGGTCGACGCGTCCGACCCGCTGCAGCTCGTCGGCGGGCGCGAGCAGAAACGCCGCGCCGGTGTCGCTGCCGTCTCCGCGCGCCACGCGCTCGGCGAGCGGCGTGCCGGCACCGACCTGGCGGCCCAGCACCACGAAGTCGGCGCCGGCGTCGCGCGCGATCCGTCGCGCCAACGATTTCTCGACGGGCGCGAGCAGCACGATCAGCTCCGCGCCCTGCGCGCGCAGGCGGTCGGCGTCGCGCCGCGCGGCCCGGGCCCCGTCCTCGCCGCGCGCGCCCAGGAGATCGGCGAGCGCCGGATCGGCGACGCCGAGCACGCCCACCTTCACTGCGCCCGCGCCGGCGCCCACGGTCTCGACGCTGGGCGCGCGGATCGTGTCTGACGGCGCGAAATTCGACGCCAGGCGCTTGGGCCGCACCGCCGCCGCGCCGGCGGCGAGGTCGGGTTCGGCGATCCCCGCCGCGCTCAAGCCGAGCTTCTCGAGCTCGGTGGCCAGGAACGCGGCGCGCACGTCGTTGGCGGGACGCTCGCGCGCCGACGCAGCTCCCTCGGGGTAGAGCAGGCCGCCCGCGTCGACCATCAGGACCGCGCCGGATTCCTTCTTTGCGGCGCGCACGACCTCGGCGAAGCGCGAGACGTCGCCGAGCGGATCGCTGGTGCAGCCGCAGGGCTCGAGCGCCCCGTGCACCTCGGCCGTATAGATGATCGTGAGCCGGCGTTCGCTCGGGGGCGCCGCGGCCGCGCCGCTCGCCGTGGCTAACACGAAGATCGCGAACGCCGCGAAAGAAGCGCGCGAGAGAGGAAAAAGACGCAACACGCTGCGCATTATTGCCAACGTCGCGGGTGTCGGCCAACTGCGCGTGCGCCGCGCGCACCAAAATTGTCACCGCCCACCCTTTCCAAGGATTGATGACAACGCGACTGTATCTGGCTGGCCTGGCGGCAAGCCTGTCGATCGGCTTGCTGGCCTGCGACGGAGGCAAGGTCGGTGGCGTCGGGCCCGACGGGACCGGCGGCGCGGGACCGGCTGACGCCGCGACGAGCACGGGCGGTGCGACCGGCGCTGGCGGCGCGGGCAGCCTGGGCGGAGCCACGGGGACCTCCGACGCAGGTGCGACCGGAGGCGCCAGCGGGACCGGCGGCGCGCGCGACGGCGGCGGTTCGGATACGGCTCGCCCGGGTACGGGCGGGGCGCCGGGAACCGGCGGTCACGCGACCGGCGGAACCAGCGGGACCGGCGGCGCGCGCGACGGCGGCGCCGACACGGGTGCGCCGCCGCCGATCACGATCTGGATCGCCGGCGACTCGACCGTCGCGACCGGCACCGCGCCGTGTCCCATTGGCTGGGGCGGTCTGTTCAAGCCGTTCTTCAACGACCAGGTCACCGTCACCAACAGCGCGGTCGCGGGGCGCAGCGTGCGCACCTGGCTTTACTTCCCCGAGCTGACCATGGACGCGACCGGCGAATGCATCCTGCCGCTGGATGCCAGCGGTAATCCGCAGATCCAGCCGCGCTGGCAGGTGATGCTGACCGGCATGAAGGCCGGCGACTATCTCTTCATTCAGTTCGGCATCAACGACAGCGATCCGACCTGCGATCGCCACGTCGGGCTCGACGCCTTCAAGGCGTCGTACGGCGTGATGGCGCAGGCGGCGCAGGCGCGCGGTGCTCACCCCATCTTCCTGACGCCGGTGAGCTCGATCGCCTGCAGCAGCGCCAACGTTCCGATCGCGACCCGCGGGGGCTACGTGCCGGCGACCATGCAGGCGGGCACGCAGTTTGGCGTGCCCGTCATTGATCTCAACGCGCTCAGTGTCGCGCTCTACACCCAGCGCGGCTTCTGCCCGATCCCGGGCGGCGACGTCAGCGCGACCACCACCGGTCCCGTCGGCGATTTCTTCTGCGACGACCACACCCATTTCTCCGCGACCGGAGCCCCGGACATCGCGACCCTTGTGGCGAACGCGGTGAAGGCGCAGATTCCCGGCCTGGCCGCCTACATGAAGTGATTCCGGCCAGAATGTCCAAACACGGTTCACCTTGACAGTCACCCGCGCCGCCGTTAGCCTCGCCCACTCGTTTTCGAAGGAAACCCCCACATGTCCGTGACCATTCGCCTTACGCGTGCCGGCAGCAAAAAGGTCCCGTTTTATCGGGTCGTCGCCGCCGATAGCCGCAGTCCCCGTGACGGTCGATTCATCGAGCAGCTCGGCGTCTACGATCCCCTGCGCAACCCTCCGGAGTTCCGTGTCGATGCCGACCGCATCCAGCACTGGATCTCGGTGGGCGCGCTGCCGAGCCAGACCGTCGGCGAGCTGCTGCGCGTGCTGAAGAAGACGGCGCCGCCCGCGGCTGCCGCTTCCAAGTCGGCCTGATCCCGAGCGACCATGTTCATCGCGCCATGAGCGACGATCTCGGCAGGAACCCTGGCGAGGGGCGTGGCAGCGAGCCGTCGTTGCGCGAGCTCATCGACTATCTGGCCCGCGGTTTGGTCGACCACCCCGAGGAGGTCGAGGTCGAAGAGGTCGAGGAGACCGACGCGCTGGTGTTCGAGCTCAAGGTCGCCGAAGAGGACCTGGGCAAGGTCATCGGCAAGCAGGGGCGCACCGCGAAGGCGCTGCGCACGATCTTGTCGGCGGCGTCGGCCAAGACACGCCGCCGGGTGATCCTCGAGATCTTAGAATAGATCTTCGAATAGATCTTGGAGTAGCCCGTCGGGCGTCGGGCGCTAGACTGCGCGCTCGCGGAAGCGCCCGTGCGTGCCGCGGGGAGGGACGCGCTGCACATGGCGACATATGACCCGCGGACGATCGCGATCGGCGTGCTGGGCAAGCCCCACGGCGTGCGCGGTGAGATAGGATTGCGGCTCTTCAACCTGGGGACGACCGCGGCGCTCTCGCCGGGACCGGTCGTGCTCGAGCGCAAGGGACGCAGCACACCGCACGTCGTCACGCAGACGCGGCCGTTCGGCGAAGGCCTGCTGCTCACGTTCGCCGGCGTCGATTCACGCGAGGCGGCGGCGGCGCTGACCCTCAGCGAGGTGCGCGTCGCGCGGAGCACGCTGCCGGCGCCGGCGTCCGACGAGTACTTCGTCGCCGACCTGGTCGGCTGCCAGGTGATCAACCACGACAGCGCGCGGTTGGGCGTCGTCGACCAGACGTTCTGGAACGGCGCCCACGACGTGATGATCGTGCGCGAGGGCGAGGCCGAGCGGCTGATCCCGCTGGTGCCGGACTTCATCCGCGCCGTCGACGTGGCCGCGCGCACCGTCCGGGTCGAGTGGCAAACCTCGGACGACGATGCCTGAGATCGCCGGCGCAACGACGGTGACCCCGGCGATCACCTTCGAGATCGTCAGTCTGTTCCCCGAATTCTTCGACGAGTTTCTGCGCGCGAGCCTGCTCGGCAAGGCGGTCGCGTCGGGGATCGTGACCGTTCACCGCACCAACCCGCGTGACTTCGGGATCGGGCGGCACCGCTCCGTCGACGACACGCCCTACGGTGGCGGGCCGGGCATGATCCTGCGCGTCGAGCCGATCGCCGCCGCGCTGGCCGCGATCGCCGAGGCGCGCGGGCCGTCGCGCCGGGTGCTGCTGTCGCCGCAGGGCGCGCGCCTGGACCAGCCCAAGGTGGTCGAGCTGGCGGCGGCAGGCCGCGTGACGCTGATCTGCGGCCGCTACGAAGGGTTCGACGAGCGCATCACCGGCCAGGTCGACGAGCAGCTGAGCATCGGGGACTTCGTGCTCGCCGGTGGCGAGCTGGCGGCCGCGGTCGTGATCGAAGCGGTGGCGCGCCTGATTCCCGGCGTGCTCGGCTGCGGGCTGTCGGCGGCCGACGAGTCGTTTTCGCACGCGCGCCTCGAGTACCCGCAGTGGACCCGGCCGCCCGAGTGGAACGGCGAAACCGTCCCCGACGTGCTCCTGTCGGGCGATCACCGCGCCATCGAACGCTGGCGGCGGCGTGAGGCGCTGCGGCGCACGGTCGAGCGGCGGCCCGACCTGGTCGCGGCCCATCCGCTCGACGAGCAAGAACAGCGCTTGCTGAGCGAGCCCGAGGACGCGGGCAAACCCTGACCAGGGGAGGTTCGGAACCCTTCGAGGCTTCCCTTGCCAGGCGAAAGGGCGGTGGCGCTTGACTCCGGGGCGCCGTCCGATTAGTTATATCGCCCCTCTGGCGCCTGCGTGCGCCTGTCCCGTTTTGGAGCCATCAATGAGCCAGCACCCGCTTCTGAGAGAGATCGAAGCCGCTTTCCACCGCACCGACATCCCCGACTTCCGCTCGGGTGACAGCGTCCGCGTGCACACCCTGATCAAAGAGGGCGACAAGGAGCGCGTGCAGATCTTCGAGGGTGTGGTCATCGGCCAGCACCGGGGTGGCTCGCGTGCCTCGTTCACGGTGCGCAAGGTCTCCTACGGCGTCGGCGTGGAGCGCATCTTTCCGATGCACACGTCGCGGATCGAGCGGATCGAGATCGTGCAGAAGGGCCACGTGCGCCGCGCCCGCCTCAACTACCTGCGCGCGCTGCAGGGCCGCGCTGCGCGCATCAAGACCGAGAAGACGGCGATCGACATCGCGGCCGCCGGTGGTGGTGGTGGCGGTTCGGGCGGTGGCGGCGGCGGTCGTTCGGGCGGCGCCGGCGGCGCTTCGGGCGGCGGCGGCGCTTCGGGCGGCGGCGTTTCGGGCGGCGGCGGCGCTTCGGGCGGCGGCGTTTCGGGCGGCG
>CAZNCQ010000269.1:0-10117 GCA_964571275.1 uncultured Myxococcales bacterium
CCTCGCCGCGGTGGCGCAGCTCGGCGGTCATGCGGAGGTTCTCGCGCTGCAGGAAGGCGTGCTCGGCGGCGCCATGCACGGCGCTGCGCAGCTCGCCGATGTCCCACGGCTTGACCAGCATGCGATCGACGCCGACCTCGTTGATCGCGTCCAGCGCCGACTCGAAGTCGGCGAACCCGCTCACCAGCAAGCGCCGCATCTCGGGGCGCATGCGGCGGCCCTTGGCCAGGAGCTCGATCCCGCTCATCCCTGGCATGCGTAGATCGGAGACGATCACATCGAACTGCTCCGCGCCGAGGAGGCTCAGCGCCTCCTGCGGCGAGGACGCCGTGGCGACGACGACGTTGCTGTCCTGGCGGAACAACCTCGCGAACGCCCGACAGAGGCTCGGCTCGTCGTCCACGTACAGCACGCGAGCCCCTGCGCTTCCCGCCTGCATGGCGAGTCCATCGACAGGAGACTCCGCCGGCTTGAGCGGATCATCACGCAAAGCAGAGCCGCGTCAGAGCGTCGAAAAACCTCTGTATGGCGGAGCACGGGGATCGCTCCAGATGCTGCCGGCGACCCCGCCAGGCCCCCCCCGCCGGCCCCAAGAGAGAGGTGGGCTGGCCCTGCGCACTTCACCGTCCGCGTGGTTCCCGACGAGGTATGTCGACGCTGCCGGAAATGCCGGGCCTTGATCGCGCGGATTTTTCGATAGATGATTACGGCGCCTCCCGTTTTGACGGGAGGTGAGTTGCTGGTCAATGGGCGTGCGGGCGCTGGTAACAACCAGAGCCAGAGGATCAATGGCGGGTCAGGACACCGTTACTAGGCACGAACCTCGGCGCAAACGGCGCTTCTCCGGAATGAGGGAACGGCTCAGCCTCTATTTTCTTCTCGCCGTTTTGCTTCCGCTTGTCTTTGGAACGTTGGTGTCCGAGCGGCTCATCGAACGTCATATCGTCGGCCTGGCTCGTTCCAGCGCCGAGGAGCGGCTGGATTCGGTCGCAGGCCGCCTCGAGGACCGGGCGCGCTTCGTCCAGATGGGCCTGTCCCAGCTCGCCGCCAGCCGGGAGCTGGTCGACGCCGCATCCGCCGCCGACACAGCGCTGGTCTCGGCGTCACTGCGCGGCGCTCTCATGCCGCGGCAGCTCGACGTGCTGGCGCTCGTCACCACCGACGGGCACCTGGTCGCGCGGACAGGTGGGAAGCGCGACCACACCACGCTCGATCTGAAGCAGGACCTGGCGCTGCGCCGCGCGTTCGCCGGGGAGACGGTGATCTCCTACGAGATCCTCGACGGGCTGCTGGTACAGGCGGTGACGGTCCCGGTGCGCGAGCGCGACCGGACGCTCGGGGCGCTGCTGGGGGCGACGATCCTGACCGGTAACGACACCCTGTGCGCGCACCTGGTCGATCGCGGCCAGGGCGAAGCAGCGGTGGCGCAGGATTCGAGCTGGGTCGCGAGCAGCTGGATCGACGACAGCCGCGGGCCGTCGTTCGTTGGCTCCGGGATGGTCGGCGAGCAGCTGTCCGCGGTGCAACACCGCCAGCGCTGGGCCGGACCCTCGCCCGGTCCGAGCGAAGGCTTCATGGCGCTGGGGCCGCTCACCGATGCGGGCGGCCAGGTCGTGGGCGCGGTCGCCGGCCTGGTGAGCACGGCGGGGCTGTCGGCGTTGCAGGTCGACGCGCGCCGCTCGTTCTTCGCCGCCATGGGCCTGGGTGCGCTGGTGTCGCTGCTGCTGGCGCTCATCGCCGCGCGCCGGATGACCGGGCCGTTGCGCCGCCTGGCGCAGGTGGCGAGCGAGATTCAGAAAGGCAAGCTCGACGTCCCCATCGACGTCGAGGGCGACGACGAGGTCGCGCAGCTCGGCGCGGCGCTGCAGGAGATGGCGCGCGGGTTGTCCGGAGCCATGGCGACGCTCGAGTCGCGCGTGCAAGAGCGCGTGCACGAGCTCATCGAGGCACACGACCGCGAGGCGGCGTTGAACCGCGAGCTGATCGCGCACAACGAGCGGCTGCGGTCGCAGGGCGAGACGCTGCGCGCGCAGGGCGAGGAGCTGGAGCGGCAGCGCACCGAGCTGGTCGTGAAGACCCGCCGCAGCGAGGAGGCCGATCGCCTGAAGAGCGCCTTCATCGCCAACATGAGCCACGAGATCCGCACGCCGCTCAACTCGGTGCTCGCGCTGTCGCAGCTGCTGCGGGACGGCATGGCCGGGGCGCTGTCGGGCGACCAGCGCCGCTACCTGGAGGTCATCGAGCGCAACGGCCAGAACCTGCTGCGCCTCATCAACGACATCCTCGACCTATCGCGCATCGAGGCTGGCCATCTGGAGATGGACCTGCAGACCACCGACGTCGGCGCGCAGATTCGCGCCACCGTCGGGACGCTGGTGCCGCTGGCCGAGGCCAAGGGGCTGGACCTGAACACGCGGCTGCCCGACGACCTGCCGACCGTGCGCTGCGATGTCGATCGCGTGCGCCAGATCCTGACCAACCTGATCGGCAACGCCATCAAGTTCACCGAGAACGGCCAGGTGCAGGTGTCGGCCGACGCGCGCGGCGATCTGGTGGCCGTGCACGTCACCGACACCGGCGTCGGCATCCCCGCCTCGGCCAAGGGCAAGGTGTTCGAGGAGTTTTTCCAGGTCGATCAGTCGATGGCGCGGCGCCAGGGTGGCACCGGGCTGGGGCTGGCGATCGCTAGCCGCCTCGCGCGCCTGATGGGCGGCGAGATCACCTTCGACAGCGTGGCCGGCTCGGGCTCGCGCTTCACGCTGACACTTCCGCGCAGCGTCGAGGCGCGCGAGCACCGCCGCGTCGAGGTCGCGGGCGTCGAGGGCGAGGTCTCGCTGGCCGGACGAACCGTCATGCTGGTCGACGAGAACCCCGACGACCGCCGCCAGGTCGGCGCGCTGTTGCAGGAGGTGGGCGTGCGCGTGGAGACGCCGGCGTCGGCGGAGAAGGCGCTCGGCGAGCTGCGCCGGGAGCCGGCGCGCTACGCCGCGCTGCTGATCGATCCGACGCCGCCCGGCTCGATCGGCGCCGAGGTGGCGGCCGCGATCGAGGGCGACGCGCGGCTCGGGCGCGCGCCGCTCATCGTGCTGTCGTCGCACGATCTCACGGTGCGCGACCGGGAGCAGCTGGCGCACTCGGCGTTCGGCTTCGTTCGCAAGGGCGAGACGCTGCCGATCGCGCTCGGCCCGATGCTGCGCAAGGCGCTACGCGCGCCCGCCGGCCACGCCTACCTGCACGGGCCGCCGCCGGCGCGCGATTCGTCGATCCTCATCGTCGAGGACAACGAGGACAACCTGTTCACGCTGCGGCAGATCCTGGCGAACTTACTGGTCGACCTGGTGACCGCGTCGACCGGGCGCGAGGCGATCGAGTACTGCCGCCGCCGTCTGCCCGACGTGATCATCATGGACATGCAGATGCCCGGCATGTCCGGCCTGCAGGCGACCGGCGCCATCCGTGCGCTGCCGGGCGGGCCGACCATCCCGATCGTCGCGCTCACGGCGCAGGCGATGAAGGGCGATCGCGAACGGATCCTGGCCGCGGGGTGCGACGAGTACCTGCCGAAGCCGATCCAGCCAAAGGTTTTGCTCGCGACGATCAAGCGGCTCCTTACCCGGCGTGGCGAGGCGGTCGGTGGGCGTGGGGAACAGCAGCCGGCCGAGGAAGGAGAGCATGGCACGCATACTCCTGGTCGATGACAATCAGGACAGCCGCTTCGCCGTCGTCGAGACTCTACGCAAACTGACGGATCACGCGATCGAGGAGGTCGACAGCGGCCCCGCGACGCTCGAGCGCGTGCGCCGCAACGACTACGACCTGGTGCTGCTCGACGTGCAGATGCCGGGCATGGATGGTTTCGAGGTGTGCCGCCGGCTGCGCGCCGACGACCGCACGCGCCGGCTGCCCGTGCTGTTCTTGACCGCGACGCACTACCAGGTCGAGAGCCGGCTCAAAGGCCTGGAGGTGGGCGCCGACGACTTCATCGTGCAGCCGATCAGCAACCAGGAGCTGGTCGCGCGCATCAAGTCGGTGCTGCGCGTGAAGGCGCTGGCCGACGAGATCCGCCAGCACAACACCGAGCTCGAGAGCAAGGTCCGCCAGCGCACCGTCGACGTCGAGAAGCTGGCCAACCAGCTGCGCGCCGAGCGCGACATCCTGCGCGAAACCTTCGACGTGTTCGACGAGGGGATGTCGCTGGTCGGGCCGTCGGGGGCGCTGGAGGTGGTGAACGCCGCCGGGCGGCGCCTGTACGATTCGCCGGTGCGCTCCGAGCTGGAATCCCTCGCGCGCGAGGCGATCGAGAAGGCGGTGCCCTGTGACGCGTCGGTGATGCATGCCAGCCGTGCCTATCTGGCGCGCGCCTACCCGGTGTCCGGTGGTCGCGCCGTGCTGTCCGTCCGCGACGTCACCCAGGACCGCGACCGCGAAGTGCGCCGCCTGCAGGCCGAGAAGCTGGCCTCGATCGGGATGCTCGCCGCCGGGGTCGCCCACGAGATCAACAACCCGGCGGCGTTCGTGCTCGCCAACATCGAAGCGCTGGTCGGGCAGATGCGGGCCATCGAAGAGAAGGTGCGCGAGTTGCCCGGCGCCACCACCAGCAGCACGGCGGGCGAGGTCGGCGCGGTGCTGTTCGAGGCCACGGCGATGTTGCAGGAGTCGAAGGAGGGGATGGTCCGCATCCACCGCATCGTGCGCGATCTGGGATCGTTCTCGCACGCCGATGACGATTCGACGGCGCCGATCAACGTCAACGCCGCGGTCGAGTCGGCGCTGACCATGCTGCGCAACGAGCTCAAGTATCGGGCGCGCGTCGAACGCGACCTGCGCGCGACGTCGGCGGTGCGCGCGAACTCCGCGCGCCTCGGGCAGGTGTTCCTGAACCTGATCATGAACGCCGCGCAGGCGCTCGACGAGTCGGGGATCAAGCGCAACATCGTCACCGTGCGCAGCTTCGAGGACGGCGGCGACGTCGTGGTCCAGGTGCAGGACAACGGCGCGGGCATTCCCGCCGAGGTCATGCCGCACATCTTCGATTCGTTCTTCACCACCAAGCCGCGCGGCGTGGGCACCGGCCTGGGGCTGCCGATCTCGCAGGGGATCGTGCGCTCGATGGGCGGCGAGATCACCGTCGACAGCCGGCCCAACGTCGGGTCGATCTTCCGCGTGCGCCTGCCCGCGGTGGCGGCGCCGGTCGCGGCGGGGTCGTCGGAGCCGCCGCTGCCGGTGCACGGGTACTCGCGCCGGCGCATCCTCGCCATCGATGACGAGGCCTTGCTGCTGAAAGCCTATCGGCGCATGTTGGGCGACATGCACGACGTCCAGACCGCCGTCGGCGCGCAGGAGGCGTTGCGCGTGCTGGCCAACGACCGCCAGTTCGACGCGATCCTCTGCGACCTGCAGATGCCCGACGTCTCGGGCGCCGAGCTCTACGGCACGGTCCGCTTGCGTTATCCAGGGCTGGCCGAACGATTCATCTTCGTGACCGGCGGCGCCTTCTCCGCCGACGCCAAGCGCTTCCTCGAGGAGTCGGCGTGCTCGGTGATCAACAAGCCGTTCCGCGTCGAGGAGCTGCTGACGATGATCGAATCGAAGATCGAAGCCTCGGTGGCGGCAGGGGATCGCCCGCCCGCCGACCCGCCCGTGGCCGTGGCGTGACCGCCGGCGGCGCTCGTGCCCGCAAGCTCGTGGTTGCGGCGCTGATCCGGGAGGACGGAGCGCGCGGGCCGATCCTCATGTCGCGGCGGCGCGCCGATCAGGTGCTGCCGCTGCTGTGGGAGTTTCCCGGCGGCAAGGTCGAGCCGGGCGAGGCGCCCGAGCAGGCGCTGGCGCGCGAGGTGCGCGAGGAGCTGGGCTGCGGCGTCGCCGTCGGCCGCATCCACGACGTGGTCTTTCACGCCTACCCCGACTACGACGTCTACCTGCTGGTCTATCCGTGCACGATCGTCGACGGAAGCCCGAGCGCGGTCGACGTGGCCGAGATCGCTTGGGTCGAGCCGGCGCGCCTGCCCGCGCTGGACTTGTTGCCCGCCGACTACCCGCTGGCGCGCCGCCTGGCGGCCGAATCGGCGTAGCCCGGACTGCCGGTCAGACAGGCAAACCGCACAGTCCGGGCTTGGCGTCCGCGGCGTCTTGGCGGTTCCCCTGTCCGACGGCCCCGCGTCTACGACGGGGACGGCGACTCGGAGACAGGCGGTAGCTCGGTCTGCTCGTGCATCGGCGGCGGCTCGGCCGGAGCGTCGATCGACGGCTCGGGCTCGGGCGGCGCTTCGGCGGTCGCGGCCGACACCTCGGGCGCCGGCGCACCCGGCATGGGCGGATGGCGCAGGGCCTCGCGCTGCAAGGCGCGCGCTGCCTCGGTCGCGTCGCGCTTGCACGCGCCGCACAGGGACGGCTCCGCCCAGTTGCCGAGGTGAGTCTGCAGCTGGCTCTCCGGCGGCCAGTAGATGGCCGTGGCGCACCGCGTGCAGGGGATCTCGTGCGTCTTGCGGTCCTTGAGGAACTCGATGCACGCCTCACAGCGCCGCTCGGGCGGCCGCGGCTCGCGGCGGCGCTTGCGGTTGCGCCCGCGTCCCTTGCGTCCCTTACCCTGGGCTTGGCCCTGGCCTTGGCCAGGCGCGCCCGCCGCTGCCGGCGTCCCCGCGGCGGCTACCTCGGCGCCGGCTGTCGCTCCCTCGTGCTCGCCGTCGCCGTGCTCGCTCTGCGCGGCCTCGGTCGCCTCGCCGTTTGGCGCGGGCGCGCCGTTGCTCGCCGTGGCCTCGGCCGGAGCCTCGTCCTTCACGACCGGCCGCACGCCGGCCGCCAGTTGCTGGGCGCTGGTCCAGGTCCAGGTCCCGCTGCAGTGGTCGGTCTTGCAGGAGACCTGGCGGTCCTCCAGCTCACCCAGCTCTTTTTCGCACTCGGCGCAGTAGTGCGGATAGGGATCGCCGGTCTTGCCACGGACGGCGCGCGCCAGCTGGGCGCCGCGTTTGTCGGTCCAGGTCCTCTTGCAGGTCGTCCTGCGGCAGGGACGCTCGACGTCCTTGAGCCTGCTGTAGATGTCGAGGCAGCTCGGACACATGCGCGCCGGCGCCTTGGGGACCGGCTTGCCGGCGAGGCAGGCGTCGAGCTGGTCGCCGCGCGACCAGCTCCAGGTCTTCTTGCAGCCCGAGGTCCGGCACCGCACGTCGCGATCCGCAATGGCGCCGAACACGGTCTTGCACTCGTCGCACATCCGCCGCGGCGGTTCGTTGGGCTTGCCGGTCGCGTACGCCTGGATCTGCTCCTCGGTGGTCCAGGTCCATTTGTGCTTGCAGCCGTTGATGCCGCAGCTGACCTGGCGGTTCTTCAGCTTCTTGAAGACGCCGTCGCAGGGGCCGCACATCGTCGCCGGCGGAACCGGCTCGACGTCGGGCGCGCCCGCGAGCAGCTGCGCCTTCTTCGTGAACAACGACGATCGCGTGCAGCCCAGCACCGAGCAGGGGATCGACTTGTCCTCGAGCGCGGCCAGCTTTTCCTCGCAGCGCGCGCACAGCACGGTGGGCGCTGGTTGCTTGGTCGCGAACGCGCCGAGCTGTGCGGCGACGTCCCAGGTCCAGGTGCCGTCGCAGCCCGGGCGCGAGCAGGCGCGCTCCGTGTCGCGCAGGGTCGCGAACTTTTCCCGGCAAGGGTCGCACATCGCCGACGCCGGATCATTCGGGTCAGGCGCGGCGCGGCCCCCGAGCTTGAGGCCCTTGCCCGCTGCCGCGAGCGAGATCCAAGTGCGGGTACACCCCGGCACCGAGCACGGGAGTGACTTCGCGCCGAGACGATCTGCTAGCGTAAAACCCAGGGAGCCCATCGAGGAACGGCCTATGCTGACCGACAGACCCCCCTCGGGGCAAGTGCAAAGACGACGTGACGGGGGAGTCCCCGACTCACCCGCGCGGTCCCTGTCGTTGGGACTCGTCCCCCCGGTTACGAGAGTGGAACATCGGTTGAACAATATCGTGCAGAACGGTAGACATCGCCCCCGGACATCATGCAAATCACGATCGAAGACATCTCGCCGGTTGAGAAAAAGGTAGATTTCGAGCTTCCCTGGTCGGACGTCGCGCCCAAGCTCGACAAGGCGTACTCGGACCTACGGCGGGATGTGCGGCTCAAGGGCTTCCGCCCCGGCAAGGTGCCGCGCGCGATCGTCGAGCGCATGTACAAGCGCCAGGTGGAGGACGAGGTCGCGCGCGACCTGATCGAATCGTCGCTGGGCCAGGCAATCCAGGAAAAGCAGATTCAGCCGGTCGCGCCGCCGACGGTCGACAACCTGGAGCTGAAGTCGGGCGCGCCGTTCAAGTTCAGCGCGCGCGTCGAGGTGCGCTCGCAGGTCGTGCCGAAGGACTACGCGGGCGTCGAGGTGACCAAGCGCAAGGCCAAGGTGACCGACGAGCAGATCGCCGAGGCGCTGGAGAACTACCGCCGCCGCCTGACCGAGTACAAGCCGGTCGAGGGGCGCACGGAGACGGCGCCGACCGACGTGCTCATGGTCGAGGTGCACGGCAAGGTGGGCGAGCACAAGATCAAGCGCAAGCAGCTGGCGGTGGATCTGGAGGACGATACCGGCGGCGCGCTGCCGGGCCTGGCGTCACGGCTGCGCGGGTTGCCGATCAACTCGTCGGAGGTGGAGGTCAAGTTCACGCTGGCCGACGACATCGCACAGAAGGAGCTGGCGGGCCGCGCGGTCGACCTCAAGGTGACGATCAAGGAGGCGCGCGAGAAGAAGCAGCCCGCGATCGACGACGAGATGGCGAAGGACACCGGCGAGGCCGAGACGCTCGACGGCCTGCGCGACAAGATCCGCCAGCGCCTGCTCGAGGCCGACGAGCAGCGGATCAAGCGCGAGATGATCCAGACGCTGGTCAAGCACCTGGTCAAGATCAACGAGTTCCCGATCGCGCCCGCGCTGGTCGAGCGCCACGCGCAGGCGATCGTCAACCGCGCCAAGAGCCAGCTCATGATGGCGGGCATCGACGTCGAAGGGCAGAACTTCGACGAGGCGAAGATGCGCCAGGAGTTCCGCGCCGACGCCGAGGAAGAGGCGCGCGGCACGATCCTGGTGCAGGCGATCGCCGAGCGCGAGGGCGTCACGGCGACCGACGGCGACATCCAGAAGCGCATCGCCGAGATCGCGGCCGCGCGGCAGGAAAACCCAAAGAAGCTGCGCGCCGAGCTGGAACAGGATCAGCGCATCCAGCAGATCCGCAATCAGATCATCGAACAGAAGACGCTTGATATGCTGATCGCTCAGGCTAAGATCACCGACGAAGATCCCGCCAGACTGATCGTCACCCCCGATGAGGCGGCCGCAGAGCTGGCCGCGAAGAAACGGAAAAAGCCATGAGCAAGGCCATGAGCACGGCAATGACCCATCCCTTCGGTCCCTTCGACGCGCCGCCGCCCGCCACGGGCAACTTCATCATCCCGACCGTCATCGAGCAGACTCACCGGGGCGAGCGCGGCTGGGACATCTTTTCCCGCCTTCTCAAGGACCGGATCATCTTCCTCGGCACGGCAGTCGACGACCAGGTGGCGAACATCATCATCGCCCAGTTGCTGTTCCTCGAGAGCGAAGATCCCGACAAGGACATCATGCTCTACATCAATTCGCCGGGCGGCATGGTCACGGCGGGGATGGCGATCTACGACACCATGCAGTACGTGCGCCCCGACGTGGCGACGTTCTGCATGGGCCAGGCGGCGTCGATGGGCGCCTTCCTGCTGGCGTCGGGCGCCAAGGGCAAGCGCTTTTCACTGCCGCACGCGCGCATCCTGATCCACCAGCCGCTGGGCGGATTCCAGGGCCAGGCAACCGACATCGACATCCACGCACGCGAGATCCTGCGCACGCGCGACAAGCTCAACGAGCTCCTGGTCAAGCACACCGGCCAGCCGCTCGATCGCATCAAGTCTGACACCGAGCGCGACTACTTCATGAGCGCCATCGAGTCGAAGGAATACGGCATCATCGACGAGGTGCTCGTCCAGAAGCCCGGCGTGGTCGCCAAGTAGCAACCGGGAAGTAGCAGCCGGGCGACGCCTGGCGCACACGCTGGCGCTGACTTGCGCGCCGGTCCTGTGCTACGCTTTTGGACAGTGCCGACCGAGC
>CAZNCQ010000270.1:0-2369 GCA_964571275.1 uncultured Myxococcales bacterium
AGCGAGCTGCCCGAGCAGTAACCCTCGCCGAGGCGCACGAACCCGAACTCGGTCGTCGACCAGAGCACCAGCTCCTCGCCCAATCGCGACAAGTGCACGCCCAGCAGCGCGCACGCGAACGCGATCTCCGCGGCGAAGTCACGGTCGGAGACCGCATCGAGGCTGTTGTGGGTCGGCTCCTCGAAGTCCAGTGACGCCGCCGTGCGCGCGCGGTCGATCGGCAGGCCGGTGGCCGCCAGCGCGCCCGAGCCCAGCGGCGACTGTCCCGCGCGGCGCGCGGCGTCGAGCAGCCGCCCGCGGTCGCGCGTCAACATCTCGCAGTACGCCATCAGGTGGTGTCCGAGCGTGATCGCCTGCGCGCGCTGCAGGTGGGTGTAGCCCGGCAACAGGGTGTCGGCATGCTCCCGCGCGCGGCGGCACAGCGCGACGCGCGCGCGATCGATCGCGGTCGCCAGCTCGGCCGCGGCGGCGCGCGCGTACAATTTTAGATCCGTCGCGACCTGGTCGTTGCGGCTGCGCGCCGTGTGCAGGCGGCGGCCCGGCTCGCCGATGAGCTCGGTCAGGCGGGTCTCCACGTTCATGTGGATGTCTTCCATCGCCGGATCCAGCCGTCGTTCGCCGCTCTCGAATTCGCGGGCGACTGTTTCCAGCCCGTTAACAATCGCGTCGGCATCTGCGGGTGTGATGAGTCCCACCGCCGCCAACATCCGCGCATGTGCCTGGCTGCCGCGCACATCGTCGCGCAACAACCGCCGGTCGAAGTCGATCGACGCGTTGAGCGCGGCCGCCGCCGGATCCATGGCCGTCTGGAAACGTGCGCCCCGTCCGCCGCTCTTGGCCGTGGTCATCGCGAATTTTTCCCGTCGCTCATCGCACCTTCCCTTCGGTCATCCATCGCCGGCGGAACCTAGCAGATGTGGCGCTCTTTCGGCACCCACGCTAGGATTTGAATCAGGGCATCCGCGAGCGACTGGCCCAAGAAGGAGGAGAAACGCATGGCCAAATGTACCCTCAAGATCGATAGGGAGCCTCTTCGCCACCTGCACCGACTCGGATCTAAGGAACCCGGTCGGAGTTAGACCTCCTCAGGACCAGCCTGTTCTTGTGACGTCTCGAGCCTTATAGACAGCAACCGGAAGATTCGACGAGGCTCGCGTCGAATCCCCACAGATCGGGCGGCGCCCAGGTGGGTGCTAGCTCAGACCAGTCTACTAGCGGATCCACGCGCCGGTGAGCCAGCCTCCCGGCGCGTTTTTTTTTCCGCCCCGTAGTCGTCCTCGTCCTCGTCGCCGTCCTCGCGACGCAGGCGGCACACGTGGCGCGTGCACCACGCAACGGTTCGCCCGGCCGATCGGGGAACGAGCACGGCGACGAGGACGGACTTAGGACGCGCGCCGCAGGCGCAGCCCGTTCAGCTCGTCCAAGAACTTGTTGGTGGTCTCGATGCTGTTCTCCAGCGACTCGACGACCAGATTCAACAAGCCCTCGTTCTCGTAGCGCAGCACCTCGTAGTACCGCTGCCGCTCGATCGAGTGGATCACCGCCGGCAGGTAGCCATGGCGGATCAACATGAAGTTCATCAGCAGGCGGGCGACCTTCCCGGAGTTCTTCGTCCAGGGGTACGTGCTGAGCACGCGGAAGTGCGCCTTCGTCGCGCGCGTGATCGGATGCAGATCACGGAACTCCTCCGACTCGAGCCATTCGCCGAGCTTCCGCATCTTGTAGGAGATCTTCTCGGGCGCGGCGATCTCGTGATAGTAGAGCCGGTGCAGGGGGTTCTCCCGTCGGTACGGGTATCCCTTGGCCGCCGCTTCGGGCGTCAGGATCGCGTACAGCTTGCGCACCAGCTCGAGATCGATCGGTATCGGCTTCTTCGCCGCGTTCCCTGCACTCTGTCCCGCGCTCTGCCCGGCGTTCTGTCCTTCTCGCACGAAGTCCACGGCCAGCTTGTGGTTGCGAACTTCTTCGTACATCGGGATCAGCGTGACGTCGCTGATGATCCGCTGATCGATCGCCGCCTTCAGCTCAGAGTAAGAAAGGACGACGCCCTCGAGCGCGTTGTCATGGAAGATCCAGGAGACGTCGAGTCGATCCTGGTAGTCCTTTATGATGTTTGACGGAAAGCTCGCGAGCTTCGCGCGAAGCAAATCCATCTTGGCATCAAGCTCGAAAAATTTGGCGTCCATCCCCATCTCCATACGTTAGGCCGTCGGTTCTCGCACCTTGCGTATCACTCCAACAGTGCGCGACATCGTATAGACCCAGAATCCTTTCGTCAAGCGGGGTTAGCAGCGCCCATCCAGGGGGTTATTCACAGGGCGATCCACAGCTTTTGCCACAGCTTTTGCCACAGCTTTTGCCACAGCTTT
>CAZNCQ010000270.1:2469-10113 GCA_964571275.1 uncultured Myxococcales bacterium
CAGGGCGATCCACAGCTTTTGCCACAGCTTTTGCCACAGCTTTTGCCACAGCTTTGCCAACACCTTTGGCAACCCTTTATGCACAGCTCTTGCACATTCTGCCAACAGGGAAATGTGTGGGACGACGCGCGATCCAGTCCGTGAAATGGCTCGAGCCTGCGCCCTCTTAACCTGGCTCGGTCGCTCGGGGTCTTTCCTGATGTTCGCGTCCGCGCAGGTTCCCCCGGACCCGGGCGGACCGCGCGGAAAGCCCATGGGTGGACTTCACAGATCGCATTGCAATCATTGGGAAAAGCCCAGGGGCAAAACTTGACACCTCGGTCACTCGGGCAAGAATCGAAGGTCGAATGTCGGACGGACACGAGCCAGTGCTGCTCAACGAGGTCATGGAGTGGCTGGCGCCACGCCCAGGAGGGCGGTACTGCGACGCCACGATCGGCCTGGGCGGGCACGCCCGGGAGATTCTGCGCCGTTCCGCGCCCGATGGTCGCCTGGTCGGCCTGGACCGCGACCGGGACGCGATCGCCGCGGCCGGCGCCACGCTCGCCGAGTTCGGGGACCGCGTCACGCTGGTCCACACGCCGTTCTCTCAGGTTCAGGAAGTCCTGACCCGCGTCGGCGCCGTCCCCGTCGATGGATTTCTGGTCGACCTCGGCGTGTCGTCACCGCAGCTCGACCGCCCGGAGCGGGGCTTCTCTTTTCGGGAGTCCGGTCCGCTCGACATGCGCATGGATCAAAGCCAGGGCGAGACCGCCGGCGATCTCCTGCGCCGCATCGACGAGGAAGAGCTGGAGACGATCATTCGCGACTACGGCGAAGAGCGCTACGCCCGGCGGATCGCGCGCGCGATCGTCGAGGCGCGCGACCGCGGTGAGCTCGACTCGACCGGCGCGCTCGGCACGATCGTCGCGCGCGCCATGCCCCGGCACGAATGGCACAAGAACCCGGCGACGCGCACGTTCCAGGCGCTGCGCATCGCCGTGAATCAGGAGCTGACGCAGATCGACCGGCTGCTCGACCAGATGGCCGACTGCCTGCGGCCGGGTGGACGCCTGTGCATCATCGCGTTCCACTCGCTGGAGGACCGCATCGTCAAGCGCCGGCTGCGCGAGCTGGCCGGGCGCGGCGGCACTGCGGCGGCGCCGCGCGTGCGCCTGCTGAACAAGCACGTGATCGTCGCCGGTGACGAGGAGCGGGAGCGCAACCCGCGCGCGCGCTCGGCCAAGCTGCGCGCGGCGGAGAGGATCTAGGCGGTGGCCCCGTTTGATGACAGACGGCGGCGTCGCGTGGCCGGCGGCATCGGCGTCGGCGGGTTCTTGCTGGCGCTGGCGACGGCGGGCGCGCTGATGCACGTCGCCGTGCGCATGAAGGCGATCGAGGTCGCGTATGCGCTCGGCAAGGAGCGCAAGCTGAACACCGAGCTCGAGGAGGAGCGCCGGCGCCTGCACATCGAGATCGGCATGCTCAAGGATCCCGATCGCATCGTCGGTCTGGCGCGCGACAAGCTGCAGATGGGGCCGCCCGCGCCCGGCGACATCGTCCGCGGCCCGCCGGCGGACGCGACGGTCGCGGCGCCCGTGCGTGTCTCGGTGACGATTCCGCGTCGAGGCCGCCCTTGAGCGCCGCCACGCGCTGGACGCGCGTCCGGCTCATCGCGTGCGGCGTCGCGTTCGGTGCGCTCTTCGCCGCCGTCGGCAAGCGCGCGTTCAATCTGCAGATCGGCCAGGGCGAGCGGCTCAAGGTCATGGCCGAGGAGCAGTACTTGCGCGAGATCGAGCTGCCGCCGCGGCGCGGGCGGATCCTCGATCGCAACGGCGCCGAGCTGGCGTCGACGGCCGACGTCGACTCGATCTACTGCAATCCGCGCCGGTTCGCCGATGTGCACGAGGCGTCGCGCCGGCTGGCGCGCGTCCTGGGGGTGGACGCGCATGACCTGGAAAAGCGATTGGCGCAGCGCCGCTACTTCGCCTGGGTCAAGCGCAAGGTCACGTCGGATGAGGTCAGCGCCGTGCGCGCGTTGAATCTGCCCGGCGTGGCGTTCACGCGCGAGCCGCGGCGCTTTTACCCCAATCGCGGGCTGGCGGCGACGGTGATGGGGACCGCCGGCTCGGACGGGCGCGGGCTCGACGGCGTCGAGCTGGCGTTCGACAGCTACCTGCGCGGCAGCGGGTCGTCGGTGCAGGGCGTGCGCGACGCGCTCGGGCGCGAGCTCTACGTCGAGTCGGCGACCGACACCAGCAGCGCCGCCGGCAGCGACGTCGTGCTGACCATCGACCGCTACCTGACGTTCATCACCGAGCGCGCGATCGCCGACGCGGCGGTGCGCACCCACGCCAAGGCCGTGGTCGCGGTGATGATGGATCCGCAGACCGGAGAGGTGTTGGCGATGGCCTCCGTACCATCCTTCAATCCCAACGATGCCACGGGCGCGGCCGAGGCCGGCGCGCGCGACCGCGCGATCACCGACACGTTCGAGCCCGGCTCGACCATGAAGACCTTCACGATCGCGTCGGCGCTGGATGCCGGCGTGGTGCGCCCGGACGACCGCTTCGATTGCCTGATGGGCAAGATGATGGTCGGCAAGTACACCATCCACGATACGCACCCGCACGGGGTGCTCACGGTCGCCGAGGTCTTCAAGTTCTCCAGCAACATCGGCGCGACCAAGATCGCGCGCCGGCTCGGACGCGAGCGGCTGGCCGAGGCGCTGGAGCGCTACGGCTTCGGGCGGTCCACCGAGATCGGCCTGCCGGGCGAGCGCACCGGCGTCCTGCGGCCGGTCGAGAAGTGGGGCGACATCGGCTTTGCCAACGTCTCGTTCGGCCACGGCATAGCGGTCACGCCTCTTCAAGTCATCGCCGGCGTGTCGGCGATCGCGGCGGGCGGCGTCTATCATCGACCGCGCATCGTCGCGCGCATCGCCTCGCCCGAGGGCGCCGTCGAGATCCCGGCGGCCGAGGAGGAGCGGCGCGTGATGTCGGAAGCGACCGCGCGTGCCATGGTTGGGATCATGCGCGGCGTGACCGAGACCGGGGGCACCGCCCGTCAAGCCGCGATCGACGGCTATCCCGTCGCCGGGAAGACCGGCACGGCGCAGAAGGCGATCGGCGGCCACTACGATCCGCAAAAGTATGTGGCGTCGTTCGTTGGTTTCGCGCCGGCGCAGAACCCGCGCATCGCGCTCATCGTGATGATGGATGAGCCGGAGGGCAGCCACATGGGTGGTGCGGTCGCGGCGCCGGTGTTCAAGGAGATCGCCGAGCAGGCGCTGCGCTACCTGCACGTGCCGCCGGTCGGGCCGGTCGTCGCGACGGCGGCCGGCAACGGCGCATCGCCGTCGCGCAAGACGCCGCCGCCGCCGCCGGCCGCGAGCGCCGGCGCCGGCGCATCCTCCGACGACGACGACGGGCCGGCGAGCGATCTGCCGGCCGTCGAGGTTCCCGTCGCGGGCGACGCGGACGAGGCGATCGCGGACGATTCCGCGCGCGAGTGGGACGAAGTCGCCGGTGCCGAGGGCGCGCCCTCCGACGGCGCCGCGGCGGCCAAGGTCAACCTGCCGAACTTCACCGGCATGACCATCGCCGAGGCGATCCGCGCCGCGCACCGCAGCGGCGTCGAGCTGGCGTTCGACGAGAGCCGCGGCGCCGCCAGCGGCGTTGCGATTCAGCAACGGCCGGCGCCGGGCCTGGTTGCGCGCGGGACGCTCTGCCGGATCGCTTTTGGACGGCACGAATGAGCGGCGCCGGCCCCTTCCGCCTGGGCGCGCTGCTGGAAGGCGTCGCCGACGTCGACCGCGCGGGCCTGCCCGCTGGTGCGCTCGACGTCGAGGTGGCCGAGGTGCGCGACGACTCGCGCCAGGTGCAGCCGGGCGACCTCTTCGTCGCCGTGCCTGGCACCAAGATCGACGCGCGCCAGTTCGTGCCCGACGTCGTCGCGCGCGGGGCGCGCGTGCTGGTGATCGAGGGACCGGCGCCGACGTTGTTCCCTGGGTTTGCGGGCGTCGTCGTGCGCGTGGGCAGCGCGCGGCGCGCGCTGGGGGTGATCGCCGCCAACCGCTTCGGAGGGGCGGGGGCACTGGACCTGATCGCGGTGACCGGCACCAACGGCAAGACCACGACGACCTTTCTTCTGGAGTCGATCCTGCTGGCGGCGGGTCGCAGCCCCGGCGTCATCGGCACCGTCAACGTACGGGCCGCCGCCTGGCCGGGCGGCGCGCGCGAGGCAAGCTGGACCACACCGGCGCCGCTGGTGCTCCAGTCGGTGATCGGCGAGATGCGCGCGGCCGGCACCACCGACGTCGTCCTCGAGGCCACGTCGCAAGCGCTGGAGCAGGGACGCCTGGAAGGCTGCCGCTTCCTGGTCGCGGGGCTCACCAACGTGACCCAGGATCACCTCGACTATCACGGCACGATGGATCGGTACTTCGACGCCAAGGCGATCCTGTTCGAGCGCTTGATGCGCGACAGCGGCGCGGTGGGTGTCTTCTTTGCCGACCAGCACGAAGGCCAGCGCATGCGCGCGCGGCTGCGCGGGGCGCGCGCGTTGAGCGTCGCGCTCACGCCGGATGGTGCGCGCGCGGCCGGCGGCGCCGAGGTCGTGGTGACCCGCGCCGCGCAATCGGCGGCGGGCTGGCAACTTCAGATCGAGACGCCGCTCGGCCCGCTCGACATCGCCTCGCCGCTGGTGGGCGGGTTCAACCTGTCGAACCTGGCGCTCGCCGTCGGGATGGCGGTCGGCCAGGGCCTCGACCGGGACGCGATCACGGCAGGTCTGGCGCGCCTCGGCGGCGTGCCAGGGCGGCTCGAACGCGTCGCCAACGCGCGCGGGGTCCTGTGCCTGGTCGACTACTCGCACACGCCCGACGCGCTCGAGCGCGCGATCGCCGCGGTGCGCCCGCTGACCACCGGTCGCGTCGTCGTCGTGTTTGGCTGCGGCGGCGACCGCGACAACGGCAAACGTCCGATCATGGGGCAGATCGCGGCGCGGGACGCCGACATCGCCGTCGTCACTTCCGACAATCCGCGCACGGAAGAGCCGGAGTCGATCCTGGACATGATCGTCGCCGGCGTCCGCCGCGAATCGATCCCCGAGCTCGACGCGGCGGCCCTGGCGTCGGCGGCGCGCGGCTTTCACCGCGAGAGCGATCGCCGCAGCGCGATCCGGCGCGCCGCGGCAGCGTGCCGGCCCGGCGACGTCCTGCTCATCGCGGGCAAGGGACATGAGGACTACCAGATCCTCGGCAAGACAAAGATCCACTTCGACGATCGCGAAGAGGCTTCCGCTGCGCTCGCGGCTGTGACAGCGTCGCAGATCACGACATGACCGCCGCGCCCGCCACGCACACTCTGGACTTCGCGCTCGCCGCGATGCGGGGGACGCTGCTCCACGCCGGGCGCGCCGCGGGCAGCGCTCGCGGCGGCGTCGACCACTTCTCAGACCGCTTCGCTGGCGGTGCTTATGACAGCCGGCAGGTCGCGCGCGGCCAGATCTTCTTCGCGTTGCCCGGTGCCTCCGTCGATGGGTTCTCGTTCTGCGCGGCCGCGGCCGCGGCCGGCGCATCGGTGATCGTCGTGGCCGCCGGGCGCGGTGTGCCGCCCGACTGCGAGAGCGCCAGCGTCGTCGCCGTCGCCGATCCGCTGGTCGCGCTCGGCGACCTGGCGTCGGCGGTGCGTGCGCTCTTCGCCGGCCAGGTCATCGGCGTCACCGGTTCGAACGGCAAGACCACGACCAAGGAGCTGATCGCCGCCGCGCTCGGCTCGGCGGGCGCGGTGATGCGCACCCCCGGAAGCCTCAACACCGAGATCGGCTTGCCGATGACCATCCTTTCGGCGACCGGCGGCGAAGCGTTCTGGGTGCTGGAGATGGCGATGCGCGGCCGCGGCGAGATCGCGCTGCTCGCGCGCATCGCGAAGCCGCACATCGGGCTCATCACGAACGTCGCGGGCGCGCACCTCGAGCGTCTGGGATCGCTCGAAGAGGTCGCGCACGCCAAGGGTGAGCTCTTCCACGGGCTCTACCGCGCGAACGATGGCAGCGGGGGCCGCGGCGGCATCGCGGTGCTGCCGGCCGGTGATCCGTTGATCGAGGCCGAGGCCGACAGCGCGTCGATCCCCGCCGAACGCCGCGTCTACTTCGACGGTGGTCGTCGCGGAGACGTTCACACGCTGGAAGTGATCCCGGCGGGCGTCAACGGCAGCATTGTCCGCTACGCCGTACGCCGTCTGCCGGTCGTGGTGCGCTTGCCGCTCGCCGGCGCGCACAACGCGCGCAACGGCGCCGCGGCGCTGGCGGTAGCGCTGGCGGCCGGCGTGCCGATCCTGGCCGCGGCACGCGCGCTCGAGACGCCCACGCTGCCGCCGCACCGATCGGCGGTGATCGCGGCGGGCGGCCGCACGATCCTCGACGATTGCTACAACGCCAACCCGGCGTCGATGCGCGCGGCGCTGGCGTCGATCGCGGCATCGGCGATCGGCGGAGCGCGCGGCTTTGCGATCCTGGGCGACATGAAAGAGGTCGGTCCCGACGCGCAGGCGTTACACCGCGAGATCGGCGCCGAGGCGGCGCGCCAGCTGAGCGGCGGCCTGGCCGGCGTCGGACCGATGGGCGAGGAGATCGTCGCCGGCGCGCGCGCGGCGGGGCTCGATCCAGCGCACGCGGTGGTCGCGCCCAGCGCGGAGGACGCGGCGCGCACCGTCGCGCGCTGGACCAACCCGGGCGACTGGATCCTGGTGAAGGCGTCGAGGGGGATGAAGCTCGAGCGCGCGGTCGAGGCGCTGGGGCGCGAGCTCGAGGGAACCTGAATCGTCGAGAAGAAGACGCGAGGTAACCGATGCTTTTCCATCTCTTCAACACCCTGCGCGAACGGATCCCCGGCGCGAACGTCTTTCGCTACGTCTCGACGCGGGTCGGCCTGGCGACGCTGACGTCGCTGCTGATCACGTTCCTCGTCGCGCCCTGGTTCATCCGGCGCGCGCGCGAACGGCAGCTGGGCGAGGTGATCCGCGACGACGGTCCGGCCAGCCACGCGTCGAAGAAGGGGACGCCGACGATGGGCGGCGCGCTGATCATCCTGGCGCTGGTCATGGCGACGCTGCTCTGGTGCGACCTGCGCAGCCCGCTCGTCTGGCTGACGCTGCTGGTGACGGTCGGCTTCGGCGCGGTCGGGTTCATCGACGACTATCTCAAGATCTCGAAGCGCAACAAGAAGGGTTTGCCCGGCCGGTTCAAGCTCGCGCTCGAGATGCTGATCGGCGGGTTCGCCATCGCCTGGTTGTTCGGGGGCGACGCGCTCGCGCCCGAGCTGCGGTTGCACCTGGCGGCGCCGCTGGTCAACTTCCACCACCACTCGCTGGTGCTGCCGCTCGGGCTCTACATCGCGTTCGGCATCTTCGTCGTCGTCGGCAGCTCGCAGGCGGTCAACTTGACCGACGGGCTCGACGGCCTGGCCATCGGGCCGGTGATCATCTGCTCGTTCACGTTCTTGCTGCTCGCCTACGCGGCCGGCACGACGCTGCGCAACTTCAACATCGCCGAGTACCTGGGCATGCCGCACGTCACGGGCGCCGGCGAGCTCGCGGTGTTCTGCGGCGCCATGGGCGGCGCCGGCATCGGGTTCCTGTGGTTCAACACCCACCCGGCGCAGGT
>CAZNCQ010000271.1:0-10111 GCA_964571275.1 uncultured Myxococcales bacterium
AGCGCTGGGTGCTGCTGGCGGCGCACCACGACCATCTTGGCCGTCACGGTCGCAAAACCTACTGGGGCGCCGACGACAACGCGTCCGCGATCGCCGTGCTGGTCACCGTGGCACACGCGCTCGCGCACGAGCGCCCGCAACGGCGCGGCGTGCTGCTGGCTGCCTTTGACAGCGAGGAGCCGCCGTATTTTCTCAGCGACGCCATGGGCTCCGAGTGGTACGCGGCGCACTCGCCAGTTCCGCTCGACCGCATCGACGCCATGCTGTGCATGGACATCGTCGGTCACGCGCTCGGCGACGAGCGGTTTCCGGCGGACGTGCGTGGAAGCATCTTCGCGCTGGGCGCGGAACGCAGCGTCGGGACCGCGGCGCACCTCGACGCGCTCGCCGAGGTCGAGCCCCGCCTGTGGGTGCGCCGGCTCGACGCCGAGATCATTCCGCCGCTCAGCGATTACGACGCATTCTGGAACCGCGGCGTCCCGTTCGTGTTTCTGACCTGCGGGCGCTCGCGCCACTACCACACGCCCGACGACACGCCCGAGAAGCTCGACTACGAAAAGATGGCGGCGCTCGCGCGCTGGCTGGAACGCTGGACGCGCGAGACCTGCGCGCGCCCCGAAGCTCGCGTGGTCTTCGACAACCGCCGCGACGACGCGTCGACGGTCAGGACGCTGATCGCGGTGTTGCGGTCGCTCGAGCCGGTGTTGCCGGAGGCGGCGACAGGTCGCGCGCTCGCAGAGACCTTGCTCGCGAAGTGTGACGCGCAGGGGCGGCTCGCCACCGCCGATCGTGCCTGCGTCAGCGAGCTGATGCGCCGGCTCGAGAGCGGTCTCGAATAGGCGGCGCGCTACCAGGCCCAGCTGGCGCCGCCGAGGTACGATTCGGTGATCGTGCGCGTCGCCAGCTGGTAGGCGACCGCGGCGTAGACGTCGAGCGCCATGGTGTCGCTCACGTCGACGCGGATCAAGGGCTGCGGCAGCAGGCCGCGGCGTTGCAGCGCTCCGATCGCCAGCAGCGGATCGAATGAAGGTTCGCGCCACCCGAGCGTGGGCAGGTCGCCGCTCGCGACCGCGTTGCCGGCGACGCCGACAGCGAGGTTGAGCGTGACCACATCGGCCAGGCGGTGCGTGTATCCCGCGGTCAGCTGCACGGTCCAGGTGTCCGGTGGGGACGAGGCCGGCTCGACCGGTGTGCATTGCGAGGGTGGTCCGAGACCGACCAAGCAGCTCTCGACCGGGTGCTCGACCCAGGCGAACGCGCCGAGAACGCTCAACCCCCAATTCAGATCGCCTCCGCCGCCGGCGGCGCGCTGAAAATCGAAGCCGGCGCCCACGGCGCCGTTGACGATGGTTCCCCTCAGGTTCTCGCGCGCCGCGCCGAGCACGGGCAAGCCGGCCCAGAACACCGACTGCCAGTCGTCGTCCCAGCGCGCGGCGTGCGCCACCGCCAGCGGCAGCACCGCGTGCCAGTCGGGCGCGAACCCGTAGGCGGCGCGCAGGATCCCGGCGATGTCGCCGGCCGCGTTGGTCAAGCGCAGCCCCGGATCCATCACGCGCGCATGGCGCACGCCGAAGTTGAAGCCCAGCCCAAAGTGGCCGGGCGGCACGACCGGCGCCGTGTCGATGCGGGGCACCGCGTCCTTGGCCGCCAGCGCCGACGGCCGCACCAGCTGCAGCTGATCCTCGTTCAGGCGGGCCTGGCCGTCCGCCGGGACCTCGACTTCGCGTGCCCAGATCCCGGCGACGTCACGGCGGCGGACCAGGTAGCGCCCCGGCGTCACCGCCAGCCGCAGCACGGTCCGCCCCCGCGCGCTCTCCAGCACGACGAGGCCGCTGTCCAGGTTGACCAGTTCGAGCGGCCCCTGCCGCTGCTCGAGCTCGAGCGCGCTGCCGCGCGACGGCACCGACGCGAGCGTGAAGTCCTGCCGCCCGCTCAGGTTCATGTGGAAGCTCGGGTGTTGCGGCGTCTGCGTGACCAGCGCGGTGTCGCGGATGGTCAGCATGCGCGCGTACTCGAACGCCTCGCTCATGGTGACGCGCCCGTCGCCGTTGCGATCGGCCGCGCCCATCATGCCGCCGTTCCAGTGGTGGGTGAAGAAGGACCCGCGCAGCGACTCCGACTCGTGCGCGTTCTCGAGGCCGGAGCTCGACGCGATGAAGATCGAGCCCTCGTTCGACAGCCCGAGCGGCACGTTCACGTCGAAGGGCTCGGCCGCCGTCAGCCCCTTTGTGCCGGTCCAGCCGCCGCCGCGGCAGCTGTCGATGATGCCGATGCGCACCTTGGCGCGCGCGTCTTCGAGGCGCGGCTTGAGGTCGGCCATCGGCAACGTGCGGCCGGCAGGGTAGAGCGCGGTGTCGTCGGCGTGGCCCGAGTAGTAGAAGAACAGCACCGCTTCGCGGCCCGCTGCGTCGGCCTCGCGCAGCAAGCCGTCGAGGGCGTCGAGCACCGCTTGTGGCTGCGGATCGAGCAGCACCGACACATCGCCGCCGTCGAAGCCAGCGACGCTGACCAGCACCTCGGCGACGCGGCGGGCGTCGTCGTGCGAATAGCGCAGGGTGCGGCGCCCCGGCGGCGCGCCGTCGGCGCCGACGATCAGCGCCAGGCGCCGCGGCGGTTGCGCGTGAGCGGCCCGAGTCGCGGTCGCGACCAGCGCGACGGCGGCCAGGCTCGCGAGCCAGCGAATCGCGAGCGCGCGAGTCACGGCGCGCGCTCCGGGGGCCGGCCCGCCGCGGCCGCGCGGCGGAGCTCGAACCGGCGCAGCCAGACACCGGCGGGCGCGCCGTCGTGCAGGAATCGCTGCGCCTCGCGGGCCGAGACGCCATCGCGCGAGAGCACCACGATCAACGACTCGCGCGGGCTGTTGCCGTCGACCTGCCACGCCGCCGGCAGCGTGGTGACCGCGCCGGGTTGCAGGCGCCCGTCGAAGATCGGAGCCAGCGGGCTGCCGGCGCCGGCCGCTTCGTCGCGCGTGAAGACGTCGACGTGGGTCAAGTCCTGGGGATCGATCTTCATGCGCAGGCGATCCCGGGCCTCGAGGGGCCGCTCGCCATCCCACAGCGCCAGGTCGTTGTCGTGCTTCACGTAGATCCAGACCGAGGGCAAGCCCTTGGCGCCATCGTACTCGATTCGCGGTGGGTGAGACTCACGGGCCACCCAGAGCAGGGCGGCGATCGCCACCGCGCCCGCGAGCCCGACGGCGCCGATGCGCGGCCCGCGAAGCCACGCCAGCCAGCGGCGCACCGCCGATACCGGCGCGGAGGCTGCCGGCGACGCGAGCCGGTCGCGCAGGCCGGGCGGAATCGGCGGTGCCTCGCGCAGGCTTTCGACGTGGCGGCGGCAGCGATCGCAGGCGCCGACGTGCGCCGTCGTGGTGAGCGTGCCGGGAGCCCCGAGCGCGAAGCGATCCAGCTCCAGATACGACGGGTGGTCCTGGCTAGACGCGGAGCCTGGCGGATCGGCGCTTCGTCTGGTCATGGCCCTTCTCCCGCGGTGGCGCGCATCGCGCGGACGCGCTCGTCGAAACGAACCAGGAGCCGGCGCACCGTGCGCTCGCTGATGCCGACGACCTCCGCGATCTCGGCGTGGCCGAGCTCGTCGACGCGGCTCAAGAGCGCGACCTCGAGCTCGCGCGCCGGCGTGCGCGCGGCCACCTGCGCCAGCGCGCGGCGGCTGGTGCTCTGTTGCTCCGGACTGGCGGCGCCCTGGCCGTCGCTGCCTGCCGCGATCGCCGCCAGCGCGACGTCATGGCGCCCGCGGCTGCGCGAGCGATCGATCGCCAGGCGCGTGCAGGTCCGATAGAGCCACGCGGTGAGCGCGCGCGGGTCGGTGATCATCTCGCGCGAGCGCCAGAGGCGCACGAAGACCTCCTGCGCCAGGTCCTGGGATTCGGCGGCGTCCCTGATCATGCGGCGGCACTTGTTGAGGATCATCGGAAACACGCGACGATAGGCGTCGTCGAAAGCCAGGTGCGTGGGCTCGGCCATCGGCGACATGATCCGCTCTTTTGGAAGACGAACGGCGCTCGAAGATCCGGCCACGCCCGGCGGTGAAAAGATGGGTTCACGGCGGCAGGTTGCCGACCGGCGTCAACGTCGTGGCCGGCTCGGTGAGGCAGGCGATGCTGTCGTCCCCGCGAAGAGCACAGAAGCCGAATGCGCCGACGGCGATGTCGACGGCGGGAATGTCCGCCGGAAACGCGATCACTTGACCGGTCACTGTGGTCTGGGCCAGAAACCCGAAGATATCGAGGCAGGTCACGCCGCCGTTCGCGTCGAGCGCGCAGGTCACGGTCTCGCCGGCGGAGAGCTTGATCGGGTTGGTGAGACCCGGAACCGGGCTCGGCGGTGGGACCGCGTCGTCGTGACACACTACCTCGCCGGACGCGGCCGACACGACGCACACCGTGTGTGCCGCCGACATCTCGCGCGCCGCAGGCAGACCCGCCGGCGCCGGCGCGCCGGGGCCGTTGTAGGAGAACGTCCAGCAGCTGACGTTTCCGTCGCCCTGGCGCGCGCAGTAGTCGTAGTTGCTTCCCACCAGCTGGACCACGTCGGTGAGCCCGCGGATCGCGACCGGAACCAGTGAACCGGGGTTCGTCGCGGGCGCCTCGGCGGCTCCCCAGCAGGCGACGGTTCCGTCGGTGCGGCGGACGCAGGTCGAGTCGAAGCCGGCGGCGACCTCGAGCGCGTCGTCGATGCCGGGGACGGTGACGGCGTCGGTCGAGAAGGGGCTCACTGTGCCGCCGCCGAGCTGTCCGTAGTTGTTTCCGCCCCAGCAGCTAACCTGTCCGGACGCGTGCCGGACGCAGGTGTGGGTCGTGCCCACCGCAACCTCGACGGCGTCGGCGCCCGCCACGACGGCCTCGACGGGGCCCACGAAACCGTCAGCCGTCGTGCCAGTCCCCAGCTGACCGAGCGAATCGTAGCCCCAGCAGAAGAGCCCGCTCTGTCGAATCGCGCAGGTGTGCTCGTAGCTGGCGAGCCGATGGGTCGCGGCCTCTGGCGTCACGTCGTTCGAGAGCCGCCTTCCGTCGCCGCAACCGCCGCCGAGCACGACACCCATCGTCATCAGCGCTGCGCCGCGCGCTGACGTCAACCTTCCGGATCGCACTGATCGCTTCGTCATGACCAGAAGACGTCGCGCGGGCCGAGATCCGGCCACGCGCTGCGCTCGAGCTGCCGTTGCGAACCGCGACGTGATGTCGCGGCCGCCCCTTGACGGCGCGGTCCGCGATGCTTTCCCTTTGTGAACACAGGAACAAAAAGGGAGGCGGACGATGGCCGACTGGGAGCTGAATGGGCCGCCGTGGATGACCTACGTCGATCCGGATGAAGCTTACTTGCGCGGGCAGGCAGGCTCCGTGGGAAGCGGGCTGCTCGGGGGCTGGAGTCACGCCACGCTGGGCGGATCCTTCGGCGCGCGCGAGGGGAGCGAGGCCGAGGTGCGCAAGACCATCGCCGAGATCGCGCAACGGCGCGCGCAGAGCCTGCTCGGGTCCCCGCCGGGCGAGCACCCACCCGTGCCGCACGCCGGCTGAACGCCCGTCGGTCAGTTCTCCATCGCCCCGCACGCGAACCAGCTGAGGACGACCCGCCGCTCGTCAGAAGACAGCGGCGGGTACGGGGCTGGAGGCATCAGCGCGGGGCAATGGGTGAGCTGCATGAGAATGCGCGAGCCAGCAGCGAAGATGTCGCCGTAGTTGTCCAGCGTCGGCAGCTCCTTGCCGGGCTCGTGGCAGAAGGCGCAACGTGTCTGGATCAGCGGTGCGACGTCGGCCGCGAACGTGGACGCACCGCCAGGACAGGTGGCGGGGTAGTCGTTCGGACAGGTGCTCGTCGCTGGCGCGTCCGAGCAGCCGCTGGCGAACAGCCACGCCGCGGCAATCAACGAGCGCACGACGGTGAAGCGACGACTTTCGATTGTCGTTTAGTACTCCGCGCGGCGGGTGTTGAGAATGCGTGAAAATTTCGCAGGGGGGGTGAGGGCGCGCACGGCGCCCTGTCGGGCTGCCGAGTTGCGGAAGCGATCAAGCTGCCGACGCCGACGGCTCGAGCGAGATCACCAGCGACTTCGACGTCGGCTGGTTGCTGCCGGCTGCGACGCTCGTGACCGGCACCAGCGGGTTGGTCTCGGGGAAATACGCAGCGGCGCAGCCGCGCGGGATGTCGTAGGCGATCGCCTGGAAGCGCACGACGCGCCGCCGCTCGGAGCCGTGGTGGCTGGTGATGTCGAGCCAGTCGCGGGGCTTGATGCCCTGCTCGGCCATGTCGCCGGCGTTGAGAAAGATCACCCGCCGGCCGCCGTAGACGCCGCGGTAGCGGTCGTCTTCGCCGTAAATCGTGGTGTTGAATTGATCGTGGCTGCGGATGGTCGTCAGCAACAGCTGGCCCTTCGCCAGCCGCGCCGTGTGTTGCGGGATCGGGTGCACCGTGAAGCGGGCGCGCGCCGACGGCGTGGAGAACTTCCCCTCTCGCGGGGCGTTCGGCAGGTAGAAGCCTCCGGGTTCGCGCGCGCGGACGTTGTACTGCGTGAACCCGGGGACGACGTGCTCGATGTGGTCTCGGATCCGATCGTAGTCGGCGATGAGCGCCGCCCAGTCGACCTTGGTCTTGCCAGCCAGCGCCGCCATCGCGATGCCGGCCACGATCGCCGGCTCGCTGCGCAGCTCGGGTGACGCCGGCTCGAGCACGCCGTGCGACTGGTGCACGACGCCGGTGGTGTCCTCCACGGTGACGAACTGCTCGCCCGACGCTTGCCGGTCGCGCTCGGTGCGGCCGAGGCAGGGGAGGATCAACGCGCGCCGCCCGGTGATGAGGTGGCTGCGGTTGACCTTGGTCGAGATCTGCACGGTGAGATCGCAGCGCGCGATCCCCTCCGAGGTGTAGTGCGTGTCGGGCGTCGCCGACACGAAGTTGCCACCCAGCGCGACGAACACCCTGGCCTTACCCTCGTGCATGGCGGCGATGGCGTGCACGGTGTCGTAGCCGTGCTCGGCGGGCGGTTCGAACGCGAACTCGGCGCCCAGCGCCTTCATGAACTGCGGGCTCATCTTTTCCCAGATGCCCACGGTGCGATCGCCTTGCACGTTGCTGTGGCCGCGCACCGGGCAGAGCCCTGCGCCCGGACGCCCGATCTGTCCGCGCAAGAGCGCGAAGTTCACGATGGTCTGGACGTTGGCCACGCCGTTCTCGTGCTGGGTGATGCCCATGGCCCAGCAGCAGATCATGCGCTCCGAGGCGAGCGCGATTGCGCTCGCCTCGCGGATCTGCTCGCGCGAAAGGCCGCTCTCCGTGACGATGCGATCCCAGCTCTCGGCGTCGAGATCGGCGACGAACTGTTCGAAGCCCTCGGTCTGTTGCGCGATGAAGTCGTGCGCCAGGTGCTTGCCGCCGCTCGCGCGGTCGGCGGCGAGCATCTCTTTCATGATGCCCTTGAGCAGCGCGACGTCACCGTTCACGCGCACCGGCAGGAACAGGCACGCGAGCGGCGTGCCGCGCCCGAGCATCTTCAGCGGCTCTTGCGGGTTCTTGAAGCGGATGAGCCCGGTCTCGGCCAGCGGATTGACGCTGATGATCTTGCACCCGTTGCGCGCCGCCTTTTGCAGCTCGATGAGCATGCGCGGGTGGTTGGTGCCCGGGTTCTGGCCGATCACGAAGATGCTGTCGGCGAGCGCGAAATCCTCGATCTTCACCGTCGCCTTGCCGATACCGATCGTCGGGTTCATGCCGGCGCCGCTCGACTCGTGGCACATGTTCGAGCAGTCCGGGAGGTTGTTCGTGCCGAACTGCCGCGCCAGCAATCCGTACAGGAACGCCGCTTCGTTGCTGGCCCGCCCCGAGGTGTAGAACACCGCTTCGTTGGGCGAGCGCAGCGCGCGCAGCTCGCGCCCGATCATCGCGAAGGCCTCGTCCCAGGCGATCGGCTCGTAGTGGTCGCTGCCCTCACGCCGGATCATGGGATGGGTGATGCGGCCCTGCTGCTCGAGCCAGTAGTCGCTTCGGGCCAGCATCTCGCTGACGCTGTGCTTGGCGAAGAACTCCGGCGTGGCGCGGACGCGCGTCGCCTCGCTGGTGACGGCCTTGGCGCCGTTCTCGCAGAACTCGGCCATCTTGCGCTTCTCGTCGGGGTCGGGCCACGCGCAGCTCGGGCAGTCGAAACCGTCCTTCTGGTTCAGCGCCGACAGCGTGCGCAGCGTGCGCAGCGGGCCCATGCTCTTGAAACCGCGCCGCGTGGTCTCCCAGACCGATCGGATGCCAGCTGCGCTGGTCTTGTGCTTGCCGATGCGCGCCGGCTCGTCCTCGAGCGGCGGCTCCGCGCCGGGGACGCCCTCGGACAGGGCCGCATTTGCCGGCCCGGAGCTCGCATCGCCGGTGTCGTCGGGCGGAGCGCTGTTCTCGTCGGGAGAGTGCTTGAGCAAGCCAGGCCTCAGGCGCGTGGGCGCTCTGCCAACCTAGCGGGTCTACACGAAGAGACAAGGACGAAGAGGCAAGGACGCCGTGCGGCGCGGAGCGCCGCGCCTTGAACCGGGGCGGCGTTCCATGAAAGACTCACCCCATGCGGGTGGGGCCGATTCTGGCGCTGGTGGCCGCAATCGCCGCGTCCGCGGTCGGCTGCGGATCGCGCCACCTGCACGGCGATGATGGCTCCGACGCGTCGTCGGTGGGCGGGGCGACCGGCGATGGCGGCGCATCTGGAGTCGGCGGCGGGACCGGGACGGCCGGCGCGTCGGGAGGGGGCGGACCGGCGGGCGCTTCAGGCGCCGCGGGCTCGGGTGTCGGCGGCTCGGGATCGGGTGGAGCCGGCGTCGTCGACGCCAGCGCCGACGGCGCCTCGATCCCGTGCGGCAACAACGTCTGCACCGGCACGACCTATTGTTGCAACGCCAGCTGCGGCATCTGCGCGCCGCGAGGCGCGCTGTGCACGGCACAGTTCTGCGGCATCGACGCCAGCGCACCGTTCGACGCGCGCGGGTGCGTCGCGGTGCCGGCGCTGGACGGCAACTGCGTCGGCGCGCGCCCGCCCCACTTCTACAGCTGCCAGCTCGCCGACCTGCCCGCGCCGTGCATCGTCCTCAATGTCGGGAACGTCACCGACACTTTCTGCTGTCCCTGAGCGTCGCCGAGCCAGCGCCGCCGGAGGCGGGGGCTAGTTGCCGATCTTCTGGTAGGACGCCGTTTCGCTGATCGTGCAGGTGACGCTGGCGCCGCCGACGTTGTCGACCGCCGTTCCCGACCCATTCTCTTGCGCGGTCTGGCCGTCCGCGGCGAGCGCGAACGTGTAGGCGGTGATCGTGATGGTGAGGTTTCCGCCGTTGCCGTCGGGGATCGTGCAGGCGGGCCCGCTGCCCGACGCTGTCGACCCGGTGATGTCGGCGTTCAGCACGCACGACGTCGAGGGATCGGTCTGAACCAGATCGTTCGAGACTCCGTTCGACCACGTGATGTTGTCGGTCACCGACGATGTGTCGGGCGCGAAGCCCGGGCAGCTGGTCGTCACGGTTCCCGAGATGGGGTGCCAGGTGCCGGTGAACCGGCTGCTGCCGCCTCCACTGCTTCCGCCGCACGCCTGGAGGAGAAGTCCCAGAACCGCCAGCGCCAAGGTCGATCGAACCATCTGCATGCGAAGCCCTCTGCCTTTCTTTCAGCTCGTTGGTTGAGTGGGGGCGGCACCAGTGTCGCCAAAGGGTCTGTGAGAGGCAATGACTTTCTGTACGCGCGCAAACAATCTGTGGTTTGACGAGAGCGGCGCTCTTCTGTAGGTGGAAGCGAATGCGACGAACATCTGTCAAGGCACGGTTCGATGTGTTGGCGACTTGGGTGCTGGCGACTTTGACCGCTGTCGCTTCATCGGTGGGCGCTCTCGGCTGCATCGTTCAGAGCCACCCGGCAATGACGGGCGCGTCGGCGCCGGCCGCGTCAGCGCCGTTCACCGTGCTCGACTGGGACGGACATAAGGGTGCCGTCTCGTTCACGTTCGACGACGCGCAGCCGTCGCACGTCGAGCACTACGCCGAGCTGCAGGCGGCCGGCGTTCCGATGACCTTCTACTTCAACAGCGGCAAGCCGGCGTTCGCCGACTTCGACGCCGCCTGGGTGCGCGCGGCGCGCGACGG
>CAZNCQ010000272.1:0-10009 GCA_964571275.1 uncultured Myxococcales bacterium
AAGATGTTCTCCATCATGATCACCGTCGAGTCGACGACGATGCCGAAGTCGACGGCGCCCAGCGAGATCAGGTTCGCGGGCGTGCCGGTCGCGACCATGCCGATGAACGCGATCATCAGCGCCAGCGGAATGTTGGCGGCGGTGATCAGCGCGGCGCGGCCGTGGCCCAGGAAGAGCCACAGCACCCCGGCGACCAGGATCATGCCGACCAGCAGGTTCTCGAGCACGGTGTGCGTCGTCAGCTTCACCAGCTTGGCGCGGTCGTAATACGGCTCGATGCGCATGCCGGGCGGCAGCAGGTGATTCCGTTCGATGTCCGCGACGCGCTCGTGAATATTGTCCAGTGTCTTCAACGAATCGCCGCCGTAGCGCATCAGCACGGTGCCCTGCACGATGTCGGCCTCCAGGTCTTTGCCGACGATGCCCAGGCGCGGGGAGCTGCCGATGGTCACGTCGGCGACGTCGCGCACGCGCACCGGAGTCCCCTTTTGCTCGGCGATCACGATCTCGCGGATGTCGCTGAGCGATCGGATGATGCCGATGCCGCGGATGTTGAACGATTGCTCGCCCAGCGTCAGGTGCTGGCCGCCGACGTTGGTGTTCGAGTTGTTGATGGCGCTCTCGACCTGCGCCAGCGTCAGGCCGTGGCCCTTGAGGCGGAAGGGATCGACCTCGACGTGGTACTCCTTGGTGTGGCCGCCGAAGCCGACGACGTCGATGACGCCCGGCACCTGGCGGAACTGGCGCTCGAGGATCCAGTCCTGCGCGGTCTTGAGATCGGCCAGCGTGTAGCCTTCGCCGCGCACGACGTAGCGATAGACCTCGCCGATGGCGCTCCACGGTGACAGCTGAGGCGTCATGCCCGGCGGAAGCGTGATGAAGTTCAGGCGGTTGAGCACGCGCTGCTGCGCGGTGGCGTAGTCGACGTTCCAGGTGAAGTAGCACTTCACGTCGGAGAGACCGAACAGCGACTGCGACCGGATGTGGTCGAGGTCGATCATGCCGTTCAGGCCGTTCTCCAGCGGGATCGTGACGTAGCGTTCGACCTCCTCGGCGCTCCATCCCCCGGGCTGCGTGATGATCTCGATCATCGGCGGCACCGGGTTGGGATAGGCCTCGATGTCGAGCTGCTTGTAGGAGTAGAGGCCGAGCGCGACGATCAGCAGCGCGATCACGCCCACGAACGCGGGCATCCGCAGGACGAAGCGAACGACGCGTTGGATGAACACCTGCGCTCCTAGAGCATGCCGGACAGCAGGATGCCGCCCTTGCTGACCACGCGCTCGCCCATCGACACGCCCCGAACGATCGGGATGTACGACGCGCCTTCGGTCTCGTCGACCGCCACCACGCGCCGCGCGAACTTGAGACGCCCGTCGGTGGCCGTGCCGGTCTCGACGAAGACGACGGTCTGGTCGGCGATGTGCAGCACCGCCGAGCGCGCGAGCGCCGGCACCAGGCTGCCGTCGACGCCGATGCTCACCGTCGCGTACATCTCGGGCTTGAGCTCGCGCGTCGGGTTCGCCACCGAGCAACGCACGCGCACCGTGCGCGCGACCGGATCGAGCGAATCGGAGATGTAGTCGACAGTGCCGCTGAACACCCGGTCGGGGTAGGCGACCACCTTCAACGTCACCGGTGCGCCCTTGCGCACGCGGCCGAGGTCCATCTCGAACACGTCCGCCAGCACCCAGACGTTGTCGAGCTCGCCGACGGTGAACAGCTCGACGGCGGCGCCGCCCGAGTACTGCCCTTGCACCTCGGCGCCGGGGTTCATGTTGCGCGCGATGACCTCGCCGTCGATGGGCGCGCGCAGGGTGAACTCCTGCGTGACCGCGTCGGCGCTCCCCTTGCGGAACAGGGACGCCTTCTGGCGCGCGCGATCCATCTCGGCCTTGGCCCTGGCGAAGTTGTCCTGCGCGGACTCGTAGTCTTTCTGCGAGTTGGCGTGCGCCTCGTAGAGCTCCTTCTGGCGCGCGAGGTCGTGGCGCGCGGCGGTGAGATCCGCGTCGGCCTTGCCCAGGTCGGCGAAGGCGTTGCCGACGTCGGGTGATTCGATCACCGCGAGCGGCGCGCCCTTCTTCACGCGCTGGCCGGGCTGGGCCAGGATGCGGGTCACGCGGCCCGACACCGGCGAGAACAGGTGACCCACGCGCAGATCGTCGAAGCCGATCTTGCCGCTGGTGAGGACTTCGTTGCCGACGGGATGATTCCCGACCGGCGCGACCTCGACGTTGGCGTCGTGTAGTTGTTGCGCCGTCAACCAGACTTCGTCCTTGGGCGGAGGCGCGGGCGGCTGGCTGGCGGCGGTGGTTTCACAGCCTCCTGCGAGCGCCATGGCCATCGAAAATGACGCGAAGACAACCAAGCGACGATCACCAACGGCATTCACTGCAAGTGCTCCTGATGTGGCTGAGTGGTTCGGCGAGACATGGTCAACGTCCGCGCACTGGCAAGGGCGGGGCGATTCCGTAGTCGTTCATCTTCTTCACGATCGTCGGGTACGAGATCCCGAGCAGCCGCGATGCCGCGGTTCGATTTCCGTCGGTGTATTTCAGCATCCAGGAGATGTAGGCGCGCTCGATCTGGCTCAACGTGGGCGGCCGCCCGTGCTCGTGCGCGAAACGCGACGGCGCGTACCCTGGGAACAGGTCGTGCGCTACGTCGTCGGTGCTGAAAGAGACTGAATCGGCGCCCAGGATCGACGTGCGCTCGATGATCACCGCGCGTTCGATGACCGCGCGCAGCTCGCGTTCATTCCCGGGATAAGGGTAGTCGACCAGCTTCGCGGTCGCCTCGGGCGACAGCGCGGCGATCTCCTTGCCGGCGGCGCGGCCGCAGTCACACGCGTACCGGCGCGCGAGGCGCACGATGTCGGGCAAACGGGTGCGCAGCGGCGGGATCGTGATCGTCATGACCGAGAGCTGCTCGTAGAGATCGGCCAGAAACAGGCGCTGGCGCACAGCGCTCTTCAGATCCACGGCGGCGGCGACCACGCGCACGGGCGCGGCGCAAGCCGGCATCACGCCGTCGTGGCGACGCTGGCCTTCAATGAAAGCCTCGAGCCGCGTCTGCGCGGCCATTCCGAGATCGGAGACACTCTCGATGAAGAGCGTGCCCGGGCGTGCGCGCTCGGTCGCGGGCCGGATGCCCGGGGTGCGGGCGTCACCGTCGCCGAAGAGCTCGACTTCGATCACGCGCTCGGGGACGCCCCGGCAACGGACCGCGACCCAGTTGCTCTCCGACGCGTGACAGGAGGCGCCGTGGATGAAACGGGCCAGCTCTTCCGCGGGCGCGCCTCGCTCGGCGGCAATCAGCACCGGCACGCTGGGCGTTGCCGCGAGCTGGCGCGCGATCGCGGTCGCTGCCGACAACGCGGGGGAATCGAACTCCGGAGACATCGGCTACCAGAACAGCAACTCCCACGCCAATGCAGAGCGCCGCGGATCCTGCACGTTTCCGAGGGCGATGGAACGCGCCGACGAAAGTTTCTTGTACGTGTCTCGGAAGTTTCTTTCAGTGGGAGGTGACGCGCCGGCGTGCGCAGGCGCGCAGCGACGGAGCGCACACATTGCCGAACATTAGAACCGCAGCGCGAACGACGTCTGCCCGATGTAGGCGACCTTGCGGTCGTAGTTCGGCGCGTCGGCGGAGTCGAGGTGGTAGAAGAGCGTCTCGAATTTGCCGGAGAATTCGAGCTCGGAGAACCAGGCGCTCCGTTCCTGCCCTGGCCGGCGCACATAGGCGAGCTTGGCGCTGCCCAGGAAGTTACTCATGGGCGACAGCTCGCGGTCGCCGGTCCAGTACTGTCCCGCCGGGCCCAGCGTCTGGTAGTCGCGCGAGGTGCGATAGAAGCTGGCGCCCGTCTGCTGGTGGTAGCGGCCGCGCAGCGTGAACAGGAAGTTCTGCTGGACGTACTGGTTGTAGTTGAGCTCGGCGGTCTCGGCCATCACCGCCCAGCTGTCGCGATAGAGGCGGATGCCGCCGGTCAGCGAGGCGCGCGCGTCGGGCAGCGCGTAGGCGCCACGCCCGAACACGGCGTAGCGCTGGCGGAAGTTGGGCATGTGCTCCTGCGGTGTCCGGTGCTGGCTGCCGACGAGCACGGCGCGATAGGGGTTCGACTGGAAGCCGTCGAGGATCTGGATGGTCGTGCCGCCTTGCACGACGAAGCGCGGGGTCGCGGTCCAGGTGAGTGACGGCTCGAAGGTGTCGATGCTCAACCGGTGGGTGGTGACGTCGGTCATCCCGCTCTGGAAGCAGTGGGCCGACGAGGCCAGGGGTTGGAGATTGAGCGGCTGCCCGAGCGCGGCGGCGTTGTTGGCGTCGCACACGGTGTCGAAGTTGTGGGTGTAGCCGACGCCGAGCGTGAAGTTGTGGTCGACGAGATCGCTGCGGCTGGCGGCGGAGATGGCGCTCGACTTGTAGTCGCTCTCCCAGCCGTAGGAGTAGCTGGCGGACAGGCCCGACGTCGCGCGGATGAAGTCGAAGCCGCCTTTCACTTCCTGGCGCACGTCGGAGAACTTGGTGGCGCCGGAGACCGCGTCGACGCCGCTCGACGGACCGAAGATGCGCGGGGTGGCGCCGCTGACGATGTCGACCTCGTAGCCGGCGTTGATGTTGAACGTGGAGCCGAGCGCGGCGCTGGCGTCGACCTGTGGGTGGATCACGGTGATGCCGGCGTTGCCGGTCGACGGCTCGCGAAAGATGGTCAGGCGCGAGCTGGCTTCGGTGTTGGCGGCGGCGCGGCCAGCGGGCGCCAACGTGGCGACGATGCCGGCGACGACGACCGCGAGCGCGGCCAGGGCACCCTGCGCCCCGCGCGTGCGGATGCCGGAGCGGCGCGTACGCCTCAGTTGCAACCGCACCCTCCGCCCGAGGTGCCGCTGCCGCCGATCGCGCCTTCGCGGTTGGCGAGCATGTGTTGATCGGCGGCGCGCTCTTGCGGGTCGCCGTCGAGGTTCATGATCTTGTCGGCGAGCAGCTCGCGCTGGTGCGGTTTGACGGTCCACGAAGCGCCCGCCGTGGCGGTGGCGCACCCCGTGGTGAACAGACCGAACGCAAGAGCGAGGAGCAGGGCGCGCTTAAAAGTGAATGGCGAGGGCACCGGAGTACTCCTGGAGACGTTGGGTGTGGTTGGGGTCGAAGATCACGTAATGGCGGACGTCGCCGCGCAACGTGATGCGCTTCTTCAACGCGACGAGCAGGCCGCCGCCGACGTTGACCATGCTGTAGTGGCCGGTGGTGATCGTGAACTGATCGGCCTTCTTGTTGCCGCGCGCGCCGCCGCCCGCCGCGGCCAGGAACGGCGTCACCGGCGAATTCGGCCAGACGAACGCGTTGAAGCCGCCGCCGTAGTACAGAACGTCCACTTGATTGCCGACGGTCTCGCCCACGAAGCCTTCCAGCGTCACGTGCGGCTCCAGCACCACCGAGGGGCGGAACAGGAACATGCCGTCGCCGCCGAGCAACCCCGCTGAAAATGTCAGCCCCACGCGGTACTCCATCAGCGGCGGCGGCGAGAAGATCGTGTCGCCCATGCGTTTCCAGATCGACGGGCCGCGCTGCTCCTCCGACGCCTCGACGTCGAGCGGGAAGACCTGATCGCCCAGCAACCAGCCGTAAGTGCCGTCGGGCAATTGCACGTGGAACCAGTTGTCGGTCGTCGAGCGGCCGATCGCCGGCAGCACCTCGCCGCGCGGCGCGACGTAGATGACCCGGAAGCTGAAGCCGGGGCCGGTGTGGACGCTGGCCTCGTCGGCGAGCACGCGTACCAGCGCCTCGTCGGCGGCGTGGGCACGCCCGGCGCCGAGCATCGCCGCGACCACCACCGCCAACGCCAACTCCCGACGTTTCACGGCGCGGTCACCCACATCAGGATCAACGTCGCTTCGGGGCCCTTGGGATCGATCAGCTTGCCGCCGCCGTGGGTGACGATGCCCGAGGGATTGGTGAGCAGCGGGCTCGAGGTCACGTTCGAGCACTGCATCTGCTCGGTGGCGGAGATGTAGTTCGCCATCCAGTTGGTCGGCAGCGGGAGCGGAACCGGCGAGACCGCCTCGGGAACCTTCAACGAGAGCGGCCGTCCCGCGCCGTCGGCGTGGCACGACGAATCGCTGCAGTGACGGCCGCTGTAGTCCTGGTTGAGAAACATGTCCCAGATGCCGCCGTTGGCGAAGAAGTCCTGGCTGGGCCGGCAGGCGTTGACGTCGGCCGGCGGATCGCCGAGATCCACCGTCGAACAGCCGGCGGCGAGCGCGCTCACCAGAACCCATGGCGCGAGCGCCCTCAAAACGTGTACCTCAGGTAGGTGGTGGCGATCAGATCCGTGCTGCCGCTGATGTCGCGCAGCCAGAAGTAGTCGCCGCGCAGGCCGACCGAGAAGTGGCGCGACAGCGAGTGATAGTCGACGCCGGCGCCGCCGCCCGCGGTCAACCCCGTGCGCCAGCGCGTGAGGTAGCCGCCGCCGTAGGGCACCGTCGCCAGCAAGTTCGACGACAGGCGCGCCGCGCCGCCGCCGCCCTCGGCGAAGATCGACAGCTGGCCGAAGCGATAGGTCAGCTTCGCCTCGATCATCCCCTGGTAGAGCTGCAGCAGCTGCTCGTCCTGCGGATGTCCCGGGAACGACGTCTGGTGCGTCGAGCCGAGGCCGTGCAGCTGCACCGCGAAGAACCGCGTCACGTCGTAGCCGACGCGCGTGCCGATCGCGAACCCGGGACCTACCTTGCCGCCACCGGCGGCGCCGAAGAAGATCACGCTGCCGATCTCGCCCTCGGTGTAGAGCCCGCGCGCGAACTTGGTCGGGTCGGGGAAGATCACCGGGTTCGGTTCGTCGGTGACCTGCGCTCTCGCCGACGGCGCCGCGGCCGTGATGGCGGCGGCGGCCGTAGTCAAAGAGAGGAAAAGGCGAAGCTGCGATCGTGAGTTGAGAGGATCCACGCGCGGCTCAGGGTGTCGGGGGAGGGATGTTGGGGACGTAGACCACCGGCGTGGGCACGAAGAGGTTGGCGTCGCCCGACTCGTCGAGCAGCTGGTCGTCGTCCGAGCGTACGCGCACCATGAACTCGCAGGTCATGTGCTTCTCGGCGATCAACGTGACGTCGATCTCCTGCATGGCGGGGATGACGACGTTGGGCGGAACCATGTCCAGGCCGACCGGATTCACGTCGGAGCGGTTGATCAGCACCGCGGCGAACGGCGCCATCCAGCGTCCCATGGCGTCGAGATCCAGCTCGCCCTCGATGAAGTCGTCCTCGCGCAACGTGCCCTGGTAGTTCTGGCCCGCGCCCAGCGTGCGCGGCGGCGGCGCCATCAACGCCAGTGGCGCGGTCTTGACGTCGGCGGCCGCGAAGGCCGCCGCGATCGTCGTCTCGTCGTACTTCACCAGCTCGCTGGCGCCGTCGACGGCGACCGTGAACGTGCCGTCATCGGTGTCGACGTTGCTGACCGTGTACAGCAGCTCCAGGTGGATGCGGTCGCGCTTGAGCCACGGTACCTTGAAGCCGAGCCGCTGCGTGTCGGTGTCCAGCTGCATCTGCTCCGCCGGGTTCGGCTTGCGGAAGCGCAGCACCACCCCGCCCATCACCCGGTTGGGCGCGCCGGACATGTCGGTGCCCATGACGTCCAGCGCCGCGGGCGCGGCGATGTAGATGGGCTCGTTCAGCGCCGAGCAGCCGCCTGCGAGCGCGAGCAGCGCGCCGGCCGCGAGCCACGTCGTCGAGCGCTGCAACTACGATCCTCCCTTGAAGATGAAGGGATAGTTCACGTTGGTCTGCGCGGGCGCCTTGGGGAAGACCCACTGCTTGACCTGGCGCAGGATGCAGCCCTCGACGGCGGCGTCGCTCATCGACGACGTCTTCACGCTGGCCTTCCCGACGTTGCCGTCGGGCTGGATGTTCCAGAAGATCGTGATGGTGCCGCCCAGCGTCGCCTTGCGCTGCAGCTCTTTCTCGTAGCAGTACGACACGCCGGACTTGTGCGCGCGCACGACCTTGTCGATCTGCTCCTTGCTCAGCGAGCCGTCCATGTCGCCGTTGCCCATGCTGACGCCGATCTTCACTTCCTTCTCGCCGCGCTCGACCAGCTTCGGTCCGCGGCCGTGGCCTTTGCTGCCGCGGCCGCCGGTGTCCAGGTTGCCGGCGCCGAAGACGTGGCCGTAGCCGGTGCCGCCTCCGCCCGAGCCCGAGCCGCTGGTGGTCAGGCCGCCCGCGCCGTGTCCGGCCACGGTCTTCGCGCCCGCCATGCCGGCGACCGCCTGTTCGACGTCGCTGCTTTCGGCGAACAGCTTCGACAGCCCCGAGCCTTCGCGCTTTTCCTTGCCGATCAAGCCGAGGAGGCCGGTCTTCGCCACCTTCTCGCGCAACACGTCTTTGTCGCCCTTGGCAATGATGGTTTCCTTCGGCTTGGCGTCATTGCGGCCGATCTTGCCGGCCTTTTCCTTGGCCTTTTTCATCTGGCCTTCGTCGGTCTTCTTTTGCTCTTCTTGCTTCTTCTCGGCGCGCTGGCGTGACGCGACCTTTTCTTGCTCGATCGGCGCCTCCAGCTTCACCAGGCGCTCGGCCGTCAGCGCCAGTGTCTTCGGCGGCTCCTTGCTCCACAGCAGGGTGAGCAGCGTCGCGCACAGGCCCATGACGATGGTTGCGGCCGTGATCGTGCGCCGCAGCAGCGGGTCTTCGTGGCGCGGGGCGCCGATGGTCTCGGGCTCGTCGACGAAGCGCAGCTCGACGCGCAGGTCCTGCGCGTCGGGCAGCGTGATGCGCGCGCGATCGCCGGGACCGATCGTCACGTCGCGCAACGCGCCGGCGCGGCGGCGCTGCGGCGGGCCGGCGAGGAGCTCCGCGACGGTGACCGATTGGCCCGCCTGCTGGATCTCGCCCTGCATCCCGGGCGCGAGCTGGACGACGTAGGCGCCGCGTTTCGGGCGCGCCAGCGTGTACTTCTTCTTCCCATTGATCGCGGGCGTGGTCAGCAACGCGTGCTTGGACGGGCCGGCGGTCACGCGGCGCGCGTGGCGCAAGAGCTCGTAGCGCAGGATCTGGCTGCGCCACACCATCGCGACCTGCATCACCATGTGGCCGCTGACGGCGCGCGCCGTGGAGACGCGCGCGGCCGGCGCGGGTTCGGGAGCGGGGACGGGCGCCTGCGCCTGCGAGGGTGACGGGACCGCGTGGCCCGCGGCGGGCGGCGCAGGGACGCCGGGCGGCGGGCCGTATCCGTTCGGCGGCGGCAGCGCTGCCGGCGAGAGGATCCTGTGTGCCTGACTGCTACTTGCCACATTTCACCTACAAATTCTTGTCATCGGCGCTTTTCTCGAGTTCCTTCATGAACGATCGCGTGTCCGGCGCCGACATGTCGAGCTCGAGCTTGACGCGGTTGAGGAAGTAAAGGAGCTGAGGCGTCTTGAGCTTTCCCTCGACGTCCATGGCCCCAAAGTTGTAGGTCTTGCTCTTGTAGTTCCTGCCGTCCGCCGACACGGTCTTGCCGCTGCCCTCGTCGGACGCGCTGGATTTCTCCGAGCCGCCACCGCTGTCGCTGCTCGTGTTCGCTGACGACGCCGTCGCCGTCGCGGTCGCCGCCGCCGACGGCGCGGGCGCCGCGGATCGCTTTTGTGTCTCCCCGCTGCGCGCGGGTCGTCTCCCGGTCGCCCCTTTGGTCCCGTGTCCCTGGGTCAGCAACGCCGCCGCCAACAACCACGCCGCCACCGTCATTGGAGCTCCTTGAGGCGGGCGTCCGCCTCCGGGCGCTTGGGATCGGCGTTGTCGGCTGATTGCTTGAACTGATTCAGGTAGTCCTTCGCTTTTACTTTGTCCTTGTCATAGTCCATGTAGAGGATCGCGAGGTTCCACAGCGCGGGCGGGTAGTCCGGTTCGATGTCCAGCGCGCGCTCGTAGGCCCGGCGGGCGAGATCCAGCTTGCCGTCGCCGCGCGACGCGACGCCCAGCGCGACCTGCGCGTCGACGTCGTTGGGGTCGATCTCGACGGCGCGTTCGAGCTCGGTGCGCGCGCGCTTGTA
>CAZNCQ010000273.1:0-10006 GCA_964571275.1 uncultured Myxococcales bacterium
GCCGCACCCCGACGAGCCGCTGCTGGATCTCAACTGCGGCGCGATCCCCGAGGCGTTGATGGAATCGCAGCTGTTCGGTCACGAGCGCGGCGCGTTCACCGGCGCCGACCGCCGCCAGGACGGCTACTTCGCGCTCGTGCGCAAGGGGACGCTGTTCCTCGACGAGATCGCGGAGCTGTCGATGCCGCTGCAGGCCAAGCTGCTGCGCGTGCTGGAATCGGGCCGGTTCCGCCCGGTCGGCGCGACGGCGGTCGCGCGCTTCGGCGGCCGCGTCGTCGCGGCGACGCACGCGAACCTGTCGGAGCTGGTCGCGCGCGGCCAGTTCCGCGAAGACCTGCTCTACCGCCTGGACGTGCTCACCGTACCGGTGCCGGCGCTCGCGGAGCGCACCGAGGACATTCCCGCGCTGGTCGCTCACTTCGTTCGCCAGCAGCCGCGCGCGCTGCGCTTCACCACCGAGGCCATCGATCTGCTGTGCTGCATGCCCTGGCCCGGCAACGTGCGCCAGCTGCGCAACCTCATCGATCGCCTGGCGGTCTTCGCCGAGGACGATCAGATCACGCCCGAGGTCGTGCGCCCGTTTCTCGCGTCGAACACCGAGACCGAGAAGCCGGTCACCAGCCTCGAGCCGATCGTGCGCGCGATCCTGCGGCTGCCGGTCGAGAACAAGCTCGCGGCGATACAAGAGGCCCTCATCGCCGAGGCGATGGTGCTCTGCGACGGGAACAAGAGCGCGGCGGCTCGTCTCCTCGGCGTGCACCGCAAGGCGGTGGAGCGGCGGGTCGAGAAGGGCCTCGCGGACGACCCGTCGCGTGTGGATTCGGCGGCGCCGTCCGACGGGTCGCCTCGTGGCGCGGGATCGCCGTTCGGTCCGCGCTCGGGATGTTGATCGGGACCGCCTCTCCGTCCGTGCGGGCTGGCCGATTTCGGCCAGCGAGGATCCGCCAGTCGGACGTTTTCGTCCGGCGGCGGGACACGCTCCCTAGCGCGAACCGGGCGCTTCACGAGCCGGCCGATCGTTGACCTGGGCGGGCGCGCTGCCGACCTCGGCTTCGATCAGTGAGAACAGCACCTTGGCCAGCGCCATCATCGCCAGCACCTGCGCGAGGTCCTCGTAGGCTTCCGCGCGCTGGTCGCCGGCGACCGCTTCGCGCGAGCGGGACAGGAGCAGCATGATCTCGCCCAGGACGTGGGCGGCGCGACCGGGGAGGGGCTCGGCGCCCTCCACGCGCGCGGGCGGCGTTCCTTCCGCGATCCGCGGTAAATGCCGAGGATCTGTCTTGAGATGCAGTAGCTCACTCTCCGGACGCTCGCCGAGGAGCATCGAAGCGACCCGCTCCAGGTGCTGGCGCGTGGCCCGGTCGGACATCTCTTCGATGGAGGCCAGTACCTCGGGGCTACCATCCAGATCCAGGCCGGCGGATGCGGCGGATCGCAAGACCAGCTTCGCGGCGGCCAGGGTCGCAATCGCGATGTCATTGAGGAGACCAATTGTGCTCACGCAGAGCGTGACTGCACATTCGGCGCCAGGGTGCGCGCGACGTGCGCCGGTCACGCTTCGGTGAGCCACCGTGACGGCGGCGGTGGACTAGCTAGCGGCCCGCCTCGTCGATCGCGGCGAGCGCGTAGTAGAGCGCGAGGTTCTCGTCGATGGGTTGGGCGGTGTCGGCGAAGCCCAGCGCCACCACGGCCCACGCGCCGTCGCTGGCCCGGCGGAGCAGCCAGGCGAGCGTGAGCACGCCGGGCTCGGAACCGCCCTTGTAACCGACGTAAGAAAACGTCGCCGGATCGAGCATCAGCCCCGGGTTCATCGACAGGATCGTGGTCACCGGTCCGCCCGATGGTTTCTGGCTGGCGACCTGCAGCGCCGCGAACCCGCGGCAGATGTCAGCGGGCGACGCAAACCACTCGAGCTGATCGATGGCGATCGGCGGTCCGGCCGCGAACGCCGTCGCCGTCGCGAGATCGGGCAGCGGGCGCAGATCGTAGTCGGTGTCGAGCAGGCTGCGGCGCGTGTCCGCGTCCGCGGCGATGTACGCGGCGCGTTCGCCGGCGGTCGCCGACATCTTCAGGATGAACAGCTCGCGCGTGGTCGGGAACGGGGTGTTGAGCGCCGGCATCGAGTGGCCCATCGTGGTCTGATAGCTCTCGACGCGCTCGCGGCCGACCAGCCGCAGCAGGTGATCGGCCGCGGTATTGTCGCTGATGGAGATCATGTCAGCGGCCACCTGCTGCACCGGCAGCATCGTGCCCGCGGGCTGGTCTTGCAGCATGCCCGACGGCAAGGACTTGTACTGATCCTGGATGGTCACCGGATCCGTCCACTGCGTGCGGCCCGCGTCGATGTCGGCGGCCAGCGCGCCCAGCACGTAGATCTTGAACAGCGACCCGAGCGGCATCGGCTGATCGGCGCCGACCGTGTGGGTGGCCGTGCAGGCGCCGGACGAGACGCTCCCGATGTAGAGGCGCGCCTCGGGCGCGACGGTCGCCAGCCGTTGATCGAACGTCGCCGGATCGCGCAAGCTCACGTCCAGCTCCGGCGCGCTCTGAAAGAGGAGGCCGACGATCGGGTTCACGCTGGGGGCAGCGCCACCGGGCGTGGCCGCGAGGCTCACGCGATAGAACAGGTGGCGAGCGGTCTCGACGACCGCGACGATGGTCGAGGGCGACGCGCTCGCGGCGGGAAAGGCCGAACCGGGCGTCGACGAGAGAACCTGGAGGAGCATCGCCGGCGCGTCGCTGGCGGCGATGCCCGCCAGGGTTGCGGCCAGCATGTCGGCGGGCACCTGCTGCAGGAAGCTGTCAGCGAAGTGCGGCGTCACCGCGTCCGCGGTGATCGCCGCCGGCGGTCCATTGATCAATGCCAGCAACCAGGCCAGCTGCGTGCCCGCGGCGGTGTCCGAACCGGTGAAGCCAGCGTCGCCATTGCCGCCGCTGTCGGTGTTCATCGCGTCCGTCGCACCACTGTCGGCGGCGTCACCGTGTGAAGACGATCCGCATCCCACGACCAACCCGGCCGCCACCAGAGCCCAACCCACAATCATTTTCTGTCGCATGCCCGATGAGACTGTCGAGCTTCGATTCCAGTTGCACGCGCGCGATCAAGCCGAGGCCGAGGGCAGCGACACCTCGTGCTGACTCACACTCTCGCCGTCCGTCTCTGTCAGCCCGCGAAATAAAAGCGTCGATAGAATCGTCAGTAACCCGAGCGCCAAGCAAGCGCGGTGGATGCCGTGGACGATCTCGGTCGACGCCGCGTGAAAGCGATCGGGAATGAAGAACGCCGCGGCGAGCGATGCCGTGGCCACGCCAAAGCTCATCGACAACTGTTGCGAGGTGCTGGCGATGGTGCTGGCCATGCTGGTGTCGTCCGCGTCGACGTCGGAGTAGACCAGCGTGTTCATGCTGGTGTACTGGAACGACGAGAAGAAGCCGAAACAGAACTCCAGCGCGACGATGACCGCGGGCGGCGTGCCGGGACCGATCAACGCGAAGCTGGCGATGACGGCGCCGATGCACAGGGTGTTCGACAGCAGCACGCGCCGGTAGCCGAAGCGCCGCAACAGATGCGGCATGGTCATGCGCAGGCTCATCGACGCGACCGATTGGGGCAGGATCAGCAGCCCCGACTGCACGGGGTTGTAACCGAGCCCGACCTGGAAGAGCAGCGGCAGCAGGAACGGCATGCCGCCGACGCCCATGCGCGTGACGAAGCTGCCCAGGATCGCGGTGCGCAGCGTGCGGATGCGCAGGAGGCCGAGGCGCAGCAACGGATGCGGCGCGCTCACGGCGTGCCGGCTGTAGGCGAACAGCAGCGCCAGCGCCAGCGCCAGCAATGCGGCGATCGCGGTGCCGCTGAGAAAGTGCTCGCCGAAGACTTCCAGCAGATAAGACAGCAACGCGATGCCGGCTCCGAACAGGATCAACCCGACGACGTCCAGCCGGTCGCTGCGCTCCGCGCGGTAATCAGGCAGATGGCGATAGACGAGATAGAGCCCGACGAGGCCGAACGGCAGGTTCAGCAAGAAGATCAACCGCCAGTGGAGCCACTTGACGATGAGGCCGCCCGCGAGCGGTCCGAGCATCGGGCCGATGAGCGACGGGATCGCGACGTAGGCCATCGCGCGCACCAGCTCCGAGCGCGGGAAGGTCCGCACCATCGTCAGCCGTCCGACGGGGACCATCATCGCCCCGCCCGCGCCTTGCAGGATCCGGCAGAGCACCAGCATGTGGATGCTCTGCGACAGACCGCACAGCAACGAGCCGAGCGTGAAGGTCGCGATGGCCGCCGAGAACACCCGGCGCGTGCCGAAGCGATCGGCGACCCAGCCGCTCACGGGGATGAAGACGGCGACGGCGAGCGTGTAGCTCGACAGCACGGACTTCATGCTGAGCGGCGGGATCTTCAGCGCCGCGGCGACGGTCGGCACCGCCGTGTTCAGGATCGTGGTGTCGAGCGACTCCATGAAAAACGCGACCGCCACCAACCAGGGGACGAGCCGTTTGTCGGAGTCGCCAGCCGTCGACGCGGCGCGGGCCGGCGGCGCTCCGCTGGTCGAGTTCGTCGATGACGACGGGATGGCGCCGCTCACGTTCCGGGGAGCTTACGTCGGGAACTCCTTCATCGGCGCGGTACGATCGTCGCCGCCCCGGATCGTGTGATCTCGGTCCTGCGCGGTCTGCGAGCCGGAGCGAACGTTTTCCGCCTCGTCGAAGGCCGTGGGTTCGACGTCCTCCTTGTCGGGCTCGGGCTCGGGGCGCGGGTGACGGTCGTTCTTCCGCTGTTGGGTATCGCTCATGATGCACCTCCCTCCGGCATGCAACCTAGTCAGCCTCGCGCCCGAAGCCAGCTTGGAGGTTGCGGCGCGAAGGTGTGATACGGCTCGCGGTCTTTGCGTCGAAGCACGTTCGCTGGCTTACCCCCACTCGCGAACGGGGACGCCTTCGGGTAGCATCGGCGGCCTCTCTAACCCCCGGAGACTTCCATGAACCGCGCGCCTTCGTTGGTCACTGTCTCGGTCCTGGTGTTGTCGTCGTTCGCCGCCGGTTGTTACGTCCGGACTTATCCCGCTGCCGGGCCGGTGGTGTACGCGCCGCCGCCGCCACCGCCACCGCAGCCGGGCTACGCCGAGCCGCCTCCGGCAGCGCCGCCGCCCGCTTACGCCGAGGCGCCGCCCCCGGCGCCAGAGCCCGTCGCCGAGGCCACTCTCTATCCAACGACGCCGCCGCCCGATCCGATCCCCGAGTACCAGCCGCCCGCCCCGGGCTACGGCTACTACTGGGTCGGCGGGTACTGGGATTGGACTGGATATGATTGGTCCTGGAACAGCGGTTACTGGAACCCTCAACGAGCCGGTTACGTGTTCATCGGGCCGCGCTTCATCTGGATGGACGGCCGCATGGTCTACTACCGCAGCTACTGGCAGGGGCCGAACGGCTATCGCGACTACGCGTACGTCGGTGGGCGCAGTCCCGCTGCCTGGCGCGCGCGACCGCAGTACGAGCCTCGCGTGTGGCGCGCCGAACCCGCACACAGCAGCGCCTGGCGGACCGCACCCGGCGCGCCTGCCGGAGGCTGGCGAGGCGCCCCGCCGCCCGTCCGTCGCGAAGAGGTGCGGCGCGAGGAGCACCGCGAGGCCGAGCACCGCGAGATGGAGCACCGCGAAGCCGAGCATCGCGAGGCCGAGCATCGCGAAGCCGAGCATCGCGGTGGTCCGATGGGCGGCCACGAACAGCCGTCGGCGATGCACGGGGGCCCCGAATCGCATCCGCAAGGCAACCAGCCCGGTGGGCACCCGGGCATGGGTGGCCCTGCGCCGGGCGGGATGCCGCCGGGACAGGAGCCGCACCAGATGGGCGGCGGGATGCCGCCGGGACAGCAGCAGCGCCAGATGGGCAGCGGGATGCCGCCCGGCCAGCCGCATCAGATGGGTGGCCCGCCGCCCGGCCAGCCGCACGCCAACCCGCCCCCGCAACACTCCGCGCCGCCCGCGCAGCCGCCGCGCGATAAGAAGAAGAAGTAACGACCGAGCGCCCGGCGTGGACGGTGGGCGCGGTATCGCCCTTTCAGGGTAGCGTCGCTACCAGGTGCGCCCACCGTCGATATTCAGCATAAAACGCGCGCCGCTCTTCGGGCCGCACCCCAATCCAACCGGCCGTGACGTACGCCATCGCGTGCAGGAGCAACACGTCGAAGGTGTAGTCGCGCGCGACGAAGAACGCGACGAACGGCGAGATCAGAAAGCTCGCCACCAGCGGCTTGATCCACCATTGCATCGCGCGCTGGCCTCGATGGGTCATGTACGGGATCGGCGCGATGTTCAGCGCCGCGACCGCGCCGATGACCACCGTGCCGACCACCGGCCCGATCGCCGTGTGCTTGAAGAGCATCGAGTTCGGGAACGCGAGCGCGACGAATCCGCTCACCGTGCGCGGCAACCCGCAATAGGTCAGCGGGAAATCGAACTTGGCGACGTTGAAGCGCGCCTGGCGAATCGACGCCGTGCTGATCAGCGCCGCCATCAGCAGCAACCCCAGGATTTGATGTCCGCCCAGCCGATACGCGGAAAAGACCACGACGGCGGGCGCGATCCCTTGCCCGATGTGATCGGCGGCGGAGTCGAACTCGCTTCCAAAGCGATTCCCCGTCTTGGTCAGGCGCGCGACCGGACCGTCGAGCGCGTCGCCGAAAAAGTATCCGGCGAGGATCGCGTAGCCGGCCATGGCCGGGTCGCCGATCGCCGCGTAGTAGATTCCGAACACGCCGCCGAGGACGTTCACCATCGTGAACAGGTCCTTGACGCCGAAATAGCCCAGGCTCCAGCGCATCGGCGGGGATACTACAGTCGCAGGCCTCGCGGCACGACCATCTTCTCGACGACGTCGAAGATCCGTTCGACGCCGAGCGCCAGCAGCGCCGCCGGAACGGCGCCCTCGAGGATCAGCCGGACGTCGTCGAGGCGGATGCCGGTCAGGATCGGCTGCCCGTAGCCGCCGGCGCCGACCAGCGCGCCCAGCGTCGCGGTACCGACGTTGATCACCGCCGACGTCTTGATGCCCGCGAGGATCGAGGGCGATGCCAGCGGCAGCTCGATCGCGCGCAGCGACGCGCCCGGCCCGAGCCCCAGCGCGGTCGCCACCTCGCGCAGCGACGGCGGAATGCCGCGCAGTCCGGCGTAGGTGTTGCGCACGATCGGAAGCAAGCTGTAGACGAACAGCGCGACGATGGCTGGCGCCTCGCCGATGCCCAGCAGGGGGATCATGAACACCAGCAGCGCCAGCGACGGCACCGTCTGCAGGATCTCGGTGAGCCCGAGGATCACGCGTCCCAGCGTGGGCCGGCGCGCGGCGGCGATGCCCAGCGGGACCGCGACGACGATGGCCAGCAGCAGCGACACGGAGACCAGAAACAGGTGCTCGAGGGTTCGCTGGCCGAGCGCGTGCAACCAGCCGTCGGGAGCGCGCGGTGCGACCGTGCCGTTGGCGGACGGCGGCGCGCCCAGGTCGTGGGCGATGAACTCCGCGGCGATGGTCTCCTCGGCGACGCGGTCGCGCTTGGCGCGCAGGTTCATCGCCGTCATCGCCGGCGACGAGATCCGCCCCGCGACCGCGTCCAGCTGCGCCACCGTGTCGGGCGCGCGGCGCGCGAACTCGTCGCGGTACAGCCAGACCGCGGCGTAGGTCGGAAAGTGGTGGCGATCGTCCTCGAGCAAGCGCAGCCGGTGCTCGACGATCTCGGGGTCGGTGGAGTAGAGATCGACCACGTCGGCGTCGCCCGCGTCCAGGCCGCGATAAGCGATCTCGTGGTCGACGCCGCGCACGCTCCGCTGCGGCAGCTGATACGCCGCGCGCAGGCCGCGCCAGCCGTCGGCGCGATCCATGAATTCGTTGCTGAACGCGAAACGCAGCTCGGGGTGCGCCGCCAGGTCCGAGATGCGCGCGATGCCGAGCGCCGCCGCACGCTCGGCCTTCATGCCCAGCGCGTAGCTGTCGTCGAAGCCGAGCCGCGGGCCCATGATGATGCCGCGCGCGGCGAGCGCGCTCGGGACCGCGTCGTCGCTCACGCCGCGCAGGATCTCTTGCGTCAGCGTGCCGGTGTACTCGGCGTAGAGGTCGATCTCACCGGCAACCAGCGCGCCGAACACGATCTGCGTGCCGCCGAGCGCGCGCCGGTGCACGACGCTCTGGCCGTGTCCCTGCGCCAGCGCAGCGGCGATCTCGCCGAGGATCACCGACTCGGTGAACGTCTTCGAGCCGATGCGCAGCGGGGTGCGCGCGGCGTCGCTGCCGGTCGGCGCTCGCGCGCAGCTGGAGCCGAGGAGGGCGACCAGGACGAGTGCGCGTGTGAGGACGGGGCGCCCGGTGGTCCTTGGCGGACCCATCACAGACCCTCTAGCGGGCTACGTTGCGCGTTGATGAAGTGGCTCACGAACTCGTCGCGAGGCGCTCGCACCAGCTCGGCCAGCGTGCCGCTCTGGACCACGGCGCCGTCGCGCATGAGTCGGATCGTGTCGCCGAGCCGCCCCGCCTCGGTGAGATCGTGCGTGACCAGCACCACCGTCTTGCCGAGCGCGCGGAAGATCGCCCGCAGGTCGGCCTGCAGCTCGGCCCGCACCAGCGGGTCCAGCGCTGCCATCGGCTCGTCGAGGAGGATCACGTCGGGATCGAGCATCAGCGCGCGCATCAGGCCCACGCGTTGCCGCTGGCCGCCGGACAGCTCGACCGGATAGCGCCCGAGCGCGTCGCCCGGGAAGCGGGTGAGGGCGACCAGCTCATCGACGCGATGCTGGACGCGGGCGGCGGCCCAGCCGCGGTGGCGCGCCATGAGCGTGACGTTGTCGCGCGCGGTGAGGTGCGGAAACAGCCCGCCGTCCTGGATCACGTAGCCGGTGCGGGCGCGGACGGCGTCGACGGTGCGCGGTCCGACCTCGGCGCCGTCGAAGCGCACCACGCCGCCGTCGGGCGCCAGCAGCCCGATCATGAGCCGGAGCACCGTCGATTTGCCGCAGCCCGAGGGGCCGATGAGCACCGTGGTGACGCCGGCCGGCGCGACGAGATCCACGCCGCGCAGCACCTCGGCGCCCGCGAAGCGCTTCGACACGCCGCAGAGCTCCAGCATGTCAGTCGTCGTCGTCGAGCTCACCGGCGTCGGTCCCGGTGCGTTCGAGCGCGCGGTAGAGCGTGCGGCGATCGATGCCCAGCCGCTCGGCCGCCTTCTTCTTGTTGCCGCCGCTTTCCTGGAGAACGAGCGCGATGTAGCGACGTTCGAGCTCGGCCAGCGTGGGCCGGTCCTCGATGATGCCGCCGCCCTCGCCGATGACCACCGGGCCGGCGCCGCCGACTTCGGGCGGCAGGTCCGACGGCAGGATCACGTTGCCCTTGGCCACGGCGACCGCGCGATCGATCGCGTTTTCCAGCTCGCGCACGTTGCCGGGCCAGCCGTAGGCGATCAACAAGCGCAGCGCCTCCGGCGACAGCGCCGCCTGCTCGCGCCGTTCGCGGCGCGCGATCTTGGCCAGGAAGTGCCCGACCAGGATGGGGACGTCCTCGCGCCGCTCGCGCAGCGGCGGCAGGCGCACGGTGACGACGTTGATGCGGAAGTACAGGTCCTCGCGGAAGCGCCCGGCTTTCACCTCCTCGTCGAGATCCTTGTTGGTCGCGCAGACGATGCGCACGTCGACGCGGATCGACTCGGAGCCTCCGACGGGCCGAACCTCGCCGTCCTGCAGCGTGCGCAGCAGCTGCGCCTGCATCTTGGGGCCCATGTCGCCGATCTCGTCCAGGAACATGGTTCCGCCGTTGGCCATCTCGAACAGGCCGCGCTTCGCTCCGACGGCGCCCGTGAACGCGCCGCGCGCGTGCCCGAACAGCTCGGACTCCAGCAGCGACTCGGTGAGCGCGGTGCAGTTGACCGGTACGAACGCCGCCCGCACGCGCGGCGAGTGCGTATGGATCGCGCGCGCGACCAGCTCCTTGCCGGTGCCCGACTCGCCGGTCACCAGCACCG
>CAZNCQ010000274.1:0-9984 GCA_964571275.1 uncultured Myxococcales bacterium
GTCTCGCGCGGGCCGTAGACCTGCATGCGGTAGCAGCCGACGTTGCGGGAGCCTTTGTCCGGGTCGCGCGTGATCACCATCGGCAGCGTGATGTACGGGCCGCCGTCGTCGGGCCAGCAGGTGATGATCGGCAGCTTCGAGAGATCCGGCGTGGTCTCGACGACCTCCTGGCACGGCGCGGTGGTCACCGTGCGCGGCATCGCCGTCGCCACACGCGCGAGCTTGGGCAGCATGCGGATCTTGTCCAGGAGACCCGCCGGGGGCTGCGACTTCACCAGCTCGGCGATGGTGCGCGCGTGCTCCTCGAGGTCTGCGACGCCCAGCGCCCACGACATGCGCCGGCGCGTGGCGTAGGTGTTGATGAGGAGAGGGAAGCGCGAGCCTTTCACTCTCTCGAAAAGTAACGCCGGCCCTCCGGCGCGCATCACCCGCTGCGAAATTTCGGTGACCTCGAGGAACGGGTCGACCTCCTGGCGGATCCGCCGTAGCTCGCCGCGCTCCTCGAGCAGGCGCACGAACTCGCGCAGGCCGTCGTGGTGCGCGGGGACGCTGACCGCCGCGTCGTTCCGAGCGCCCGCTCCGCCGCTGCCGTCGTTCCCGCCTTGCGCGATGTGCACTATGATCTCCGATCGGCGGCGAACTGCGCCAGGTCGCGCAGTGCGCTGCGGTGGGGCGACTCGGGCAGAAGGTCGAGCGATAGGGCCGCCGCCGCGGCCAGCTCGCGCGCCTTTTGCCGCGCGCGCTCGACGCCACCCGCGTCGCGGCACCGCTTCAGGATCTCGGCGGCGACCTCGGCGGGGACGCCGGTCTCGCCCAGATGCGAGCGCACGTATTTTCCGAGCGCCGGGTCGGCCTCGCAGGCGAGCAGCACCGGCAGCGTGAGCTTGCCTTCGGTGAGATCGTGGCCCACCGACTTGCCGGCCGTCGCCTGGTCGACGTCGCTGTCGAGCACGTCGTCGGCGATCTGGAACGCGCGGCCGAGCGCGCGGCCATATTGCTCGAGCGGCCCGTCGTACGCTGCGCCCACCGCGCCGCCCACGCGCGTGCACCAGGCGATCAGCGACGCGGTCTTGCGGTCGATCACGCGGAAGTAGTCGTCGATGGTGGCGTCGGGGTTGCCCGCGCGTTCGAGCTGCGCGACCTCGCCCTCGGCCATCTCGGTCACCGTCGCCGCCAGCGACTGCACGACCGGCAGCGATCCGGTCAGCGCCACGGTTTCGAGCGCGCGCGCGAGGCAGAAGTCGCCCACCAGCACGACGATCCCGTTGCCGAACACCATGCGCGCGGCGGGGCGGCCGCGGCGCACGCGCCCGTCGTCGACGACGTCGTCGTGGTACAGCGTCGCTGTGTGAATCAGCTCGGCGGCGCAGCCGACGGCCACGCCCAGCTCCAGCGGCACGTCGGCGGCGCGCGCCGCCAGCACCGCGAGCAGCGGGCGCAGGCGCTTGCCGCCCGCGTCCAGCAAGTGAGCGCCGACCTGGGGGATCGCGCCGACCGGGCTCTCCATGCGCTCGGCCAGGCGCACCTCGACTGCGCGCATCTCCGCCTCGACCAAGGCGGCGGCGCGATCCGACCGCGATCGGGCGCTTTCGGCGTCGTGAGTGGAAGCAGCGGCGTTCTTCATCGCCTTGGGCATCGCTCGGATGGAGGGGAGAGACAAGACAATTCTAAATATTCAAAAGAAATTGAAAGTTCGCAAGCCGATTCACCGTCGGTGCCGCTTTTCTCGCGCCGCGGGCGCCGGTTGGGGGGCGGCCGCCGTGCCCCCTTCGGGCGGCGCCGCGGGCGGTTCGACGCGCAGCAGGTGGCGGAATTTCCCGACGTCGAGCGTGAGCTGACCGAGCAGCATGTTGAGCATCGTCTCGCCCAGCTTGCAGATCTCGCTCAGCCGTTCGAGCCGCACGACGGCGAAGTCGGCCTCGGCTTTGAGCTTCTTGCCCGCGGCGCCGGGCACCCCCTTGGCGGCTGCCAGCGCCGCGCGCGCTCTCTCCTCGCCGCGCTCGACGGCCTCGACGGCGGCGCCGATCTCGCGCCGCTCCCGCTCGTTGAGCACGCCCGCGATCATCTTCCAGAAGTCGGTCTCGGCTTCGTAGTGCTCGCGCCGCTGGCCCCGTACCCAGACCCGGTGCACGACGCCCCAGCGGCCGAGCGCCGCCAGCGTCATCGACGCGCTCCCCGCCGAGATGCCGAGCCGCTTTTGAATGTCGGTCTGGGGCAGCGGCTCGCGCGAGAGATAGAGCAGGCCGAACGTGCGCCCCATCGTGCGCGTGAAGCCCCAGAACTCGGCGATGCGGCCGCAGGTGTCGATGCCGAGATCGCGCGCGCGACTCAGATCGTCCTGGATATCGTCGGCGGAGGACATTTACGCACGAACGGACGGAGCGGGAATCAGCGATTCGACACCCCGCGCCGCCAGCTGCCCGCAGGCCGCGTCGATGTCGTCGCCGCGGGGCGTGCGGATGTAGACCGCGAGGCCGCCCTGGCGGAGGCGTTCTTGAAACGTGCGGATGCGCTCGGCCGAGGGGCGCGCGAACGCCGGGCCCGCGAACGGATTCCAGGGGATGAGGTTCACCTTGGTCGGGATCCCGCGCAGCAGGCGTGGCAACCGATCGGCGTCGTCGTCGCTGTCGTTGACGCCGGCGAGCAGGACGTACTCGAACGTGACGCGGCGGCCGTGCGACAGCGGAAAGCGGCGCGCGGCGTCGAGCAGCACGGCGATCGGCCAGCGGCGGTTGACCGGCATCAGGCGGTCGCGCACCTCGTCGGTGGTGGCGTTGAGCGAGATGGCCAGGTTCGGCGCCGGCATCAGCTGGCCGAGCTTTTCGATGCCCGGGACCATCCCCACCGTCGACACCGTGATCCGCCGCGGCGAAAAGGCGGCGCCCCACGGGTGCTGCAGCAACGTCAGCGCGCGCGACACGCCGTCGAAGTTGTGCATCGGCTCGCCCATGCCCATGAAGACCAGGTTGGTGGGACGGCGGCCGGCGATCTGCGTGGCGCGGTACACCTGCTCGACGATCTCACCCGCCGACAGGTGGCGGCTAAAGCCCAGCGTCGCGGTCGCGCAGAACGCGCAGTCGAGCGCGCATCCAACCTGCGACGACACGCACAGGGTCAACTTGTCGCGCAGCAGGCGGCCCGGCACGTGGCCAGAGAGGCGGCGATGACGCTCGGCTTCGGTCTCCGGCTCGTCGTCGTCATCGGACGGTCTCGCCAAGCGCCCTTGATGGAAATCGAGCGGCTCGACGCGGTTCTCATCGGGGATCAGCACCGATTCGATCGCGCGGCCGTCGTGGGTGCGGAAGCGCAGCTTGCGCGTGCCGTCGGCGGCCTCCTGGACCGTGTCGACCGCCAGCGGGTGGAGCGGAGCGTCGGCAGCCAGCGCGTCGCCGAGCGCGCGCGGAATGTTCGACATCGCGTCCAGGGACTCGACCACAGCGCCGGTGCCTCGGCCGTGGAGCCAGCGGAAGACCTGCTCGCCGCGGTACGCCGGCTCGCCGGCCGCGCGCACTCGCTCCGAGAGCTCGGCCGGGGTCAAAGAGCGCAGGTCCATCGGACCCGAACACTACCGCCTCTCGACGGGGGATGCTAAGGAAACGGCGCCGCAAAGCCGCGGCGCCCAGGCTAGCGGCGGCGGCGGCGGCGCTTGCTCGAGAACGTGCCGCACAGCCCCAGCACCGCGACGGCCAGCGCCAGCGACGACGGGCTCGAGCTGTCGCCGACGGCGCAGCCGCAACCGTCGCCGCCGCCCTTGATGCCGATCTGCGCCGAGACCTCGCGGCAGTCGCCCGAGACCTGGCAGCTGGCCATGCCGTCGGACGTCACCGCGCAAACCCAGCACGGGCCCGGGCAGTTGACGGTGTTGCACGGGTCGGCCTCGCAGGCGCCGGTCTCCTGGATGCAGCGCTGGCCCTTTCCGCACTGGGTCACCGTGCAGGTGTCGATGCGGCACTGCCCGGTGGTCTGGTCGCAGAACTGGCCGCCGGAGCAGGGCACGGTCGCGCAGCTGTCGCTCATGCACTTGCCGGCGACGCAGCGCTGGGAGCTCGGGCACTTGTTGGCCGTGCACAGGTCGACGCAGTTGCCGGTGTCGCAGTACTGATTGGCGCCGCAGTTGACGCCCGCGCACTTGTCCGTCTGGCAGACGCCGGCGTTGCACATCTGGCCGGCGGCGCAGCCGAGTGTGTAGCAGTCGACGCACTGGCCGTGCTGGCAGATCTTGGGCGCGTTGCAGACCACGCCGGTGCAGACGTCGACGCAGGAGCCGGTGTTCTCGTCGCAGCGCTGATCGGTCGGGCAGGTCTTGCCCGCGCAGCGCTGCGGTACGCAGTAGTCGCCCACGCACTTGTAGCCGTTGGGGCACGGGAACTCGCCGGGCGTGCACAGGATCGTGCAGCGGCCTTCCTTGCAGCCGAGTCCCGATGGGCAGATCGGGTTCACGTCGGCGACGCCGTCGCAGTCGTTGTCGAGCCCGTCGCAGATCTCGGGGCCGGGCAACACGCAACCTTCGCAGACGAAGCCGCGCGTGCCGCGGCAGATCAGGTGGCCCGCCTTGCACGTGCCGACGCCGACCTGGGCCGGGTCGAGGCCCGGGCAGATGCAGGTCTGGCCGGTCTGGGGGAAGTTGCCGTTGTCGACGACGCCGTCGCAGTTGTCGTCGAGGCCGTTGCAGACCTCGACGGTCGGCATGCTGCTCGTGCTGCAAGTGATCTTGCCATTCACACACTGGGTGATGCCGGCGTGGCAGTTGCCCAGCGCCGTGCCGCACGAAACGCCCACGCCGGGCAGCGTGCCCTCGTCGATCTGTCCGTCGCAGTTGTCGTCGATGTTGTTGCACAGCTCCTGCATCGGCGTGATGACCGGCGCGTCGCAGACAGTGCCCGTGCCGCCGGCGTTGCAGACCGTGATGCCGGTGCGGTGGCAGGCGCCCTTGAGGCCGTTGTCGCACGACACGCCGACGTTGAAGCCCTCATCGATGTCGCCGTCGCAGTTGTTGTCGAGGCCGTCGCATTTCTCGGTCGGCACCGCGCAGCCGCAAGGCTGGCCGCAAGCGTTGAGCGGCAGGCCTTCGTCGATCTGTCCGTTGCAGTTGTCGTCCTTGCAGTTGCAGCTCTCGATCGCGCAGTGCTTCAATGTCCCCGGCTGGTTGTCGGGGTCGCTCGTGCTATTCGGGTTGGCGACGACGCAGGCGTTGCTCACGCCCTCGTCGATGAGCCCGTTGCAGTTGTCGTCCACGCCGTTGCAGACCTCGGTAGGCGGCACGGTCTTCGCGATGATGTCGACCAGCGCCTGCTTGACGGCGTTCGTGTCGGTCAGCGTGACAAAGATGGCCGATCCGGTTCCACCCAGGGCGGCGATGCGGTTGGCGGTGTTCTTGTCGGCGGTGGCGATCCCGTTGTCGGTCAGGATGTAGACCGGGACATTGGACAGCACCTTCAGCTTGCACGCCTGAACCTCGGGATTGTAGGTGGCGAACGTGGCGGCGGCGGCGCAAGTCGTCGGGTCGACGACCGACGTGAGGGCCGGGCGAGCCGTGTCGCACTCCTCGGCCCCGTCGGTCACGAAGATGACCAGGTTCTGGCGGCAGCTTCCCTTGGGATCGAGCGGCACCTTGATGTAGTGGTCGAAGTACATGCGCGCGTAGAACAGCGATCGGCCAATGGGCGTCGACGCGTTGCTGGGGCTGCGCAGCTCGTTATCGGTGATGGGCGTTCCCGCGGACGATTCGTTGAGGTCGATCCACTTGTAGACGGCCGTGATATTCGCATCTGACGGATCGAAGTCGCTGCCCGCCAGCGGCTTGGGACCGGTCGCTGGCTTGGTGACGGGAACGATCAGGGATTCTCCCACGGTGCTGTCGAACCACGCGCCGTACGCCATCTCGCCCGCCGTGGTGTTGTTCGCGGTGGTATCCAGCGACAACCGACAGCCGCCGCCGGTGCCGGTGTTGTAGTGACCGCGCGGGCAGACCGGCGCCGCCGTCCCTGTCGTCTGCGGATAGCGCATCAATCCGAAGTTGGCCTCGTCGGTCCCGACCTGCGCCAGCGCGTCGCGCATCGCCTTCTTGAGGCTGTAAATGCGGCTCGTCTGTCCATTGTTGCCGCACAGGGGCGATCCGTCGTTGCCGCCGTTCAACATCGAGCCCGAGGTGTCGAACACGAAGAGAATGTTGGGCCGCAGGGACTGGGCGCGGACCACCGTCGCGCTGAGCGTCAGCACGAGCGCCGCTCCCAACATCACTCCGACTTTGCCGATTTTAGTGTTTTTCATGAGCGTCTTTCTCGGGCTACGGAGGAAGGGCGCCGGTGTGGCAACAGCGGAATCCGATCGACGGCAGGCGGACCGGCGTGGTGGGCGCGGGCGACAGCGAGTCACATTGCAGCCCAGGGGCGCTCGTGACCGGGCCCGCGTCTGGCATGGTGACGGTGAAGCTGGGGGTGTTGTAGGCTCCGCCGCGGATCTGATAGGTGATTCCTCCGTCAGTGGTGGTGACCCACTCCTTGACGTTGCCGCTCATGTCGTAAAGCGCGACACCGGCGTCGGGCACGAGGCTGGAGACACAACCGGACGCGGTCCCCGTGGGGATGGGCGTGGCGCCCGAATCGGGCCGGTCGTCATAGCCGTTGCACTTGGTCGGGACGTAGGTGGCGCCATAGGGAAACACGGTGTTCGCGCTGCCGTTGCACGCGTCGGTCCATTCGGTGCCTGAGCACAGGCGCCAGCCCGAGCCGATGAGCGCGCACGAGGCGGCGGCCTCTTCTTTGGTGATGTTCGACCAGGGCTTTCTGCCCGGGAGCGAGCAAGGACGGTGAGTCGCGTCCAGGTTCGTCGTGACGGCGTCGATGCGGCTCGCCTCGTACGCGAACATGGTGACGGGCGTCGTGGACCCGGCCGGCGTGAAGGTGACCAGCTTGTCGTCGCTGTCCGACAGCTTGTCGAGCTCGTCGATCTTCCCGTCGCAGTCGTTGTCCTTGCCGTCGCAGACCTCGGGCTGGGCTGGCAGCGGCGTGCCATTGCAAAGCCGGTTGCCGGGCTGGGTGTTGTCGCAGATCCATGCGCCCGTGTTGGTGCATGCGCCCGAGCCCACCGTGCAGGCCTTGCCAATCCCGAACGGCTCGTCGGTCAGGCCATCGCAGTCATTGTCGAGGCCGTCGCAACCCTTGGTCGTATCCTCGAGATCCTGGTAGGTCGACGGATAGACGCAGACATAACCGGCGGTGCCCGCGCACGTGGGGAGGGTGCCGGAGCAGACGCCCTTGCTCTTGCAAACGATCGTCGCCGGCTGGACGTTGTCGTCGATGAGCCCGTTGCAGTCGTTGTCGACGCCGTCGCAGAGCTCGACGCCGCCGTTGCTCTTCTGGCACGAGGTCTCGCATCCAGGCGTCGCTGGATCCCGATCATAGAAGTCGGGGAGGCAGGACCCCATCGTGCACATACCCATGTCGCAGCTCGAGACGGCGAACGGGTAGTAACAGGGGAGGTTGCAGCCGCCGCAGTTGTTGAGGTCCGACATCAGATCGAAACCGTCGTCGACGATTCCGTTACAGTCGTTGTCGATGCCGTCGCAGAGCTCGACGCCGCCGTTGGTCAGCTCGCATTCACAGCCGTTCGTCGGATCCTTGTCGGCGTCGTAGAACCCGGCGAGGCAGGTGTACTGGCAAGCGCCCGCGACACAGGTCGCATCGGCGCTGAGTTCGTAACACTGGTTGAAGCACCTGCCGCAGTTCGCGACGTCGGTCTGCCGTAACGGCGAATTGTCGTCGCAGGTGTTGCCCGCGCCGCCGGTTCCCGTGCTGGCGTCGGTCGTCGCGCCGCCGGTTCCACCCCCAGCGCCGCCCGTGCCGGTGACGCCACCGACGCCACCGTCGCCGCTGCTGATCAGGTCACGGCCGGTGTCGACGCCGGTGGAGCCCCCATCGATCAGGCTGATGGTTTCGCCCGAATCGTAGAGCCGATCGTGGCACCCGGCACCGACGCCAACAACCACGCCGGACACCAACAGAATACGTGCAAGCGCATATCTCATGTCGCCGACTAGTCAATCGGCGTGAAACAGCGAGAAGTTGAGGTGTTTTCGGCGTCGAGCGTCGCGCGCCGCGACGACCGTGACTAGACGGCTACACGCGCGCACATTCCGACGGTCGGCTGATTGGTCATCCCGCGGGTCCTCCCGCGGGTCATCCGACCGGTCTCATCCGACCGGTCTCATCCGACCGGTCCGGGCGTCCGCGCTTCGTTACGCGACCGAAGCGCCTGACGCGAGCTAGGCGAGCGAAGCTCCTGAAAAGAAGAACGCGATCTCGACGCGAGCGGTGTCGGGGCCGTCGCTGCCGTGGACGGCGTTCTTCTCGATGTTGGTGCCATATTTCTGACGGATCGTCCCGACCGGGGCCTTCGTCGAGTCGGTGGGGCCCATCACCTCGCGGTAGCGCGCGATGGCGTTCTCGCCCTCGATCGCCATGACCACCACCGGGCCCGACGTCATGAACGTGACGAGGTCGTTGTAGAACGGGCGCGCCTTGTGCACCGCGTAGAACGTCTCCGCCTCGGTCTTGCTGAGCTTCACCAGCCGCAAGCCGATGATCTTCAGCCCGGCCTTTTCGATCATATCGACGACGCCGCCGATCGCTCCCTTGGCGACCGCGTCGGGTTTCACGATTCCAAACGTTCTCTCGAGTGCCATCGTACGGGTCTCCCTTTGACCTTGATCCGGACTACGAAACGAACGCCGCGACGGTCTTGCCCAGGTCGGCCGGCGTGGCGGCGACCGCGATGCCGGCGTCGCGCAGGGCGGCGATCTTCTCGGTCGCGGTTCCCTTGCCGCCGCTGATGATCGCGCCGGCGTGGCCCATGCGACGGCCGGGCGGCGCGGTCTGGCCGGCGATGAACGCCGCGACCGGCTTCTTCATGTTCGCTTTGACGAAGCGCGCCGCTTCCTCTTCGGACGTGCCGCCGATCTCGCCGATCATCAGGATCGCCTTGGTCTGCGGGTCGCGCTCGAACAGCGCCAGGACATCCACGAAGTCGAGGCCCTTGACCGGGTCGCCGCCGATGCCGACCGCCGTCGACTGACCGAGACCCAGCGCCGTCAATTGATGTGCGGCCTCGTAGGTCAACGTCCCCGAGCGTGACACAACGCCGATCACGCCCGGCTTGTGGATGTAGCCCGGCATGATGCCGATCTTGCACTCACCCGGCGTGATGATGCCGGGACAGTTCGGGCCGATCAGCTTCACCGGCGAGGCCGAGTTCGGGCCCAGCGCGCGCCGCACCTTGACCATGTCGAGCGTCGGGATGCCCTCGGTGATGCAGACGACCACCTCGATGCCGGCGCCCGCCGCTTCGAGGATCGCGTCGGCCGCGCCCGGCGGCGGGACATAGATGATCGACGCGTTCGCGCCGGTCTTCTTCACCGCGTCCTGCACGGTGTCGAACACCGTGAACCCCTCGTGCACCAGGCCACCCTTGCCCGGCGTGACGCCGCCGACGACGTTGGTGCCGTACTCGCGCATCTGCTTGGCGTGGAACGTCCCGGCGCCGCCGGTGATCCCCTGGACGATGAGCTTGGTCTGTTTTCCGACGAGGATCGCCATGGCTACTTCGCCTCTCCGGCGCGAGCCAGCGCCACGATCTTTTGTGCGCCGTCGGCCATGTCGTTGGCGGTGGTGACCGCCAGCCCCGACTCGGCGAGCATCTTCCTGCCCAGGTCGACGTTGGTACCCTCGAGCCGCACGACGAGCGGCACCTTGAGCCCGACCTGTTTCACCGCCGCGATCACGCCGGCCGCGATGGTGTCGCACTTCATGATGCCGCCGAAGATGTTGACGAAGATCCCCTTCACGTTGGGATCGGCGGTGATGATCTTGAACGCCGCGGTCACCTTCTCCGCCGTGGCGCTGCCGCCGACGTCGAGAAAGTTCGCCGGCTCGCCGCCGAAGTGCTTGATGATGTCCATCGTGCCCATGGCCAGGCCGGCGCCGTTGA
>CAZNCQ010000275.1:0-9984 GCA_964571275.1 uncultured Myxococcales bacterium
GTGTCTCATTGATTCCTCCGCGAGCCCTTTTCGATTTCTGGGAGACCAGCAAGTTGGAACGCTCTCCTGTACATGACCATTCGTTTAAGCCGGCATCGAGGCTCAGACGCCCGGGTCCACCCGCGCGATCCCCTGTGCCGCCCGCCGGCATGCGCGGCTCTCACACCACCGCCGGGGCCGCCACCATTTCGCGTTCCCTTCGGGCTCGCATCATGGCGAAGACGAGTAGACCGACGAGGACTCCGAGAGCGGCGACAGAGATCCAGAGTCCGACGGTGATCGCCGTCGACTCGAAACGAAAAGTCACCCGATGCACACCAGCGGGAACAACCACCGCTCGCTGGGTGATGTTCGCACGGTAAATCGGGACCTCTGTCCCATCGACGCGCGCCACCCAACCGGGATAGTAGGAGTCGGAAAACACCAGCACCGCGGGCCGTTCGGAATCGACATCCATGTCGACTTCTTGGCCCCCGTAGCGCACGAGTTCCACGCGACCGCGCGTGGAGCTGCTGGACTGGTAGCCCGCCGGGGTCTCATCGAGCAACACCGAACGCCGTGGATCGAAGAGATCCGAGAACAGGACTCTCGCAGCGGCGGCGGTCCCTCGCGCCGCGATGACGCCATCGACCAGGTACGCGCGAGGTAGCCGGTCGTCGATGTGGTAAAGATGCGCGCCGCCGTAGACACCCAGCGACGAAAGACCGGCCGCCGGCGCGATCGGCCATAGTGAGGTGAGAAACCCGACGTTGTACATGCGCATCAGTTTCCAGAACACGGGAGTCGGCCGAAACTCTCCCCCATCCATCGACGCGGTCCGGGTCAGCAATCCGGCGCGGTTTTGGTCGCCCCACACATCCACGAGGTAGTTGGGCGTCAAATTGGCGTAGCCATTCGGAGACGCCAAGCCGTAGATGACGTTGCTGCTCGGCTGGATGAACTCGCGCTGGTCCAGATAAGGCTGCAGATCGCCCTCCCAACCATGGGCTCGTTCGAAGGCTTCGCGGTGCGCGTGGTTTCCGCCCAGGCTGAAGATCCGAAAAAGGGATCCCTCGCGTCTCACGATCTCGACCGTCTTCGGAGGCTTCTGCCAGGCTGAAGCGTTGGCAATGGGATTTTGGCGCAGCTGGAAGTACAACAGATCGGCAACGGTCATCGCCAGCAGCGCCACCGTGACCGCAACCGGGACCCGTACCGGCGTTCCGCCCCATATCACGATCGTCGGGGCGCGACGGGCTAGTGATCGCGCCAACCCGCTCAACGCCATGGCCGCAAGTACAACGAGCGAGGCATCCGTGATCAGGAGGAACCTCGTGGGAAAGCGAAAGTACTTCATCCCGGGCACGTGGTTGAAGACGAACCCGTAGACCGGGGTTGCGGGGCCGAGGACCAAGAGATAGGACGTCACCGCGGCGATCGAAAAGAAGCGGATATGCCAGTCCCGCCAACGCAGCAGCGGCGCCGAAATGGCGAGCAGCACCGTCAGCAGTCCAACGTATCCGTAGTCCTCCCAAAATATCCCTGGCCCCGTGTACGTGAGATCACCGACGTCGCCATTCCAATACGGACTGAAAAAGGTCCAGAACATCCTTGGGTCGTAGGCATATTTCGAGGCGTATTCCAGCGTCACTCCACCAGATCGCTGAGACAGCGACACTAGCTCGTAGGTGGGGATCAATTGAACGGCCGCCAGCAGTACGCCCAGCGCGAACACGCCGCCAAATGACCAGACGAACCCGGTCCCTAGAGCGCGCGTGACCTGCCGCCAAGTCCCACCGGTATGCTCCAAACCGCCGGCTGCGTGCCTTTGCGCGCTGAAGAATCGGAACGCGAAGTAGAACAGATACAGGAAGGCGCAGTAGTACGCGATCTGCGCGTTTCCGGCCAGGTTCTGCAGACCGAATACACACGCGAACCATAGAAGCGAGCGGTATGAGCGCCGCTTGGTCGCGCGCTCGAGCAGCGCGAGACCGACAGGAAGCCAGCACGCGACGTTGGCGATACTCAGGTGTTTGATGTGAGCGATCAGGCTTCCACAGAAGGAGAATGCGAGCGCGGCCATCACGCTCGCGACGTAGGTGCATCCTATCTCGCGTGCGTAGCCGTACATCCCGATGCCGGCCGTGAGGACGATGAGAAGAATCGTGACGTTGAGAGCCACAAAGGGGTTCAAGAGGCCGAACAGAAGGAGGTTGAAAGGGTAACAGACCCCCGCCTCAGAGCGGGCCAGTAGGGGAAAGCCTCCGTAGATCTCGCGCACCCACAGGGGCCACTCACCCGAGCGGAGCGCTCGCCCGATCGCCACGCGGTAGGGAAAGCTCTCGTTCTGGATGTCGCTGGTGAAGACGTCGTCGGTCACGACGACGCCTTTCATCATCGTCAACTTCCAGAATGCCGACAGAGCGACCGTCGCAATGATCGCTACCGCGATCGCGGACCGGAATCGGGCATGCGAACCGGTACGAATCGGTGCCCAAACCGGCGTTGGATCGTCGATCACCCCCACGCCCCCCCCGGGCTACAGCAGGCCGTTCACAACGGGAGCGGTTTTTGCCGTCACCGTGGCAGTGCCTGATGTCAACCCAGCCCGGGTGGCGGTCACCTTGATATCACCCGCGTTGAGCGCCGAACGCACGAAGACCCGATTGATCCCGCTTCCTCCAGAACCCGACTGAGTACTGGTGTTTCGGGTCGCGCAGCCCGCAGGTGCCAAGACAAAACGGAGCGCGCACCCGAGGAGGGGGCGTATGAATTTCATCGAGAGACTCCTTGGAGGGAAAGGGGGAGCCCTGACTCGAAACGGGTCATCGCCCGGACAACAAATATGTCTAGAACGCGAAGCCGATGCACAACGTCGCAAGGGGACGCCATCGCCACGGTCGCCAAAAGACCGTGGCCTGCCCCGCTCGGATGATGGCGTAGCGCGCCTCCACCAGGTCGAGTTCAGCCCCGAGTCCGGCGGACACGGCGACGCCGCCAAACGTGCGCTGCAGGGACGCTATCCCGCGCAGCAGCGCATCACTGACCCAGAAAGGGGCCGTGGCCCCGATGGCTTCAGGCGCGACGTGCGTGATGTCGATGCCGCCGCCGGCGGCTAAGGCTCCCACGAGCCGCGGCCGAATCGTCATGACCGCCGCCGCAAAAACTCTGAAGCTGCTGGATAGCAGCCGGGCGCGCCCGTCCGGTCCACTTATGGCCAAGGGAAGCCGCTCTGAAAAGCTCGCACCGAGCCGCAAACGGGTCCAGCGGAGATCCGCGCTCAGCTCCGGCCCTTGCGCGACTTGGGTCGTCGAGAGCGCACTGGCGGTGTAGCCGGCGGCTATCGACCATCCTGGCCGCCGCGCACCTGCAACCGACGCCGGCGCCTCGGACGGTGGCGGAGGCAGTGGCGCAACCGGCGGCGGGGCGACGACCAGAGATCTTTCGAACTCCTTCGGGCTGACGCCTAGCGCGTGGCCTCTGAGGATCGCTTGCACCGACTCGTCCACGACGAAGCGAATCAGTTCGATCTCGACGGGGTCCGGCCTGCTGCTGACGTCCAGTGCCCGCACGTAAACCAGGGCATCCTGTGCCGCGAGGAGGTACATGTCAGGGTGTGGTGCCTCGAGATCCAGCCAGAGATACGCAAGAGGCCCCTGGGGCCCGGCCCCTGGGGCGCGGGCCAATGCGTCCCGGATCAACAGCGGCGGATCGATTCGAGGCACTATGCTCGAAACGACCTCGAGTCCTCGCCGGCTCAGCGATGCGTGCAAGGCGGCCAGCACTTTCTCTGCGACGGTCGAATCGCCGGCCACGACGATCTCGATGATCCGATTTTGCTCCGCCTGCGCGAATCGCGAGAGCAAGAGCGCCGCGAACAGCACCGCGAGTCGAGTCATCCGCCCGCGCGGATCGGCGCGATCCACCACGACATTCATGGGGAGCCGCGTGTGGCGTTCCGAAGGTTCAGCGATGTGACGCGGACCTCTCACGCCCGACTCCGTCGGCCGCGGGAGCACCTTCGAATGGCGCAGGAGACTCAGCCCCAATCTCAGCCAGGCGCTCGCTGGCCTGGTGGGCGTAAACGCTGTGTGGATAGGCCTGAAGAAACTTTCTCCAGGTCTGCTCCTCCTCGGCGAGACGCCCCATTCGTTTCAGCGCGGTCGCGCGGCCCGCGAGCGCCTCTTCGGCCGCCTCGCCGCGTTGGGCCAAGTGCCGATCGAACTGAGCCAGGGCTTCGGCCGGCCGCCCTTGCTCCAGCAACAATTTTCCTGCGAGCGCGAACGATATCCGGGTTTCGCGTGCCTCGGGATAGCGGTGCTGCAGCCTTCGGAAGACGACGATGGCTTGCTCCAGGCGGTTTCGGTCTCGCAAGGCAGACGCCTCTTCGAAAAGTGCGGCGGCCGTGGGTTTGCTCGTCGGTGCTCGTTGCGCGAATGAGAGCCGGTCTGGCTCGAGGTCGGGCGGTGGGGAGGAAGCGGGCGGATTCACCGCTACAGCCGCCGACTTGCGCATCGCTGGCGAGCGCGCTGCGACGGACGTTGTTTCGCGCACGAATAACGCCTGTTCAGCGACGCGCCGGCTCTTCCACCAGGTGGCACTCGCTGCGCCACCGAGCCCGAGAAGGACCGCTGCCAACGACATCGCCCAGCGCCCGCGGAACAGGAAGCGCATCGGCTCCCATCTCCCGCGTTCGACCCGGGCCAGCGCCCGCTCGATCGCTTGATTGTTCAGCCCCGAGTCCCAAGGCAAAGGCTGGAGGGCCGCTTGAGCCGACCGGGCGACTGCCATGTGAGCCGCGCAGGCGGCACAGACTTCGAGGTGTCGCTCGAGCGCCTCTCGCTCGGAGTCGGAGATCTTACCGGCCATTGCCCGATCGATTGACACCTCGGGATGGAGCGCAGGCTCGGAGTCGGTGCCCTCTTCGAGGCGAGCGTTCATGCCTCCCCTCCCAGCCTTCGGCGCAGGTGCTCTTTTGCGACGCGAAGGCGGCTCTTGGCGGTGTTCACCGACACTCCCGTTTCGGCCGCAATTTCCTCGACGGAGTATCCCAACACCATGCGCATCACGACCACCTCGGCCTGAACGGTCGAAAGCTCGTCGATCAGGGTCCGCGCGAACCAGAGATCCGGAAGAGACTCCTGTCCGCTTGTGGAGTTGGCGGTACCCTGCTCGGCCAGAGCGCGGTCGCGTTGCTCACGGTTCCGACCCCGCTGGCGACCGGCAATGGCTGCGCGGAGCACGATTCGATTCGTGTAGTGGACGATCGAACCTTCGAACCGATAACTGGGTAGCGCACGCAAGATCTTGATCAGGCATTCCTGAATGATGTCTTCCAGCTCGGCGTGCTTTGGCCCCAGAACTGCCCGACATACGCCACGGACCGAGGGAGCGATCCCCTCCAAGAAGCGCCGCAACGCCATGGGATCTCTGGTCCTCGCTGCCAGAGCGGCCAGGCTGGTGAGTTGATCGTCGCCGCCCGGCTCGGATGCTCGGTCGCCGGCCGTTGTCTCAGTCTCGGCGGTCAAGTCCGTTTTATGGTGCGCCGAACGCATATCTCACGGTTGAACAAGGAGACTCGGAAGGTGCCAATCGGACGATGCCAATCATCGCCAGGCCTCGTAAATACGACTCACTCCGCTCGCGCGATCCGAGACGAACAGTATGTGACGTCCATCCTGGGACAGCCAGGGATCCCCCTCCCAATCAATTGGAGAATTCAGCGAGGCAGCCGGCGTGACGTTCGCAGAAAACGGAAGCGATGGGGCGGGACGAGCGGTCTCGAAGAGATCGGATGTGCTGCCGTCGGAGGGGCCTCGCGAGCTCCAGAACAGCGAGAGACCATGGTCGAAAAGCGCCGGATTCTCGTCCTGCCTGCCAGAACTGATCTCCGAAAGGGCGCGGACGGCTTGCCAAGCTCCCAAGGGATCCGTGCGAGTGGCGGCGTACAGCCCGAGGGGCAACTGATCTCGTTCGGAGGCAAATACCATCATCAGACCGCTCGGATCCACGCTCGGTCCCATGTCGAGGGTCGACGTACCGAGTCCTGACATCTCCTCTGGAGCGCCCCATGGCTGATCTCGGGCGGGGCGTCGCGATACGTACAGACGATAGCCCAAGCCCGACCGATCACTCGATAAGTAGAGCACCAGGCCGTCGAGAGAAACGTCCGGATCCAAGTCATTGCCGGAGCTTGAAAGCTCGTTCACCAGAGTAGGAGGCGCAAAGGTCGGATTGGCCACGGTCCTCGTGCTGGTCCAGATGTCGAACAACCCGTTGTTTTGCGAGGAGAAGTAGATCTCGAGCTCGTCCTGCGTCAGCGTCGGATCATGGACGTCGATGTTGTCAGCGAGCAATCCGCCGACCAACGAGGGTGGAGAAAATGGCGACTGTCGTGCGACGTCTATCCCCGCATCGTCGGTGCCCTGTACCGCGATGATTCGTTCCGGCCTCATGCAGCCGAGCCCGGCGCAGACGATCCCGGTAAGCGCCCCGGAGAAAAGATCTCTCAGTTGCCTGATCATCCCCTCGCTCAGAAACTACACCGCGCAGAGGCGCGTGGGGCTATTTTTGAACTGCAGGCACCGAAGCAACCGCATTTTGTTGCCGTTCGCGTCGGCGGCTCGGACCAGAGGTTGGCCGTGGAGCCGCGAACAGGCGGGGGACAGTGGGGGCTCTTCACGATAGATAGAGGGCCCTCGCCTGTCGGATTGGTGCAGCCCGCGGGCCGGAGCTCGTGATGCCGCTCGCGGACGACCCGCGCGAAGGTGGTTAGGACGAGGCCCGTCTGCCTGGTGGTAGCTTTACTTCACGTGCGAGTTGCTTCTGAAGCTCCGCGTTTCCATGAGGTGAAGTTGAGATGCGAAGGAATAAGAGTCGAACGACCGTCGTCACGGCCTCGTTGAGGTCGCGCCCGGAAACCTACGGACGGCCGGGAGTCTAATGTCCCAGGTGGCCTCTAGTCGTGTCGCCTCTCCTCGTTTGGGCGCAACGAATCCCCGGCGGTGGTCAGCGCGCGATTTCGAGGGAGGACCACGCCTTCGTACGACTGTGGCGAGCGATGCTGCTGCGAGTGTGCCCCCTTTTCGGGCGATTTACGGTACGTGGTTCAGCCACGTTGACCGCTGGGTGCGTGCTCTCGGCGGGCCGGTGGCCGATCAAGACGACATGGTGCAAGAGGTGTTCATCGTGGTCTACCGGCGGTTACCGTACTTCGACGGCAACAACCTTCCCGGCTGGCTCTATCGAATCGCGGCCCGTCAAGCTCGCGACTTCCGCCGGAGGCACTGGTTCCGGCAGATCTTCAACCGTAGTGTGCCCTTGCCGTGGAACCTTGCCGCAACCGGGCCGACGCCGCTTCGCCACGCTCTCGATGGAGAAACGCGAGAGATTCTCGCGCGGTTGCTGTCAACGCTCAGTGAATCGCACCGAATCGCCTTCGTCCTGTCCGAGATCCATGGATACACTGGCGAGGAGATCGCCCAACTTCAACAAGTTTCTATCAACACCGTGCGCGCGCGGATTCTTCGCGCGCGCAAAAAACTAACCCGCGTTGTTGCTGACATGGTGAAACGAGGCACAGACGCACTTGAATTTGAAGCGCCTATTCCGAAGAACGGAAAGTCTAAAGGGGGGTCACTTGCGTGAACGTGGTGTCTTCGATGCGGTAGACAATATGACGCCCGTCGCGCTCGGTGCTGCACGCGCCTTCCGTGACTAGCTTCTGAAGAACGGACTGAACGGTTCGCAGCGGCATCCGTAAGGCGTCCGAGGCCGCGCTCGCGGAGGTCGCCCCCAAGGTCGCGAGTGCGCGGAGCACACGGTCAGCGGCGGGCAGCGCGCACCGCATGTCAGGAACGACGATAGCCTCACGAAGGTCGAGCGCCAGAGCTGGTCGGGTGCTCCCATCCGCGTCCTCTTCGGAAGAATAGCGACGAACGTCTCCAGAGGTACCCACAAGCTGTCGCGCCCGGTGGCAAAGAACATCGAGCACTGCTTGGTGCCTTTGCGCGACGAAGGGAAATCCATAGACGCGACGGAAGAACTCTTGGCGAGAGATGCCGGCCCTGCCGGCAAGAGCGAGCGCCGCTACACCGGTCTCGGTGCGAACGCCGGCCGCTGAAGACTTTGCGGAGTCGCGGGTCAGGAGCCGTGCCGAAGCCGCGAGCGCCAGACCCGGTCGTAGGAATCGGCGGCCCGGTGTACTCGGCGACGCTATCACGAAGGCGGTCGCTCCCTCGATCTCGGCGCCGACACATCTCGGAATTCCGATCCCGTGCAGTCCGCACGGAATCGTTGCCGTGTCGCCGCGAATCCAATGAGCAGTAGCTTCTGTGACCTGTCCTCCCGGGTCGAGGGTCGACAGGAGGGCATCCGTTTCGCGCGCCATGTCCGGCCAGATCGCCGAGGAGCCACGCAAGGCCGAGGACGCGATAGCGAACGCGGCCTCATCCCCGTCACGCGCAGTATCGAGGACTCTCGCCAAAGCGTCGCGGGCGTTGGCGGAAGGGCTCAAGAAGTCCCCGACGCTGTCAGCGGGTTCGCCGCCAGCAAGTAGGATCTCCCAACCGATCCAGCCAGCCCAGAAAGGGGGGGCCGCACGACGTAGTGCCGACAGGATGTGCAAGGCGAGGTGCGGCCGACCACTGTAGCGGCGCACGCGAGCCAAGGTCAGTCCGGCGAGATACTCACAAGAGGGTTGCGCCTCGGCCTGGGCCATCCTCAAGGCTTGCCGCGCGAGATCGACGGCATCCTCAATCGCACCGTGCGACAGCGCCATGATCGCACGTGCCACGGCCGCCTCGATGACCTGCGCGCCAGCGCCCCGACGCGCCGCCTTGTCCTGAAGTGATTTGGCTTCCTCATCGGACGGTCCAACCGGCCCGGTTCCTGTCAGTAGTCGGTACCACAGGCGAGCAGAATCGAGCCCCAGAGCCGGGTCGTCGCTGTCTTCAGCCGTAGCATCGTTCGGATCGATCAGTTCAGCGTGTAGGTGAATCCACTCCCCAAGGCGGTCGCCGTCCAGCGTAGCGATCGCGACGCGCTCTGCGATGACGCAAGTTCGTACCCCGGCTTCGCGGAGCTCAAGCGGAGCGCCGATCAAGCGACCGACTCCACCGATCGTGGGAGGTCGGGCGGCAAATGGCTCGAACGACCATCTCATGGATTCGAGCGCGATGCGCCACGCTTGGTGCGCGGGCGTCCCTGAATTCTCAAGGTCGGCGATAGCGCTACCGAAGCCGCGAAAATCCCCATGCAACGCGGCAGAGAGTGCCATCCGCGCAGCCGCCGTTAGGATCTTTTCCCCGCTCGACATGAGCTTTTGCGAACCGGCTGACTAGCCCGGCTATACTCGGGGCGTGACTGTTGGGCTCGCCCCCCCGGCCTTCTCGCCGACGACAATATATACCCACGTCACGACCATCGCTCAAGGTGGAATGGGTTACGTGGAGCTTTGCGTCCGACGCGAAGGCCGGTTCCTCCGTTGGTGCGCGCGCAAGCGCCTGCACCAGCAGTTCCGCTCCGATCCATCGTTTCGGACGATGTTCATGGACGAAGCTCGGCTCGCCGGGTTGGTTCGACATCCGAACGCAGTGGGCGTACTTGACGTCGGCGAGGATGAGGACGGGCCATTTCTCATGATGGACTTCGTCGAGGGAGTGCCATTGTCACGGCTGATAGCCGAGGCCTCCGAGGTGGGCCGGTCAATCCCAATGCAAGTTATAGTTCGGATCTGTGGGGATGCGGCGCGAGGTTTGCACGCGGCGCACGAGGTCCGGTCGGAGAGCGGTGTACTCCTGGGGCTCGTTCACAGAGACATCTCTCCGCAGAATATTCTCGTGGGTTTCGATGGAACGGTGCGCGTGACAGACTTCGGCATCGCCAAAGCTCTCGGTAATGCAAGCCGGACGAGCGCGGGTGTGCTGAAGGGCAACATGGGCTATCTGTCACCCGAGCAGCTTCGGTTCGAGGAAGCGGATCGACGCTCCGATTTCTTCTCGCTGG
>CAZNCQ010000276.1:0-9881 GCA_964571275.1 uncultured Myxococcales bacterium
TGATCTGCGACGTCAACATGCCCAACATGAACGGCCTCGAGATGCTGGCCGCGGTCAAAGCACAGGCAAACAACTCAGCGCTGCCGGTGCTCATGCTGACCACGGAGGGCAAGGCCGATCTGATCCAGCAGGCGAAGCGGTGCGGCGCCAAAGGTTGGATCGTGAAGCCGTTCAAGCCCGACCAGCTGGTCGCCGCCGTTCGCAAGATCGTCGGAAGTTAGGCGCTGGTGCAGGGGCCGCCGCGCGCGGGCGCGAACGCGATGCGTGCGCGCCGGCGCTGACGTGACGCGCGGCGATCGCGCGCACGCAGACGTCATGCGCGTTGCGGCCTCGGGTCGAGCCGCTGCCGACCCGCCGTCCGCGTCAGGAGGCGGCGCTGGCGGCGGGCGCCGCCGCGACGCCAGCGGTCAGCTTGTTCACCGCGGCGATCAGGAGATCGGCCTTGAACGGCTTCACGATCCAGCCGACGGCGCCCAGCTCGCGCGCGCGGCGGATCAGCGCTGGCTGCGCTTCGGTGGTCAGCATGACCATCAGCGGCAACGGCGGCGTGCGAGCGAGCTCGGCGAGCATCTCCATACCGCCCATGCGCGGCATGTTGAGGTCGCACAGCACCAACGCCGGGCCCGCGGACTTGATGACCGAGATGCCCTCCATGCCGTCGGCAGCTTCGACCACATCGTAGCCGGCAGGTCCCAATGTCTGGGCGACCTGCCGACGAACGGCCTCGGAATCATCGATGATCAGGATCTGTTTCATATCGGCGGTCGAGCAGGGCCCGTGGAGCAGGACATCGGCGGCCTCCGGTCGCCCCTTTAGGTCCGTCCGGCAAAGGGGTGACTCAAGGAGTCGGCGCACGTCGCCGATAGTGGCTTGAGATGCCGGTGCAGACGCTCACCCCGACGCAGCTCGACGATCTGATCGAGCAGTGCGCGATCGAATCGGCGTTGGGGTTGTTCCTTTCGTACAACGTTTGCCTCGAGACCGCGGTCGCCACCGAAGGCGCGATCATCCCCGACATCGATCTCTGCGGCATCGTCGGCTTCGTCGGCCGCGAGATCTCCGGCACGCTGCTCATCGCCGCCACGCGCGAGCCGCTCGAGTCGTCGAATCTGGTCGGCGCCCGCCCGCGTGGCTGGATGGGCGAGCTCAGCAACCAGCTCTTCGGCCGCATCAAGAATCGCCTGCTGCGCCGGGGCCTCGAGCTCGTCGGCGTGCCGCCGGCGGTCATCGCCGGCGATCACTTGGTGTCGTATACCGCTCGTAGTCAGTGCCAGCCGATCGTGCTGCGCAGCCCCGCCGGCGGGCGCGTCTGCGTCTGGGTCGACTACCAGGTCAACGACACCGCGCTTCCGTTCGCGCTGCCCGACGTCGAGACGGCGCGCATCCCGATCGAGGGCGAAGTCCTGTTGTTCTAGTCAGCGACCGGGCCGAGCTTCAGCGCCGCCGGGCGCGGCGCCCGGTCATTCCCAGGGCGAGGGCGAGGGCGAGGGCGACGAGGTTCGCGAACTGGGTGCCCGTCGATGGTTCGAGCGCGCACGCACAGCCGTTTCCGCCGCCGCTGAATCCGCCGTTGCCGCCAGTCGTTCCCGCGCTGCCGCCGGTTCCCATGCCGCCGGCGTTACCTCCGACCGATCCGCCGCCCGCATCGGGATGCGGCGGGGTGACCATCATCGTGCACGTCGCGCTGCAGGTGGATCCCGCGGCGCCGTTCTGCGAGCCCTGATCGCACGCCTCGCCGGTGTCCTTGATGCCGTCGCCGCAGTGGGCGCGCAGGCAGGTGCTGCGGCACGCGTCGGGCGTCGTGTCGCTGTTGTCGTTGCCGTTGTCGCACTGCTCGCCGGTGTCGAGCATGCCGTCGCCGCACGACGTGGCCCACCCGATGTCGCGCATCAGCGCCGCCTCCATCGTGATGTCGTGCGGGTGCTCGTAGCCCGCCTCCGGCTCCTCGATCAGGTCGGGGCGCGCCAGCGGATCCCAGTGCGACACGGTCGAGCCCGGACGCACCGGATCGCTCGCGTAGAGATACGGCCGCCCCATCGCGTCCGTGCCCGTCAGTCGGGTGTTGTCCGAGGCGAGCGACAGCGTGAACGAGCTGCCGGCGCTCGACAGCCGATCCCCGTCGGCCACGGTCAACGCGACCACCGGGATGTGGACCTGCAGGATGCTCAGCTGGCTCGGGGGCAGCTCGACCGACGACGGCGGCGAGAACTGGTTGAGGTCGGTGAGCAGCACGGCGATCGCGCCCGCTCGGGTGGCATAGTCCGCCTGATTGAGCGGCGAGCACGGGCTGTTGCCGTCGAGCAGGACGATCCCGCCGGATGCGGGCGCGAGCGGTGTACAGCCGCTCGTCGGGTTGCCGATGATCAGCGGACCGGTGAGGGTGGTGGTCACGTCCTTCACGAGCGGTCCGAAGTTGGTCTCGCCGAGGTTGCCCACGAACGCGGAGATCACCGGTTGCGCTGTCAGCGTGGGCGCTCCCTTGCTGAGCACCTGCGCGGCGGCGCGGATCGCGTTGTCGCCGGTCCAGACCAGGTGCCGGACGTTGCGCATCGACGCCAGCCGCTGCGCGTCGCTCATGTCGAGCCACGCCAGCCCCATGGCGTTGTCGTAGATGTGCGCGGTGAACGCGTCCGCGAGGCCGATATCGAGCGCGCCAGTCGAGACGTCGACGCCGCTCGAGAAGCCGAGGCCGTGTCCGAGCTCATGGACGACGACCTCGACGAGATCGGTGAGCGAGCCGGCCTTGGCGTCGAGGCCATAGTACCAGTCGATGCTGGGATCGCAGTCGTGCAGGCCGCCGTTGAACGTGGCGACGATGTCGGCCACGCCGGGCTCCAGGTCCATGCCCGCGAGCCGATCGGCCAGCGGCTCGGGATAGAGCACGTTCATCGGCAGGCCGGGGATGATGTTGTTCGGGGCGACGCTGGCGAACAGGTTCTGCGCGCGAGCGTGCCCGAGCATGATGATGCCGGTGCCGCAATCGAGCGGCGCGAACATCGCATCGATGACGATCGGGATCGGGCTGTCGAGCGCCGCGCCCCACAGGTCGGCAGCGTACTTGAACGCGAGCTGCCGCTGCTGGCCGAGCGTCGTTCCGCTGTTGCCGCCGACGGGCGGCGCGGGTGTGGGATCGTTGAAGCCGACGCCGGGCCCATCGAGGTTGTTGACCACGAAGGTCGCCTTGGCGGACGCCGCGCGCGGTATCGCCAGGAGCAGGAGCAGGAGCAGGAGGGTGAAGGCTGCGATCGCGAGCCGGTTGCTGGAGAGGGTCACGCGCGAAGGACCGCGCGTCGATGTCATCGTCATCGGCCCGCCCCCGAGCGGGCGGTGGCCGGTCGCAAGGACTCTGGGCTGTCGGTGCAGACGGTCTTGTAGGTCCCGTCAGGCTGCCGTTCGAGCCCGCGCACGTGATGCGCGGTTCCTGCCAGGCTCACGCGAAGCCCGGGAGGCCCGCCGGTGCCGGCCGTGACCACCGGCGCCCCCGCGACCAGCGCTTGCGTGGTGGCGAGCGACGTCGTTGGTGGAGCGCCGCCGGTTGCCGCTGGCCCGGCGCCATCGCAGCCCGCCCCGAACGAGAGAGCGATCCAGAGACCCAGACCTCCACCGACCATACGGGGCATCGAAGACCTTTCGTCGCGCGGTTTTCGTATCGACGGAAAAAGGACTTCCGCTACACGTATCAACGTCTGCCGGGCTTCCATGTTCCCGGGGAAATGTGCTCAACCCGGAGCTCTGACACCGGGACCGTTCTGGCGTTGATCGCGATGGGGGCTGGTGCGCCTAGTCGTGGCAGTACATCACGAGCCCGCACTCGACCTCACCCGCCGCGATTCCCCCGCCGTCAGGGGAGACCGCCACGGAGAGAAAGTAGTACGTCGGAACCTTGCTGCCGGTCTGGTGTTTGGTCGTGGTCTCGAAGATGGCGAGCTGGCCGCCGTTGCCGCTGGTGCCGGTCGCGGCGGCCACGTGCAGGCCGTCGGGGAAGAACGCGGCTCCCTTGACCGCCTGGTTGAATCCCGTGTAGTCCGCCGGCATGTAGTCGGGAGCGGTTCGTGTGGGCTGGTTGGTGGCGATGCCCGTCCACAACGACAGCGACCCGTCCTCGCTGCCGACGAGCAGGCTCTTGCCGTCGGGCGCGTACGCCACCCCCTCCGCGACCCAGGTGCCGGTGGGGTCGGTGCTGATCTGCGTGGCGAGCTTGGTCGGAGGCGTGGCCAGCGCGTTGATCAGCACGAAGGTGCCGTCGTCCTGAGTGACCACGGTCGGCAGCGACGTCCCGGTCGCCAGCGGCGAGACCTTGACCCACCAGGGAATGTCGGTGAGCGCAATGGTCGTCACCGACGTCTTCGAGGCCATCGACCAGACGATCATCTGCTGGTCGTCGCCGACGCTGACCAGCCGGGTGTCGTCGGGGGAGAAGGCGACCGAGTCGACCGCGTCGGTATGGCCGGTCAGGATCGCGTAGATCGTCGGCGCGCTCGACAGCGTCCAGACCGTCACCCGGCCACTGAAGTCACCGGCCGCCAGGTACTGGCCGTTGTGAGAGAACGCCAGGTAGCTGAGGCCGCTCACCGTGAGCTCGCGTCCGTCGACCGTGGGCGCCGCCGCTCCGGTTCCGACCTTCCAGAAGCGGATGCGCCCGTCGTCGCCGGCGCTGAGCAGCAGCTTGCCGTCGGGCGAGAACACGACCGACCAGATCTCGTTGTTTCCATCACCAAAGCCGATTCCCTGACTCTTGTCGCAGGTGACGTCGGTGTGGTGGATCTCGAAGCAACGAGAGAGGCTGGGAGGCGCCACGACGACCGCGCCGCCGGAGCCACCGACGCCGGCACCGCCCATGCCGCTCCCACCCGCGCCGGTTCCGGCCGCGCCGCCGCCAGCACCGCCGGCACCGCCGGTGCCGGAAACACCGCCCGTGCCAGGACCGCCGCCGCTGCCCGGGCTGCCGCCGCTGCCGGGCCGATCGCCGCCAGCGTCGTCCGAGCCGCCGCCGCCCCCGTCGCTGTTTCCGCCGCAGGCGCCGGCGTGGACCAGGTTCAGCGACACCATCACCGTCGAGCCCGCCGAGGGCACGCGCACCGTCTGCGCCGGCGTGGCGGCGTAGATGACGCACGGATTGCCGGCCTGGGTCGTGGCGTTCACCACGAGGGTGCCGGTCTCCTTGGAATCGATGTAGACGCCCACCTGCGTCGGCGTTGTCGCGGTGAGGCCACTCGCGAGATTGAACACCTGGCTCACGTTACCGACGGTGACGTGGACCTGGATCGGGCCGGCGAGGGCCGTCTCGGCGGTCATGCCGACGATCACCAGTGAATCCTTCTCCTTGATGCAGCTCGCGGTCGCCAGCGACAGCGTCACCGCTGCTAGCGACAGCATCGCCGAGATCGGACGCGATCGAGCATGCCGGCTCACTGGCACACCGCCACCGTGCAGGGGGGCTTGCTGACGCCGCCCGGGATCAGCAGCGCCGCGGCGACGCCGCCGGCTGCGACGACGCCGATGGCAGTCCAGAACCACCAGCGGGTGTAGACCGGATGACTCTCCTCGGGCGGCGGCCGGCTGCCCGGCGTCGCGATCAGTGTCGGGTTCGACGCGTTCGACGGATCGTTCGGCGGCGGCAGCATCGTGACCGCGTTCGGGTTCGAGCTCGGTGTGACGTTGACCGTCGGGGGTGGCGCGGGGTTCGTCGCCGGCCCCGGGGCTGGCGGCGCCGGGGAAAACACCGGCTTGGCCGCCGCAGCCTCGCGGTCCTTGGCCTGCTGGTCGCGCAGCTGCTCCATGTCCTTGATGTAGCCCTGGATCTCCTTGCGCTCCGACGACGAGATGCTCTTGCCCTTGGCCAGGTAGTCCTGGAAGGCGTCGATCGCCTTGTCGGGCTCACGCTTCTTCTGGTGGCAGCGGCCGATGTTGCGCAGGTAGATCGGATTCAGCGTCTCGGCGTAGAGCTGAGCGAAGATCTCGATCGCCTCGTCGTAGCGCGAGGCCGCGAACGCCTGCCGCGCCTTGAGCTCGGACTGCTTCTCGCTGTCCTTGGCCGCAAACGCGACGTTCGTCACGCTCACGCTGCAGATCACCCCCAACGCAACCAGTAAGCCAAGCGATCGAAATCGACACATCTCGACAACCAGGGTAAGTCGGGGCCAGGCCCCAAGTCAAAGTGGCAAAGTGGGAGGATCAGGCCGCGGCGGTGAGCGCGGCGCTGACGATCGCGCGCGCCTCGTCCTGAATGCGGCGCAGGTGGTCTCGATCGCGAAAGCTCTCGGCGTAGATCTTGTACACGTCCTCGGTTCCCGACGGGCGCGCGGCGAACCAACCATTCTCGGTGACGACCTTGAGGCCGCCGATGGCGGCGCCGTTGCCGGGCGCGGCCGTGAGCTTGGCCGTGATCGGCTCGCCGGCGAGCTCGCGCGCCGCGACCGCCGCCGGCGAGAGCCGCTTCAAGATCGCCTTCTCCGCGGGTGGCGCGGGCGCGTCGATGCGCTCGTAGACCGGGTCGCCGAACTGGCGCGTGAGCTCGCGATAGATCTCGCCCGGGTCGCGCCCCTGGCGCGCCGTGATCTCGGCGGCGAGCAGATCGAGGATCATGCCGTCCTTGTCGGTGGTCCAGACGCTGCCGTCGCGGCGCAGGAACGAAGCGCCCGCGCTCTCTTCGCCGCCGAAGCCGAGTGAGCCGTCGAGCAGCCCGGGCACGAACCACTTGAAGCCGACCGGCACCTCGACCAACCGCCGCCCGAGGCTGTGCGCGACGCGGTCGATCATGCTGCTCGACACCAGCGTCTTTCCGATGCCGGCGTCGGCGGGCCAGCCGGGTCGGTGCTGGAACAGGTACCAGATCGCCACCGAGAGATAGTGGTTCGGGTTCATGAGCCCGGCGCTGCGGGTGACGATGCCGTGGCGATCGCAGTCGGTGTCGTTGCCGAACGCCAGGTCGAAGCGGTCTTTGAGCCCGATGAGCCCCGCCATCGCGTACGGCGACGAGCAATCCATGCGGATGCGGCCGTCCTTGTCGACGGTCATGAACGCAAACGTCGGGTCGACGACGTCGTTGACCACCTCGATCGACAGGCCCAGGCGCTGCGCGATCGGCGCCCAGTACGCGACCGCGGCACCGCCCATCGGGTCGACACCCAGCCGCAGGCCGCTTCCGCGGATCGCCTCGACGTCGACGACCGTGCGCAAGTCCTCGACGTAGGGCGTGGTGTAGTCGCGCCGGTGCGTGGTCGGCGCCGCCAGCCCCTGGCGGAGGCTCACGCGCCGAACCTCGCGGTTGCCAGCGGCCAGCAACGCGTTCGCGTCGTTCTCGATGGCTGCCGTGATGTGGGTGTCGGCCGGACCGCCGTCGGGCGGGTTGTACTTGAAGCCTCCGTCCTCGGGCGGGTTGTGCGAGGGCGTGATCACGATTCCGTCGCCGAGCCGCTCGGTGCGCCCGCGGTTGTGCGTGAGGATCGCGTGCGAGATCACCGGCGTCGGTGAGTAGCCATCGGCGGCGTCGATCACAGTCTCGACGCCGTTGGCGGCCAGGACCTCGATGGCGCTGGCGAACGCCGGCTCCGACAGCGCGTGAGTGTCGCGTCCGAGAAAAAGCGGGCCGTCGATCCCCTGGCTCTGGCGGTAGCGGCAGATCGCCTGGGTCACCGCCAGGATGTGCGCTTCGTTGAACGCGCCGGCGAGCGACGACCCGCGGTGGCCCGACGTCCCGAAGGCCACCCGCTGGGAGGGAACAGCGGGGTCGGGCGTCAGCGTGTAGTACGTGCTGACCAGCCGGGGGACGTCGATCAGGATCGAGCGGGGAGCCGGCTTTCCTGCGAGCGGGTGCGTGGCCACGGCCGGCCCTGCATACCACGAGTCGCCAGCCGGTGCTCGGCTGGCTTCGTGACTATTGCGACACCAGGCCGTTGAGCGCCGCCAGGCGGATCAGCTCACCGGTCGAGTGCACGCGCAGCTTGCGGTTGATGTGCGATCGATGGGTCTCCACGGTCTTCACGCTGATCGACAGCGTGCCGGCCATCGCCTCGTTTGTGAAACCGCGCACGATGAGATCGAAGATCTCGCGCTCGCGCCGCGACAGCTCCTCGAGCGGGCTGTTCGACACCATGATAGGTGTGCGCCGGGTGTCGTTCTGCCGCGCGAACAGGTGCGAGAACTTGGGCGCGAGATAGGACTCGCCGCGCGCGACGACGCGGATCGCCTCCAGGATCTCCTCGGGCGCCTGCGTCTTCACCGCGTAGCCGCTGACGCCGGCGGCGAACGCGCGCGAGACGAAGAACTCGCTGGTGTGCATGGTCAACATCAACACGCGCGTGCGCGGAGCCTGGCGCAACACTTCTTGCGTGGCGGCGATCCCGTCGCCGTCAGGCAGGGTCATGTCGATGACCACCACCGCCGGCTTCGTGCTGGCCACCGCGGCGCAGGCCTGTCTCGAGTCCGACGCCTCGGCGACGACTTCGACATCGGGTTGAGCGGAGAGCACCGCGCGGAGCCCCTCGCGAAAGAGTGGATGATCGTCTACCAGTGCAACCGTGAGCATCATTGTTCGACCTCCTGGATCGATGAGACGCGAACCTAAGTACGATTCTCACGTATAACGTTGGACAAATCGCGGAAAGGCGCTAGCAGGGCAAATTACAGAGCCGACCCGAGTCCTCGAGATCGGGCGGTCAATCTGGTCGCGGAGCCGCGAGCTGCGGCGCCATCGGCAGGTAGACCGTGAAGGCGCTCCCCTCGCCGGGCGTACTCTCGACGGCAATACGGCCGCCGTGAGCCTCGACGATCTCACGGCATATCCAGAGCCCCAGCCTCAGCCCACCCATGTTGCGGTCGGCGACGGCGCGTTCGAAGCGCTGGAAGATCAGCGCCTGTTTCTCGGGAGCGATGCCGACCCCGTGATCCTTGACCTGCACGAACGCCATGTCGCTCGAGCGCCCCACGGCGACCTCGACGGGGCGGCCACCGCCGTACTTGCACGCGTTGGAGAACAGGTTGGTGATGACCTGCTCGATGCGCAGCCGATCCCAGCGTCCGACGATCGCCTCGCGCGCCAGCAGCTCCAGCTCGCAGCCGGACTTCTCCAGCCGCTCGCTGAACATGGCGGCGACGTCACGCACCAGGGCCACCAGATCGACCGATTCGGGCGTGAAGGACAGCTGCCCGGCCGAGATGCAGGAGATGTCGATGAACTTCTCGATCAGGTTGTCGAGCCGCTCCAGGCTGCGCGCCGTCATCTCGAGCTTGCTCGCGGCGCGCTCGGGATCGAAGTCGTTGCGTTGCAAGCTCGACACTTGAAGGCGCAGCACCGTGAGCGGCGTCAGCAGCTCGTGCCCGGCGACGAAGAGCAGGTGATCGCGCACGCGGCTCGCGCGCGTCGCCGACTCGTAAAGACGCGCGTTCTCGATGGTGAGCGCTGCGCGGTCGGCCAGCTCCTGCACGAACATCAGGTCGGAGGGTGTGTAGGGGCGCGTCGAATCGGCGCGGCTCATGGAGATCGTGCCCAGGATACGGTCGCGCACGCGCAGCGGTACGACCATCATCGTGGTCATCTTGAACCGATCGAAGAGCGGCTGGACCTCGGTGACCGCCGACGCTTGCAGGCTGGCCGAGTCGATGACGGGAAAGAACAGCGGATCGCCGGTCGCTGCGACGCGCCCGCGGATGCCGATGCCGACGCGCTGCGGATGCTCGCGCGCGAACGCCGCCAGGTACTCGGCGAACTCGGGCTCGCGCGCGCGCGCCGCGACGTTCTCCAGCATCGTGCCGTCCTCGCGAATCAGCGAGATGAGCGCGATCGTCGCCGTGTCTCCCACCATCGCGGTCAGCCGTTCCGCGATGACGTTGAGCGCCGACGACAGGTCGCGGCTCTCCTCGGCGAAGGCCTTCGACGCCTC
>CAZNCQ010000277.1:0-9880 GCA_964571275.1 uncultured Myxococcales bacterium
AGGCGGCGCTGTGGAAGATGTACGACGGCGAGGAGGCCGAGGTCGCGCGCGAGTTCCTCGAGCACGGCCGCGCGGTACGCGCCGAGCGCGCGCGCGCCGAGGCGGCGGGCGAGCCGCCGAACTTTCAGCCGCTGATCGACGAATGGGGCGGCGTGTCGCTGGTCTACCGCCGGGGCATGAAGGATTCGCCGGCGTACCGTCTGAACCACGAGGAGATCACCAAGTTCCTCGAGGAGGGCGTGCGCTTCATCGAGAGGCTGTCGCCGCTCGCCTGCGTGCCCGACGAGTACGGCGCGCTGAAAGAGGTCGTGTTCGAGAACGGCGCCGAGGCGGGCGGCACGGTGACGCTGCCGGCGCGCTCGCTGTTCGTCGCCGCGGGCACGCAGCCCAACATCACTTCGGAGCGCGAGACGCCCGGAGCGTTCGAGGTCGACACCAAGGCGAAGGCGTTCCAGGCGTTCCGCGCGGTGCGCGGCGCCGACGGAGCGCTGAGCTTGGAGCCGCCGACGGCGAGCGATCCGGGCTTCTTCACGTCGTACAACCGCGCCGGCAAGCTGGTCAGCTTCTACGGCGACAACCACCCGGCTTACGCGGGCTCGGTCGTGCGCGCGATGGCGTCGGCGAAAGACGGCTACCCGCACGTCGCGGCGCTGTTCCGCGACGAGATCGCCGGTCAGCGCGCCGCGGATCAGCCGGGCCGCGACGACGCCTGGCGCGCTTTCTGCGCGCACCTCGATCGCGAGCTGCGGCCGGTGATCGTGCGGCTGGAACGGCTGACGCCGACGATCGTCGAGGTCGTGGTGAAGGCGCCGGCGGCCGCGCGCAAGTTCGAGCCGGGCCAGTTCTTCCGCCTGCAGAACTACGAGTCGCTGTCACCGATGGTCGACGGGCAGCGCCTGCAGATGGAGGGGCTGGCGCTCACCGGCGCGTGGGTCGACAAGGAAAAGGGTCTGCTGTCGATGATCGTGCTCGAGATGGGGGGCAGCTCGCGCCTGGTCGCGGGGCTGCAACCGGGCGAGCCGGTGGTGGTCATGGGCCCGACCGGGACGCCGACGGAGATCTTGAAGCAGGAGTCGGTGTTGCTGTGCGGCGGCGGCCTCGGTAACGCCGTGCTGTTCTCGATCGCCAAGGCGTTGCGCGAGCAGGGCTGCCGCGTCCTCTATTTCGCCGCGTACAAGAAGAAAGAGGACATCTACAAGGTCGAGGAGATCGAGGCCGGCACCGACCAGGTCATCTGGAGCGTCGACATCGGCGACCTCCCGGCGACGCGCCGGCCCCAGGACCGCGTCTTCCGCGGCAACGTCGTGCAGGCCATGAGCGCCTACGCGCGCGGCGAGCTCGGCGAAGTGCTGATCCCGCTGTCGAACTGCAGCCGCATCATCGCCATCGGCAGCGACCGCATGATGGCGGCGGTCAAGGAGGCGCGCCACGCGCTGCTGGCCCCGCACCTGCGCCCCGGCCACGTCGCGATCGCGTCGATCAACTCGCCCATGCAGTGCATGATGAAGGAGATCTGCGCGCAGTGCCTGCAGAAGCACGTCGATCCGGTGACCGGCCGCGAGTTCACCGTCTTCAGCTGCACCAACCAGGATCAGCCGCAAGACAGCGTCGACTGGAAAAACCTGGCCGACCGCCTGCGCCAGAACACCGTGCAGGAAAAGCTGACCGGCCGCTGGGTCGAGCGGTTGCTCGCGAGCCGTCGCGGATAGCGACGGCGCGGGGATCAGTGCCGCGCGGCCGCGCGCTCGCGCTCTCTCTCGCGCGCCTTGCGCAGCCGCGCGTCGGCCTGCGCCACTTCATCCAGGCTCAAGATGCGCGCGACCTCTGCGGCTGGTCGCGACGTCGCCGGCTCGCCCGGCACCTCGAGGATCACCCGCGAGCGGCGCTGCCAGGTGAAGTAGGCGAACGCCCATTCGATCAGCACCGCCAGGCGGCGGCGGAACTCCACCAGCGACAGCACGTGCACCATCAGCCATAACCACCACGCGACGAAGCCGGAGAAGCCAAAGCGGCCGAGCTGAGCGATGGCTCGGTTGCGGCCGATCGTGGCCATCGATCCCTTGTCGACATAACGAAAGCTCTGGCGCGGTTTGTCGGCCAGGCTGAGCAGGATGTTCTTGGCGACGTGGCGCCCGCTCTGTACCGCCAGCGGCGCGACGCCGGGCAAAGGTCGGTTGTTCTGGGTCTTGGCGATGAGGTCGCCGACGACGAACACCGTGGGCCGGTCGGGGACCGAAAGGTCCTCCTCGACCCAGACCCGACCCACGCGGTCGAGCGGCACGCCGAGGTCGGCGGTCAACTCCGAGGCGCGGACGCCGGCCGCCCACACGATGGTGCGCGTCGCGATCGCCTCGCTGCCGATCTCGACGTAATCGGCGCCGAGATCGGTCACCGCGGTACCCGTGCGCACCTCGACGCCCAGGCTCTCGAGCTGCTCCTGCGCCTTCTGCGATAGCTCCTCGGGAAAGGTCGAGAGGATGCGTGGGCCGGCCTCGATCAGGACGACGCGCGTCGTGCGCGGATCGAAACGCCGGAAGTCACCGGCCAGCGTTCGTCCCGCGATCTCGGCCAGGGCGCCTGCCATCTCGACCCCGGTCGGGCCGCCCCCGATGACGACGAAGGTGGTCCAGGCGCGACGCGCCTCTGCGGACGTCTCCATCTCAGCGGCCTCGAACGCGCGCAGGATGCGGCGGCGCGTGTCGAGCGCCTCGCCGATGGTCTTGAGTCCGGGCGCGTGGGTCGCCCACCGATCATTCCCGAAGTAGGCGTGGCGCATGCCCGTCGCCAGCACCAGATAGTCGTAGTCGATGCCGTGCCCGTCCGCGAGCACCCGTTTCTTCTCGACGTCGATGCGCTGCACGCGCGCCATCAGGACCGTCGCGTTGCGCTGGCGCGCGAGCAGCCGGCGGATCGGCGCCGAGACGTCGGGCGCGGACAGCGCCGCAGTCGCGACCTGATACAGCAGCGGCTGGAAGAGATGATGGTTGGTCCGGTCGATCACCGTGACCTGCACGCCGGGCACGTTGAGCGCGCGCGCGACTGCCAGGCCGCCGAAACCCCCGCCCACGATCACGACACGCGCCGGCTCTTTCTTCAACATCATCACCCGCCATCCTTTCGGTCATCGGCCCGCTCAAGATTAGGCAAGGACCGAAGGAGAAAGGGTTAAGCGACGGTTTCCGGAGAGTAAAACTTGTATCCGGGCGATTTCGACTGCTTTGCGCGCTGATTCCCCGGTAACGACGGGTCGGCCGCGGAACGGATTGAGTTGATTCGGGAACAACCGGGCCTACGATGCGTTGTTTCTACGCGGGGCCCTGGGAGAACGCAGCGTCCGCTCCGCGACGACAGGGAGACGGACGATGACGATGAGCGGGACGAGGCTTCGAGGAGGACCGTGGTTTGGGCTGGCGCTGGCGCTGGCGCTGGCGCTGGTGACGGGGTGCACGTCGGCCCGTTCGGTCATCCCGACGACGCCGGTCGGGTCCTCCGACGCGGGCGCCATCGACGCCGGGGCCTCCCCGATCGACGTGGGCGCGGGGATGCCGGACGTGAAACACGACGGCGCGGGCGGCGCCGGGGTCGACGCCGCCGTACCAGACACCGGGACGACCTGCGGAGCGAACGCGCACGTCTGCGGCGGGCAGTGTGTGTCGACCACGGACGTCGCGCACTGCGCGCAGAGCTGCAGCCCTTGCTTCGTTCCGGCGGGCGGCACGGCCACTTGCGATGGCAACGGCTGCGGCGCCACCTGTCCGAGCGGGGCGACCCTCTGTGGCACGGCCTGCGTGGCCCAGGCGATGTCGTGCGGCGGCGACTGCCCGGGTGGAAGCCACGATTGCGCCGGAACTTGCCAGCCGAACACCGCCGTCGCCTCTTGCGGCGCGGCCTGCACACCCTGCGTGCCGCCCGCGCATGGCACCGCGACCTGCGATGGCGTGCAGTGCGGCTTCACGTGCGCCACCGGCTATCACGCGTGCGGGACGCAGTGCCTGTCCAACACCGACGTCGCGTCGTGCGGCTCGGCTTGCGCGGCGTGCGCGACGCCAGTCGGTGGCACGGCGACGTGCGACGGCGCGTCGTGCGGTGGCACCTGCCCCAGCGGGACGAAGCTATGCGCGGGGAGCTGCATCTCGACGGCGCAAGCGTGCCTCGGCACCTGCCCGGCGGGGACGCACAACTGCAACGGCACCTGCCAAACCAACACCAGCCCCAACAGCTGCGGCGTCAGCTCGTGCACGCCCTGCCCGACGCCGGTGAACGGCGTCGCCACCTGCGACGGCACGCTTTGTGGATTCAGTTGCAGCGTCGGCTATCACCTGTGCGGCAGCGCGTGCGTGCCCAACTCGGGGGTCGCCAGCTGTGGCACGACGTCGTGCACGGCTTGCACGCCGCCCGCGAACGGCAGCGCCATCTGCGACGGGCTGTCGTGCGGTTTCCAGTGCGCCACGGGTTTCCACGCCTGCGGCAGCAGCTGCGCGGCGGCCAGCAGCGTCCAGAGCTGCGGCGCGCTCTGTTCGCCCTGTCCCGTGCCCGCCAACGGAACCGCGACGTGCGACGGAACCAGCTGCGGCATCGCCTGCAACGCCGGCTTTCACAACTGCGGCGGCCTGTGCGTCTCGAGCACCAGCGTGCTCACCTGCGGCAGCTCGTGCACCGCGTGCCCGACGCCGGCGACCGGAACCGCCACGTGCGACGGCACCAGCTGCGGCGTGAACAACCCGAACTTCAACCTGACGGTGCCGACCGCGGGCGTCGCCGGCGCGACCGGAACCGTGACCGCCAGCCCCGCGGGCACGAGCTGCGGCACCGGGTGTGTCAGCTACGTCCCGGGGACGACCGTGAAGATCACCGCCGCTCCGGCGAGCGGGTCGCTGTTCGGCGGATGGAGCGACGACTGCGCGGGGCAGGGGGCGACTTGCACGCTGACGTTGTCCGCCGCTCACACCGCCACCGCGCACTTCCGGCCCAACAAGAACATCGCGTTCGTCACCAGTGGACAGATCGTCCCGGGAACGATCGGCTCCAGCCTGGCGACCGCCGATGCGTTCTGCTCCTCGGCGGCGAAGGCCGCGTTCCTGGGTGGCACCGTCTGGAAGGCGTGGCTGTCGACGTCGGCGGCGACCACCAACATCAACGCGGCGACTCACGTGGGCGCGTCGACGACCGGATGGATTCGCGTCGATGGCCGGCCGATCGCGACCAACATGACGAACCTCCTCGCGGGCAAGATGTACTTTCCGGTTCGACTGAACGAGTCCGGCAACGACCCGATCAACGTACCCGTGACCACCGGGACGAACGCCGACGGGACGCCGATCGCCAGCGGAACGTGCGGGGATTGGACGTCCTCGACCGGCATGACCTATTGCGGAAGCTCGTCGGCGACCATCGCCTACTGGACCTACGCGTACGCGGAGGCGGGAGATACTTGCGGCAACCCGTTCAGCCTCTATTGCTTCGAAAACGACACCGGGATGGCGGCGGTCGCGGCGCCGGTCGTGCCCAGCAATGGCCGTCACGCATTCCTCTCGGCGACCCTGTGGACACCGGGCGGCGGAGTCGCCGCCGCAGACGCGATTTGCCAGAGCGACGCGAGCAGCGCCGGGCTCGCCAATGCAGCCAACTACCGGGCGCTGATGACGACGACCGTAGCCGCGACCGATGCGAGCCGCATCAGCCTGTCCGGTCAGCCCTGGTACCGACTGGATGGCGCGCAGCTGTTCGGATCGGCCGCCGATCTCGCGGATCCGGCCGCGGGCAAGATCCTGACGACGTTGAACCTCACGCCCGCGGGCGACTACCGGCCCCCGCCGGCCAGCGCGTGGACCGGAAACCTGGTCGCCCCGTCATCGACGACGATGATCGACAATTGCAACAACTGGACGTCGAGCACGGCGTCGCTGCTGGGGGTGGCGGGCTCGGCCTACGATTCGTGGTTCACCTGGTGGACCAACGGTTATATGCCGCTCGAGCCTTGCAATACTCCGGACCACGTTTACTGCTTCGAGCGCTGACGCCGCAGCCGCGATGCGCGCCGGATGCGCTCGCCGTCCTGCGGCCGCTCGGCCCACGCCAGCACCGCTCCCGCGATGACCAGGCGCGCGCCGGCCGCGCCCGGCGTCCCGCCCGCGAGGAGCGCGTCGCGGATCTGCCGTGACTTCACGTGCTCGCGCGGCCCGAAGTCGAAGCCGGAAACACGACCGTCTTCGCGCGGCAGCCGCGCGGCGCATCTCGCACCTGCCCCGCCGCGTCGATGCGCCCGCCGAACGTGTCGATGTCGCTGGATCCGGATGATCGGCGATTCAGTACCCGGTCGGCCGCGTCGTATCGCTGTTCCACTCGCGCGCGCGCATGCCGACGGCGTTGTAGACGCGCAGCTCGTCGGTCTTGCCCTTCACGCGCACGGGCGGGAGCGGGATCGCCGCGACCTCGGACTGCACCTTGCGGAAGGTCGCGTCCGACAGGATGATCTGGCCGGGCTGCGCGACGCTGCACAGGCGCGACGTCGTGTTGACCGCGTCGCCGATCGCCGTGTACTGCAGCGCGCGCGAGCTGCCGATCGCGCCGGTGACCACCGTGCCGGTGTTGATGCCGATGCCGATCTTGATCTCGTTCAGCCCCTCGGACGCGCGCGTGCGGTTGAACTCCGACAGCACCTTGAGCATCTCCAGCGCGCACTGCACCGCCTTGAGCTCGGCGTGCGGCACGGCGACCGGTGCGCCGAACAGCGCGATGATCTCGTCGCCCACGAACTTGTCGAGCGTGCCCTCGTACTTGAAGATCACGTCGACCATCAGCTCGAAGTACTCGTTGAGCATGCGCACGATGTCCTGCGGCGCGCGCGACTCGCTCATCGAGGTGAAGCCGCGAATGTCCGAGAACAGCAGCGTGATCTCGGACAGCGCGCCGCCCTTTTCCAGCTGCAGCTTGCCCTGGACAATCTGGTCGACCAGGTTGGGCGACAGCAGGCGCTGAAACTGCGCGCGCGTCTTCGCCTCGTGCTCGATGGTGCGCGCCAGGTGCGAGTTGTGGATCGCGACCGCGGCCTGGCTGGCGATGCCGCCGAAGATCTGGAGATCCTTCTCGACGAACGCGTTGGTCGCGATCATCGAGTCCATGTGCATGATGCCGAGCAGCTCGTCGTGGTGGATGAGCGGCACGGTCATCGTCGACCGGATGCCCTGCATGATCACCGAGTGCGCGCCCGAGAACCGGCTGTCCATGGTCGCGTCCGACGACAGCACCGAGGCCTTGTGTTGCACGACCTCGTTGAGGATCGACTTCGACAGCACGATCTGCTCGTTCTTGCCGTCGCGCGTCTTGGCGATCTTCGGCGTCGGGACGCCGTTCTCCATCAGCAGAATCACGCCGCGGTCGGCGGGGATCAGCTCGAACGCCTTCATGATGATCTTCTCGAGCAGGACGTCGAGGTTCACCTCGAGCCCGATCGATCGCCCGAGCTCGTGCGCGAGCCGCAGCTTCTCGTAGTCGCGGCGCAGGACCTCGACGTCGAAGATCTCCTTCTCGGCGACGAACTCGCGCGACGGCGGCGGCGCCTGGATCTTCTGGCGGATCAGCGCCTCGGTCGCCGAGGGCGCGATCGTGACCTTCTGCAGCAACGAATCGGCCGCCGACCGCTCCTGAAAGGTCAACGTGGTCGAGCCCAGCGTGATCTCGTCGCCGTCGGCCAGGATCTGCTCGTTGATGCGGGCGCCGCGCAGGAACGACCCGTTCAGGCTTCCAAGGTCACGGAAGAGAAACCGCCCGTCGGGCTGGCGGATGATCTGCGCGTGCTCCTTGGACACGATGCGATCCAGGATCTGCAGCGTGTTGTCGGGGTGACGCCCGACGGTGTTGATGGGACCGAGCTCATACTCGCGCCGCTGGTCGCTGCCGTTGACGATAACCTTGGCCATTCCGAACCGGTCCTGACGGACCATCATAACCTCAGACCGCCCCGGGGCACCTGCGATTTCCGAGCCCCGCGCCCATTCGGCGGGCCGTGTAAGTTTGCGGCGGACCTTGGCTCCCCCTTGCGGGCCGCTTCGGATACTATGGGCGCGCGAGAAGCGGCTCCCATGAGCATGTCCACGCCGACGCCCACGCCGACCCCGACCCCCCTGCCTCAGCAGCTCGACGAGGTCACGCAGCCGTCTGCATCGCCGGGTCTCACCGATTCGGGCGAGACGATGGCCAAGCGGATCGAGCTGACCTCGACCCAGTGGGAGGCCGAGGCGCTGGTCACCGCCGAGGAGGCCGAGGCGCGCGCGTCGTCCGCGCCGGTCTCGGGCGCCCTGCGCTACGCGGCCGCGCGCATGCTCTCGGATCGCGTCGGCGATTCGGCGGCGGCGATCGAGCACCTGACCGTCGCGGTCGCCAGCCCGCCGGGTGCGACGTTCGCGCCGGTGCTGCGCGCGCTGCGCCTGCACGCGCTCGAGGTCGGCAGCGTCTGGTCGGCGCTCGATCAGCTCGACGTCGAGATCACCGCGAGCGCGATGGTCGGGGAGCGCGCGTCGCGGCTGGTCGAGAAAGCCTACCTGCTCGAGGACCGCTTGCTCGCCTCGGAGCCGGCGCGCGAGGTGATCGAACAGGCGCTGGGCCTGGTCGCCGGCCACCGCGGCGCGCTCGCGGCCGCGCAGGCGATCGCCGAGCGCGGTGACGATCTCGGCTATCTGCGGGGCGTGCTGGAGCGGCGGCTGGCGGCGGCGCCGTCGCCCGCGGAGCGCGCGCGCGTGCTCACACGCCTGGCGCTGCTGGCCGAGAACGAGCCCGAGCGGCTCGCCGAGGCGCTGGTGCTGTTCGGGCGCGGGCTCGACGAGGATGCGCCCGGTGACGCTGCGTTCGTGGCGCGCTCGGGCTTGCGCCGGGCGGCGGCCCGGCTCGAGCGCGAGGTCGAGCTCATGCGTGGCTTCACGCTCGAGGCGGCGGCGCTGGAGGCGGGCCCTTCGCGCGCGGTCTGGCTCGGACAGGCGGCCGCGCTGGCGCGCCATCGGCTGGGCGCCGCGGAGAGGGCCACCGATCTCGTCGGGCAGGCGCTGTCCGATGAGCCCGACGACGTCGCGCTGCTCGCGGTCGCCTGCGAGGACCACTTGGCGGCGGGGCGCTGGGCGCCGGCGCTGGCGCTGCTCGATCATCAGGCCGAGCTGACGATCGACCGCGACTGGGCGGCGGCGCTGTGGGGGATCGCCGGCCACATCGCGGAGCGCCGGCTCGGCGACGACCAGGCGGCGGTGGCGCGCTTCCGCCGCGCGCGTGAGGTGAACCCGTCGAACCCGGCGACGCTGGGCGCGCTCGAGCGCATCGCCTCGCGCACCGGCGACACCAAGACCCAGGTGCAGCTGGCGGTCGCCGCCGTCGGCCGCGCCGAGGATCCCTCCGAGCGCGCGGCGCTGGCGGTGCGCGCCGCCGAGATCAACGAGAGCGCCGTGCACGACATCGAGGCGGCGATCGGCATGGCGCGCCAGGCGCTGGAGGCCGTGCCCGGCTATCCGCCGGCGGTGCACCTGCTGGAACGGCTCTACCCGATGCTCGAGCGCTGGGACGACATGCTCGGGCTGGTCGACGCCGACGGCGACGCGTCGACGGCCGCCTCGCTCAGCGACGACGATGTCGCGGGCCGGCGCCTCGAGCGCCTGGGTCTGCTGCAAGAAGAGCGGCTCGGCGATCCCGGCGCGGCGATGGCGCTGTTCAGCGAGTGGGCGATGCTGGGCCCGCGCCGTCCGGCGGCGTTGCGCGCGCTCTTGCGCGCCGCCGAGAAGGCGGGCGACGCGCTGGTCGCCGCCGAGGCGGCGCTGAAGCTGGGGACCGACGTGCCCGGCTTCACCGAGGACGTGCAGGTCGCGTGGCGCTATCGCGCGGCGACGATCTTCGAGGAGCG
>CAZNCQ010000278.1:0-9861 GCA_964571275.1 uncultured Myxococcales bacterium
TGATGAACATCCCCGAGATCATCGAGAAGGGCGGCGAATGGTTCGCCAAGCTCGGCACGCCCAAGTCGGGCGGCACGCGCATCGTCTGCGTGTCGGGCCACGTGAATCGCCCCGGCGTCTACGAGCTGCCGATGGGCATCCCGTTCCGCGACCTCATCTACGACGTGTGTGGTGGGATCCCCAACGGGCGCAAGCTCAAGGGGCTGATTCCGGGCGGCAGCTCGATGCCACCGCTCGACGCCGACGAGATCGACGTGCCGATCGAGTTCGACGCGCTGATGACCGACGCGCGCATCAAGGACGTCGAGGTCAAGCCGGGTGTGCCGTTCGACATGGGCGGCGGGCGCAAGCTCAAGACCATGGCCGGCTCGGGCGGCATCGTGGTGTTCGACGACCAGACCGATGTGGTCGCGCTGTGCGGCCGCATCATGAAGTTCTACGCGCACGAGTCGTGCGGCCAGTGCACGCCGTGCCGCGAGGGCACCGGCTGGCTGTCGCGCGTCTGTAACCGTCTGGCCAAGGGCGACGGCCAGCCCGGCGACGTCGACCTGCTCGCCAACGTCGCGCACGGCATCGCCGGCAACACCATCTGCCCGCTCGGCGAGGCGGCGGCCTGGCCGATGCTGGGCTTCCTGACCAAGTTCCGCGCCGACTTCGAAGCCAAGCTCAGGAAGGCGGCGTAGCGTGCCACCGTCTGTCGGCGAATACATCGTCTTCGCGTTGCTGGCGGGCACGGTGATCGGCGGCGCCATCTTCACCATGACCCGGCGCAACCCGGTCACGGCGGTGATGTCCCTGGTCGGCACCTTCTTCGCGCTCGCCGCGACCTACGCGTCGTTATCGGCGCACTTCCTGGCCATCATCCAGATCCTGGTCTACGCCGGCGCGATCATGGTGCTCTTCATCTTCGTGGTCATGATCTTGAACCGCGAGGAAGTCGCGCCCGTGGCGTTGCGGGGCCTCGGCTTCCGAAGCCTGGGCGTGGCCGCCGGGATCTACCTGGTCATCATCTTCCTGCGCGTCGTGCGCGTCGCTGCCCCCACCGACCTGCCGGTCCTGCCAGAGACCTTCGGCACGGTCAGCTCAATCGGAGATCTCCTGTTCCGCGATTTCCTCTACCCGTTCGAGGCGATCTCGCTGCTGCTGCTGGTCGCCGTCGTCGGCGGCGTCGTGATCTCGCGCTCGCACAAGAAAGAGGTCGCGGCCGAGCAGGCCGCCGAGCGGCGCAAGATCATCGAGGAGCTCGCGCGTCACGACTTTCCGGCGCTGGCCGACAACGCCGCCGACACCCACGGCGGGGGAGGCCATCACTGAGATGCCGACGTACTACTACCTGACGTTGTCGTTCGTGCTCTTCCTGGTGGGGACCACCGGTGTGTTGCTCCGGCGCAACGCGCTGATCGTCCTCATGGGAATCGAGCTGCAGCTCAACGCCGGCAACCTGGCGTTTCTCGCCTTCTCGCGCCAGCTGGGCGACGAGAAGGGGCAGGCGTTCGCATTCATAATCATCGCGCTGGCTGCGGCCGAGGCGGCGGTCGGCCTGGCGATCCTGGTGGCGCTGTTCCGCAGCCGCCAGACCATCAACCTGGACGAAGCCTCGCTGATGAAGCGCTAGACGGAGGCCGCTCGAGCCATGCCTTTCAATCTGCGCCTGATTCCCCTCCTGCCGTTCATCGGCGCCACGCTGCTGATGCTGTTCGGCCGCCGCTGGAAGCGCGAGACCGTGGTGCTCGTCGCGTGCGGCGCCGTGCTGGCTGCGGCGTTCGTCGCCTTCGACGCCTTCTTCACGCGCCTGCCCGAGGCGGCGGAGGTCGGAGGTCTGACCGACAACGTCTGGAGCTGGCTCTCCGTCGGCAGCGGGCCGACCGCGCTCAACGTCGATCTCTCTTTCCGCATGGACGCGCTGTCGGGCTTGCTGTGCCTGATCATCACGTTCATCGGCTTCCTGATCCACGTCTACGCGTCGGGCTACATGGAGCACGAGCCTGACTACGCGCGCTTCTTCGCCTACCTGAACCTGTTCTGCGGCGCGATGCTGGTGCTGGTGCTCGGCGACAGCCTGCCGGTGATGTTCGTCGGCTGGGAAGGCGTCGGTCTGTGCAGCTACCTCTTAATCGGCTTCTGGTACACCGACAACGCCAACGCCAGCGCCGGCAAGAAGGCGTTCATCACCAACCGCATCGGTGACTTCGGCTTCCTGCTCGGGATGTTCCTGCTGTTTCAGTACAGCGGGACGATGAACTTCCGCGAGATCACCTCGGTGGCGCAGTCCGGCTCGGCGCTGATGCAGCCTTTCTGGCTCGGCCAGCCCGTCGCCTTCTGGGTCTGCGTGCTGCTGTTCATCGGCGCGACCGGCAAGTCGGCGCAGCTGCCGCTCTACGTCTGGCTGCCCGACGCGATGGCGGGCCCGACGCCGGTCTCGGCGCTGATCCACGCCGCGACCATGGTCACCGCCGGCGTGTACATGGTGGCGCGCCTGCACGCTGTTTATCTGCTCTCGCCGGCGGCGATGGCCATCGTCGCCATCGTCGGCGCGCTGACCGCGGCCTTCGCGGCGATCATCGGCTTTGCGCAGAACGACTTCAAGAAGGTGCTCGCGTACTCGACGGTGAGCCAGCTCGGCTTCATGTTCGCGGGCGTCGGCACCGGCAACTTCGACGCCGGCGTGTTCCACCTGTTCACGCACGCGTTCTTCAAGGCCGGGTTGTTCCTGTGCGCCGGCTCGGTGATGCACGCGATGAGCGGCTCGGGCGACATCACGAAGATGGGTGGCCTGCGGAAGCTGATCCCGTGGACCCACGGCGTGTTCTTCGTCTGCTGGCTCGCGATCTGCGGTCTGCCCTTCTTCTCAGGCTTCTTTTCCAAGGACGCGATCATCGCCGGCGCCTTCGCGACGACGATCTACAAGGACGCCGGCCTGCAGTGGGTCGGGACGTTCGTGGGGGTGCTGCTCGTGCTGGCGGCGCTGGGCACCGCGTTTTACATGTCGCGGCTCTACTTCCTGGTCTTCAGCGGCAGCTCGCGCGCCGACGAGGAGACGAAGCACCACATCCACGAGTCGCCCGGCGTCATGGTCGGACCGTTGGTGCTGCTGGCCGTGGGCGCCGCGCTTGGCGGGTTCATCGGCATCCCCGGCGCGGTCATCGACCATCCCGAGCTGAACCTGCTCGGGCACTTCTTCGAGCCGGTGCTGGGCGCCGAGATGGTCATCCCGCACATGACGGAGATCATCTTCACGGTGCTGTCGGTCGCTCTCGCGGGGACTGGCGTGTGGCTCGCGTACGTGTTCTACGGCGGCGGCTATCGCGAGCCGGCGCACCAGGTCGCGTTCCGCTTCCCGCGCTTCGTGGCGCTGGTGCGCGACAAGTTCCGCGTCGACGAGCTCTACGACGCGATCTTCATCCGCCCGCTGCGCAAGCTGTCCGAGTGGCTGTTCTGGCTCGCCGACCGGATCCTGATCGACAAGATCCTCGTCGAGGGCGTCGGCGCCGTGGTCGACGTCTTCGGCCGGATCGCGCGCTTCGTGCAGCTCGGGGACGCGCAGCGCTACATGGCGGCGTTCGCGATCGGCGTCGCGGCGCTGGTCTTCTTCGCGACGCGGCCGCCCGCGCCCGGCGAGCTCAAGATCAACGTCGAGGGGTTGAGCGTCCAGGTCGACGCGCGCCGCCCCGGCCGGCAGTCGCCGCGCGAGCTCGAGTACTCCTTCGACTTCGACGACGGGCGTGAAGAGAACCAGACCGCGCCCGAGATTCGCCACGCTTACCGGCAGCCGGGCAAGTACACGATCAAAGTGACCGTGACCGACCCCAAGTGGGGTACCAGCACCCAGGTCAAGCGCCGCGTGGAGGTGCAGTGATGGGCGGCATTCTGGCCTGGATTACCCTGCTTCCGATCGCCGGCGCCGCGCTGGTGATGTTGGTCCCGCGCGAAGAGGAGGCGATCCACCGCGGACTCGGCTTCGGCACCGCGCTCTGCACGTTCCTGGTGTCGCTGTTCATCCTGGGCGACTTCGACTCCGCGCAGGCTGGGTTCCAGCTGCAGTTCGACAAGGTCTGGATCGAGCCGCTCGGGATCCACTTTCACCTCGGCATCGACGGCATCTCGCTGTGGCTGGTGCTGCTGACGACGTTCCTGATGCCGCTGACGCTGCTGTCGCCGCAGGCGATCGGCATCCGCAACATCCGCGTACGCGAGTTCATCGTCGCGATGCTGGTGCTCGAGGCGGGCATGGTCGGCGCCTTCGTGTCGCTGGACCTGTTCGACTTCTATGTCTTCTGGGAGCTCATGCTGATCCCGATGTACTTCATCATCGGGATCTGGGGCGGCGAGCGCCGGCTCTATGCCTCGATCAAGTTCGTCGTCTACACGCTGATCGGCTCGCTGCTGATGCTGGTCGCGATCCTGTACCTCTACGTGCAGTACCACGCGGCGACCGGCAGCTACAGCTTCGACTACGTCACGCTGTCGCATCTGACGCTGCCGTACGGGCCGCAGATGTTCTGCTTCGGCGCGTTTGCGCTGGCGTTCGCGATCAAGGTGCCGGTCTTCCCGCTGCATACCTGGTTGCCCGACGCGCACGTCGAGGCGCCCACCGGGGGCTCGGTGATCCTCGCGGGCGTGATGCTGAAGTTCGGGACCTACGGCTTCTTGCGCTACGCCTGGCCGCTGTTCCCGCTCGCAGCGGCGCAGCTGGCGCCGCTGCTGGCGATCCTCGCGGTCATCGGCATCATCTTCGGCGCGCTGATGGCGTACGTGCAGGACGACGCCAAGAAGCTGGTCGCGTACTCGTCGGTTTCGCACCTGGGCCTGGTCGTGCTCGGCATCGTCACGCTGACCGAGGCCGGCGTGCAGGGCGCGCTCTACCAGATGCTGGCGCACGGCATCTCGACGGGCGGCCTGTTCCTCGGCGTCGGCTGGCTCTACGATCGCCGTCACTCCCGCAAGCTCGCCGACTTCGGCGGTCTGTGGGCCAAGACGCCGGTCTTCGCCGCCTGCTTCCTGGTGATCGTCCTGGCGTCGGTCGGTCTCCCCGGTCTATGCGGCTTCGTCGGTGAGTTCCTGGTGCTGCTCGGCAGCTTCACCGCCGACAAGACCTGGAGCCTCACCGGCACGCTCGATTACCTGCCGGGCTCGAAGGTGCTGGCGATCCTGTCGGCCAGCTCGGTGATCCTCTCGGCGATGTACTTGCTCACGATGTTCCAGAAGTTGATGTTCGGTCCGCTCGACAAGCCGGAGAACAAGGCGGCGTCGTTCCGCGACGTCCACGGCCGCGAGACCTGGGTGTTCGGGATCGTCATCGTCACCGCGCTGGTGATGGGCATCTATCCCAAGCCGATCCTCGACCGCTCCGAGAAATCGGTGCAGGCGTTCCTGACCTCGTACCGCGACCGGTTGCAGGAGTCGCGGCGCAACCCCGAGGCGCCGCCGCACGTCTACCCGGCGGTCGCCGCCGGCAACGCGGGGGCCGGGCAGTGAGCTTCAACTCCGGCCAGATCGTCGCGTACGCGCCCATGCTGATCCTGATCGCCATGGGCTGCGTGATGCTGCTCGCCGAGACCTTCGTGCACGGTACCAAGCGCGGGGGGATCGCGTGGCTCGGCGTCGCCGGCTGCGTCGCGGCGCTGGGCGCCGTGGTCGCGCAGTGGGGCGATGCCGCGCATCCGGAGACGCACTTCCAGGGCATGCTGATCGTCGACCGGATGTCGCTGTTCCTGGACGCCGCGTTCATCATCGCCGGGTTGGTGACGCTGCTGTTCTCCGGGCCGTACCTGCGCGAGCAGGGGTTCGAGTTCGGCGAGTTCTACGCGATGGTGCTGTTCGGCGTCGCCGGCATGTCGATGGTGGCGCACGCGGTGCACATGGTGTCGCTGCTCATCGGCATCGAGACGATGTCGCTGGCGGCCTACGTGCTGACCGGTAGCTGGCGGCGCAGCCTGCGCAGCTCCGAGGGCGCGATGAAGTACTTCCTGATGGGCGCCTTCGCGACCGGCTTCCTGGTCTACGGGATGGCGCTGGTCTACGGCACCACCGGCGGCGAGCTGTCGTACACCGGCATCGCGTCCAAGGTCGGCGAGGCGAGCAAGGCGCCGATGTTTTATCTCGGCGAGTACTTCATCATCATCGCGCTCGCGTTCAAGGTCGCGGCGGTGCCCTTCCACATGTGGGCGCCCGACACCTACGAGGGCGCGCCCACGCCAGTGACCGGCTTCATGGCGGCGGGCGTGAAGACGGCGGCGTTCGGCGGCATCGTTCGCGTGCTGGGCACGGCCTTCGCCAGCCCGATACTGGTCTTCGACTTCACCGGGTGGGCGTCGATCCTGTCGGTGCTCGCGGCGTTGACCATGACGCTGGGGAACCTGGCGGCGCTGCGCCAGGAGAACATCAAGCGCCTGCTCGCCTACTCGTCGATCGCGCACGCCGGCTACATTCTGATCGGTGTGGTCGCCGCCGGGCTGGGCGTCGGCGGCGCGCAGGCGTCGGTGCTGTTCTATCTCGTCGGCTACACGTTCACGACGCTGGGCGCGTTCGGCGTCATCGCCTGGATCGGCAACCGCAAGGACGAGCGCCTGTTCGTCGACGATTGGGCCGGCATGGCGGCGGCCCGCCCCGGCGTCGCGCTCGCGATGACGATCTTTCTGCTCTCGCTGGGCGGCGTGCCGCCGACCGGCGGTTTCTTCGCCAAGTTCTATCTCTTCCGGGCGGCGATGGAGAGCCCGCAGCTCTACTGGTTGGTCATCCTTGGCGTGCTCAACAGCGCCATCAGCGTCTACTACTACCTGCGCATCATCGTCGCCATGTACTTCCGCGATGCCACGCGCCCGCTGGCACCGATTGATTCGCCGTCGATGAACGCGGGCCTGATCATCACCGCGATCGCCGTCGTGCTGCTCGGGATCTTCCCGGGCTCGATCGTGGAATGGGCTGGCCCGCCCGTCGGCACCACCGGCGGGGTGGCCATCACGGCGCAGCTCGGCAAGTAGCCGCAGAGGCGAGCGTGGGCAACGCGACCTCGGCCGTGCGGGTCGAGAGGGTAGGAGGGCTTCGGGTGGCTTCGACGAATGCGATCGCGCGCGCACAGGCGCTGGGGAGGGGCTTCGCCGCCGCCGTTCTGTTCATGTCGCTGGCGGCGATGGCCGCGGGCTGCGCGAACGCTCCGATCCCGAGCGTGCTGATCCCGAAGTCCTGTCCGGGTGATCCTTGCGGCGTCATGAATTGTCCGAGCGGCTTCGTCTGCTCCCTCGACGCGCAGTGCGGGGCGCACTGCCAGGCCCAGCCGCTCGGCAATCGGCCGTTCTAGGTCGCTATGCGCCTTCGCGCAGCGCTGATGCCACGGCGTCCGCGAGCGCTCGCCGGCGGCCGGCCAGGCGGCGCGCGGTATCGCGGCGAAAGAGGCGCCATGCCAGATGGCGGACCGCCTCGGCGGTCTCGCTCGCCAGCTCGCCGAAGCGCAACGACGCGTAGCCGCTGCCGACGCCGAGCAGAAAGACCGGCACGCTCCAGACAGCGCCCCAGTGGACGCCGGCGGCGATGGCCTCGGCGCTCCACGCGACGAACAGAAACAGCGCGCCCGCGATCATCTTCACCGTGCCGAGCACGTCCTCTTCCCGGGTCACGCGCCCGGCGACCTGGCCGGCCAGACGATACGGAATCCAGCCCATCACCGCGCCGATCACCGCGAACGGCGCGCACAGCAGCAGCTTCAGCAGCGTCGTCACCGCCGCCCGCGCCGAAACCATCTCGACCTCGAGCGCCCACGGATCGGTCACGCCCAGGCGCTGCAGCGTGCGCGCGTAGCCGCGCGCGGCCGACGCGATCGCTTCGACGCGCGCCGGATCGCGCGCCTGCACGCGGGCGTACGCCGCCAGCAGCTCGCGCGTGCGCCGGTGCTGGACGGTGAGGTCGTCTTCACCCGCCTCGGCGCTCCAGGCGGCGACGCGCGCGATGCCGGTCAGGAGCTCGCGGGATTCGGCCTGCAGGACGACCTCGTCGAGCCGCGCGCGAATGTCGTCGGTCAGCGCATCGACGGTCGCGCGCTCGTCGCTGCGATACGCGGGCAGCAAAGGCGCGATCGGTCGTGGCTCGCCGACGACCAGCAGCACACGCGAGCGGAACAGCACCTTCCGCTCGTAGAACAGCCCGAGCGGCAGGACTTGAAGTCCGGGCGCGCCCTCCGCCGACGACAGCGCGATGCGCGCCGCGCCGGTCTTGAGCGGCCGCATCTGTGGGTCGGAGTGCGAAACGCCCTCGGGAAACAGCGCGAGCGCCTCGCCGTCCGCCAGCGCCGCTCGGCAGCGGGCGAAGCTCTCTTCGTTACGCGCGGCGTTCTTTCCCGCGGACTCCTTGGCGCGGTAGATCGGAATGCTGCCGAAGGAGTCCATCGCCAGCCGCCCGGCCGGGTTGCCGAACAGCGTGCTCTTGGCCAAGAAGCGCGCCTGCCGCCCGGTCATGACGCGCACGAGCAGCGGGTCGAGCAACCCGTTGGGATGATTGGCGACGAACACCACCGGCCCCTCGCGTGCGATCCGCTCGGCGCCTTCGATGCTCCGATGTGGGTAATAGAGGCGGACCAGCGCTTCGGCGAGCCAGCGGATGACGGTCTCCAGGAGGCGGCGCATCAGACAGGCGCATAGTAACGCCGATGTCCGGGACGCGGCAGACGCCGTTCCGACTTGTCACCTAAGGTTCCGCCTTTCGTCTGCCGATCCTATTGTCTGCCTGCCGCCGCGCGGGCCACGACATGCCGGTGAAGGAGCAAGCGCAGCGGGCCGCAGAGCAGCGATCGGGGCGTGCCCGGATCCTCGTCGTCGAGGACAACTCTCTCAATCGTCTGCTGCTGCACGACATTCTCGAGTTGCGCGGCCACGAGGTCGTCGAGGCGGCCAATGTCGACGAGGCGCTACCGTGGCTCGACGCGGCTCACCTGGACCTGTTGCTGCTGGACGTCCAGATCCCGGGCGGTGGCGGCGAGGCGGTCGTCAAGGAGGTCCGCAAGCGCGCCCGGCTGGCCCACCTGCCGATCATCGCGGTGACGTCGCTGGCGATGCCCGGCGATCGCGAGCGCCTGCTCGGCAGCGGCTTTCAGGGCTATCTCAGCAAGCCGATCGATACCCGCACCTTCGGCCCGACGGTGGAGGCGTTCCTGCGCCCGCCCGCCCGCCCCAAAGGTGACGAGACGTCCGGACAGACTGACAGGGAGGCCGGCCGTGGCGGCTGATACGCGCGACACCATCCTGGTCATCGACGACAACCTGCAGAACCGCGAGGTCGCCGAGGGCCACCTGGTCTCGGTCGGCTACAGCGCCGTGCTCGCCGACAGCGGCGAGAGCGGTCTGGCCCGCTTTCAAGAGCTGCGCCCCGACCTGGTGCTGCTCGACGTGGTCATGCCGCGCATGGACGGATTCGAGACCTGCCGGCGCCTGCGCGAGCTGCCCGGCGGCACCGACGTGCCGATCCTGTTCTTGACCGCGCTCGGCGATCTCGGCACGCACAAGGCAGCGCTCGACTCGGGCGCCGACGACTTTCTCACCAAGCCGATCAACCGCACCGAGCTCCTCATCCGCTTGCGCTCGCTGCTGCGCATCCGCCGCCTGTCGGACGAGCTGCGCCGCAACTACGAGGTGATCCGCTCGCAACGCGACGAGCTCCTCATGGTGCAGCGCCAGCGGCTGGAGCTGGCGACGTTGATCGTGCACGACCTCAAGAATCCGCTGAGCAGCATCCTGTCCAACGTCGAGTACCTGAACGCGAGCGCGCACATCCCGGCGCACGAGCGCGAATCGCTGGCCGACGTGCTGCGCGCGTCGCGCTCGATGTTCCGCATGGTGATGAACCTGCTCGACATCAGCCGCAGCGAGGACGGCG
>CAZNCQ010000279.1:0-9804 GCA_964571275.1 uncultured Myxococcales bacterium
CCACCATTGGACCCGACCCTGCCGATGTGGAAGGCGCGCCTGAAGAACAGCTAGTGTCCTGGGCCGCTTGCTCGAGAGCGAGCCGCGCGCCCCTCCTTACAGTGATTCCGTCCAGCCCAGCATCTTGAAGGGCTCGGCGACCACGCCGCCCTTGTTCGGCGTCGCCTGCCCGACGACGTAGCTCTGGCTCATGCTGCTGTTGAGCGTGATCGGGCCGTTCGAGCTCAGGATGACGATCTTGCCGCCGACGACGATCGGAGCCGACACCGGCTCGTCGGCGACCTTGATCGCCTGCTTCAGCGTCAGCGTGGCGGTCCCGCCGGTCACCGGCGTCAGCTGGTGGACTTGCAGGTACGTGGTGCCCTTGCCGCAGCCCGCGGCGTCGGGGACGTACCACATCGAGATCACCACGAACCCGGACGCGTCGGCCTTGAGGATCGCGATCGGCGTGCCCATCGGCCGCGCCGCCGTCGGCAACTGGGTGGTGCACGCGCCCGACGAATCGGTGATCGCGCACATCGTCTTGTCGATGCCCGCGGTGATGGTCAGCGAGCCTGCCGTACCGAAGGTGTTGTCGCCGACGACCACGCCGTTTGTGACGACGTCGCGCTTGAAGATGATCTGCGACGCCGCGAAGGCGCTCGTCGCATCGTCGAGCGCGGAGTTGGTCACCTGCACCAGGTAGACCTCGTGCGGGTGAGCGGTGAAATCGTCGCGATCGAGCTGCACCACCGCGGGGGCGTAGTGCAGCGGTTGCTGGCAGGCCGGCCCCAGCACGGAGGTCGGCGTGCCGCCGAGCGTGTAGCGCCACAGCGTGCCCCAGGTGTCGGCGGCGTAGGCCGCCAGCACCGTACGCTTGGCATCCTTGCCGTTGTCGCGCGCCGTCGGCACGTCGGCGAGCATCGTGAACTCGGGTGTCGTGCCGCAGGCGCCTGCCGGAGTGACCGCCGCGTTGTTCAGGATTCCGCCGCTGACCGCCGACGAGTTCACGATCGATCGCCCCTGGGTCGAGCTCTTCGGATCGACCGGATAACCCGACGTGAAGATGATCCGGTTGTCGTCGTAGTTCGGCGTGTAGTTGAAGATGAAGCCGGGCACCGAGATGGTCTGGCCGAGCACGCTCTGATACGTCGACTTCGACGTCGTGTTGGCGCTGTGCCAGATCAGCGACAACGGCGTGGCCGCGGTCGGGTCGGTCACGTCGAGCATGAACGCGTTGTTGCCGCCGTAGCCGTCGGTCATCACCAGCACCGTCTTCCAGACCGCGGTGGTCTTGTCGGTGCAGTTCGCGGTGCAGATGCTCTTCACCTTGGCGGAGCTGGCGAGGCCGAAGATGTGCTTGGTGGGATCGGGAAGCTGGCCGCCCTGCGCGTAGAGCTTGGTGATCACCGGCAGCATCTCCGGCGGGATGTACGCGTACGCCTCCGATCCGCCCGCGTGGGCGACGCCGTTGATCGTGACGTCCTTGGTGTAGAACGCGTGCAGCATGCCGTCGTCGGAGCCGACGTAGGTGATCTGCGGCCGGCTCGCGTACTTGTCCGAGAACTCCTTGCCGCCCGGGTTCGGGTCGGCGCCCGGCTGGCCGACGTCGATCGGGGTCGAGTTGACGATCGATCCGAGGACCGCGGTGTTTCCCTGCGCCGGATCGCCGAGCGCCCAGCGCGCGACCAGCTCGGCCTCGCTGGCGGTCGCGCCCAGGCCCAGCGACTGCAGCGTCGCCTTGTTGCCGATCGCGCCCGTGCTGGGATCGATCGCGATCTGCACCAGGTTACCCGAGGTGTCCGACGTGTACACGCGGCGGGTCTTCCAGTCCATGTTCGCGAGCTGCACCGCCGCGTCCCAGACCAGCGTCGTGCCCGAAGCGGTCGCGTCGTAGGCGAGCAGGTGTCCCTTCCACGACGGGAAGTCGACGCGCGAGTCGAGCGCGTAGCTTCCGCTCGACACCGAGTTCACGAGCTGGGTGCCGGCGGAGACCGCGGGCGGCGACGTCGAGTAGCTGCCCTTGACCGCGTCGTAGATCGCGCTCTGGATCGCGCTGACGAGGTCCGCTTCGCTGGTGGCGTTGTACGCGTAGGGCGCCGTGTTGTCGCCGCCGCGGTCGGTGCCGCCAGCCTTGGCGATGTTGTCGTTGGCGGCCTTGCCGGTGCCGATCGAGACGTCGCCCGAAAAGCCGACCACGAACGTCTTCACGCCGATCTTCTTGAGATCTTGCGCCGCGAGCACCGCCTTGCAGGTGCAGCCCGCCGCCTTGGGGTCCGCGGCGGCGCAGGCCGTCGATTCGCAGAGCAGATCGCCCGGGCCGTTGGCTTCGCCGTCGGTGACCAGCAAGACGTAGTCCTGGCGGCAGGTCAGCTTGTCAGCCGCCTGCACCGCTTTCATGTAGTCGTACGCGCTGGCGTTCTTGTTGGCGGCACCGCTGTTCTCGAGCGCGCAGCCGGTGGGCGTGCCGTTGTACGCGATCAGGCCGCCGTACGACGCCGGCTGCATGCGATCGCTGATCGCCGACGCCATCGCCGCCGCCTTGGTCGGGTCGTCGGTGGTGTCCAGGAACGGCGCCAGCTGGGTGTCCCAGCGCGCGCCGCAGCTGGCGCTGCAGATGCCGAGCGAGCAGTCGGCGGTCTTGATCGGCGGCGCGGTGCTCGAACCGTAGGGGTTGTAGTAGTTGGGCACCGAGTCGTAGTAGCGATAGGTCGTGCTACCGATGGTCGTGGTCTTGCCGAGATAGGTGCTCTGCACGTTGGCCGTGGTCGACTCCGTGCCGTTCTGCACCGTGTACGTGTAGTAGCTGCCGCGGTAGGTGCCGGTGCCGTAGCCCGAGATCGCGCAGAACGACCCGCACCAGTTGTTGTCGACGTTGTTGCCGCCCGAGCCCTTGATCTTGTAGCTGCTGTTCACGCTGGAGCGCAGCGTATAGGTGACGCCGTTGATCGAGCAGCTCGCCGAAGGGCCGTTGTTGTCGTCATAGCAGTTGTTCTGGTTCAGGCGGTTGCCCTGGATGAACACGGTCTGCGTGCTGGTCGACGCGCCCGAGAGGCTGAAGTAGGGGAAGTAGTTGCCCTGGTAGAACGTCATCAGACCGAAGTTCACCAGCGACGAGTTGTTGCTGACGATGCTCGACAGCACGCGCTTGGCGATCACGAAGCGCGAGGTCGCCGGGCCGCAGGTGTCGCCGGTCGGGCAGTCGCTGTCCTTCGCGCACTTGGTGAGCGCGGTCCGGCACATGCCGGTGCTGCCGCCGCTCGTGGTGATCTTGCAGGTGTCGCCGGCCTTGCCCGCCAGGCAGGGGTTCGACGGACCGGCCGTGCAGGTGTTGGCGACGCCGACGCAAGCGTTGGTGTCGACGCACGGGTTGGTGGCCTGCGAGACGGTGCAAGGGTAGGGCGGGAAGTTGCACTTGTTGTTGCTGGCGCTGCAGGCGCCGGTCGTGGTGATGCACGACGCGTTCGACTTCGAGCAGTCGGTGGCCTTGGTGCAATAGGGGGCGCCGCTCTTCGTGCCGCCGCTCTTGGAGCAGACGCCGCAGTCGGAGTCGGCCGAGCAGGTGGTGGCGCCGTCGGGGCAGAGCTTGACGCAATCGGTGGCCTTGGTGCACGTCTTGGTCGCGCCGACCCCGCAGGTGCCGCCCGTCGTTTGCAGCGGGCAGTCGCTGTCGACGTTGCACTGCTGCGTGCCGAGCTTGCCGCCCGAGATCTGGCACAACGAGTAGGCCGCGCACGGCATCGACGTACTCGAGCAGCCGCTGCTGCCGTAGGTGCACTTGAACGACGACGTGCACTTCTTGGTCGGGCTGCACGACGACTTCGCGGTGGCGCAGGTGCCCGACGTCGATGCCGGGCAGTCGGAATCGGCGAAGCACGAAGCGTTGCTGCAGTTGTTGAAGATGTCGCAGGTCGATTGCGTGCACTTGCCGGCCTGGGGCGCGCAGTCGGCGTCGACGACGCAGGCCGAGGTGTCGACCTTGCACGTCGAGCCGTTGCAGTCACTGTCCGACGAGCAGTTCTTGCCGGTCGCCGCGCAGGTCCCCGATGCGTCGCCGCCGCGGCAGTTCGTGCCGTCGTCGCAATCGACGCCGACCTCGGTCGAGCCCGAGGAGGCGAACGTTCCGCCGGGCACGCCGGTGAGCGAGCCCGACGTGTCGAGCACGACCAGCATGTTTGGCTTGTGGATCTGCCGGCTGATGATCAGCAGCGGGTTCACGCGCGCCTCGGCCGGCGCGGGCGCCACCATTCCCAGCGTCGCCATCATGCCGAGCAGCCCGACGTAGTAAGCGGTGGCGGTGGCGAGAGCAGTCCGGCGGAGGATGCTGGATCGTTTCATGGGGGCCCGTTCAAAGAAGGCGAACCCGTCGCCTGTCTGGAGCCAATCGGTAGATCCCTACAAAACTTTATGCACCTATAACGGGCGCAAATCGGCGACTTGTCCGGGCGTGTCGCCGGTCCGGTGCGCCGGCGTTCAGCGTCAGTTGACGACGACGCCGCTGACGGTCGACGAGTTGTCGTCGCAGGAGTTCTTGCCCGAGTTGCAGAGCACCGGCACGAACGACGTGGTCGTCCCGGTGCCCGCGCCGCCGGGCGCGCCGCCCATCGCCACCTCGAGCACGACCGTGGTCAGGTTGTCGGGCGCCAGGCCGCGCGAGCGGATGCGCACCGAGCCGTTGGCGTCGTTGAGGTAGTTGCCCTGCCGGCACTCCGCGGTGTCGTTGCGGATCCAGACGGTGTAGGTGCCCATGGTCGCGGACACGGGCGCGGTCACCGTCCCGGTGTTGCGCTTGAACGACGTGGGCGGAAACGCCACCGCCTTGATCACCGTCGTGCCGTCGAGCAGGATCGCGCCGACGCCGACCGGGTTGCCGCTGGCGTCGAGCGCCTTTGGCACGTCGTCGGCCGCGTCGCCCGACCCGGTGAGTAGGGTCGTCATGTTGGGCGCCGGAAGCGCGTTCAGGACCGCGCGCGCGCGCTCGATGCCCGCCTCGGCGCAATAGAGCGCCTGCATGCGCTGGTTGACGTTGGTGCCGATCTGCATGTTGCCGCTCGTGAGCCAGAGCGCCGTGATGCCGAGGCCAAAGAGGCTGATCATCAACATCATCACGATCAGCAAGATCGCGCCGCTCTCACGGTTGCGAGGGGGCGTCGATTGATCGTCGGAAGACATCAGCGGTTCCTCGGGTAGACGGTGGTGGTGAGCACGCGGTGGCGATAAGCGTCGACGGCGCCGACCACGCCGTCCTCGACCGCCGGCTTGCGGTTCGTCGCCAGACCGGCCAGCGTCGTGTCGGCCTCGGTCGAGCGCGCGACGATGGTGATGCGCACCGCCTGCGGCCGGTTGCACGCGGCGGGCGGCACGTCGCCGCTGGTGTTGTACGTCCACTCGTCGGCCTTCTTGGTCGTGTTGTCGGTCCCCTCGGAGAAGACGCCGTCGCCGGCGGGCGCGGGCGCGGTGTCGCAGGCGTACGCGATCTGCAAGTCTTCGATGCCGTCGGCCAAAACTTGGGGTCCCGCCGTGCCGTCGAGGCGGTTCATCATCAGGCGCGGCGTCGCGCCCGTGGCGTCGATCGAGAACTGGACCCAGTTGAGCGTGCCGATGTCGCGGATGCCGGCCGTCGGCGTCGCTCCACCGGTGTAGGTGATCGGCACGATGGCGCTGATGTCGGTGCCCGAGTTCCAGATCGACGACGTCGCGTGCTGCAGCGTATCGGTCACGGAGTCGATGCCGGTGATCTGGAACAGCGTGCAGCCGCGATCGCCGGTCGGCGGCCCGGCCGGCGCGGCGGTGTTGTCGAGCAGCACGACGAACTCGCCGGTGCGAAACACCGTCGACAGGCCGGCCGGCGCGCTGATCGCACTGGTCGCCGCGGTCACCGTGGACTTGAGATTGGTGTCGGTGAAGTTGCCGAACGAGCCGGCGCCGAACACCACGGTGATCGCGTCGGGGGCACCGGCGGCGCCGTTGTTGATCCAGATCGGCGCCAGGCGCATCCCCGCGCCGGTGCTCTTCTGAAACACGCGCAGTCCGGTTTGCGGCATGGTGGTGCCGGTCGGCGGCGGGTCGGTGGCGTTGACGCAGCCGTAGATGCCCATGCCGGCGCCGCGCACGAAGCGGGTCAGCGTCTCCATGGCCGCCCACAGGTTCTGCTGCACGTTGAGCACCTTGGTCTGGGTGTCGTACACGCGGCGCTGGCCCACGAAGAAGAAGAACGTCGAGCTGGCGACGATCGACGCGATCACGATGGTGATCATGAGCTCGACCAGCGTCAGGCCGGCGCGGGGGTCGCGAGCGCGCGCGGTCACCATGTCTTGCGCCGTTGCTGGTCGATGCGGATGGTCTTCACGGCGCCGGTGTCGAGGTTGTAGGTCACGCGCACCGAGACCGCGTACGGGCTGGTCACGCCCTGGTTGGTCACCAGCGTCTCGCGCTTGAAGCGGAAATCCGGCGTCTGCGTGGCGTTCGCGACCCCGGCTGCGTTCAGGTATGTCGTGTTGGTCCAGTCGGCGGTCACCGCGGTCGCCAGCTGATCGAGGTCGACGTGCACGGTGCGCGCCGAGAACTCTTCCATGGCCTGCGTCGCCAGCCGCGTGGCGATCGCGGCGTCGTTGGCGTTGGCGGTGGCGTTGAACATGGTCTGCTGTACCGCTACCGTCCCGAGGAGGCCGATGGTCGCGAGCAGGAGGGCGATCATCACCTCGAGCAGCGTGAAGCCGGACGCGTCCCTGCGACGCGACTTCCTCCTACCCATCACCGGTTCCTCGCCGCGACGAAGGCGGTCAGCGCGTTGACGTCGATGCGAAACGCGTAGTCCTTGCTGCTGGGCGGCAGGTCGCCGTTCTGGATGTAGATCGTCGGGCTGGTCGGCACCGCGGCTCCGACCAGCTGCGCGCCGCCGGTGCTGTAGAAGTCGATGAGCGCGCTCTTGGTCGCCGACAGCACCACGCCCGTGGGCGCGGCATCGCCCGAGCCGACGACGTTCAGCACCACGATGTTGTCCTTGGCCGGCAGGCTGCGCAGCATGGGATCGCCCTCGACCGGCGCGGTCGGAGCGGCGCCCGGCGTGGCGCCCGGCTTGTACGGCCGCAGGTCGACGCGGTTCGAGTAGACGAAGGCGCGAATGGCCAGGCGGCTGCTCACCGCCTCGGACCGGCACTTCTGCAGCTCGCGCGCGACGTCGAACGTGAACGCGCGCCCGTCGTTGGTGTGATTGTCGCGGTTGAGCAGCGGCGTCGAGATGGCCGCCATCACACCGATGATCACCACGACGATCATCACTTCGGTCAGGGTGAAGCCGGCCTGCCGGCGCGCGCGCGCCGGCGCAGAAGGGCGACGGCAGTCGAGGAGCGGGCGCATTGGGAGTCCCTCTCCGCATCGGCGGATTCGGCGCCGAGATTGAGGAGAGCCGCGCGGCGCGGCTTAAAACCGAAGCGCGACGTTGATCGACGTCGTGGCGCTGGGCGCCGCCGGGGCGCGGCTTCGTTCGACGCTGACGTACGCACCCATGAAGGTCACGACCGCGCCAGCGCCCACGAGCGCGCCGCCGAAGGCGCTGCGCGTTCGATTCTCCGAGCACTTCGTCGCGTCGCAGCTGCCCAGCGTGCCCAGGACCGCGGCGCCGACGGCCATCGCCACGCCGCCGATCATCGCCGCCATCACCGGGCCGGCCAGGCGGGGCGGGGCAGGCGGCGGCTCGGCGGGCGCCGTGGGAACCGGCGCCGTGGGCGCCTCGTCGAGGTAGATCTTGAGCTGGTCCGCGAGACGCAGCATCACGTCGCGCGCCTCGGCGACGGTGCAGACGTCGCAGCTCTTCGACCTGTTGGCCAGCGGCAGCGCCGCCGGCGCCGGACCCTCGGTCGAGAAGACGCGGCCGACGACCTTGTAGCTGTTGCCGGCGACCTCGACCTTGACCCGCACCAGGTAGCGCACGTCCAGCAGCTGCCCGATGCTCTTCAGGCACGGCGACGAGTCACAGCGCGCGAGCTCGGGCTTGCTCTCCAGCTTGCGGCCAACGTCGACCGGATCGACGACCTGCACACCCGCGCGCACCAGCCCGAGCACGAAGCCATCTTGAAGTTGCAGGGTCAGGGCCGGTGAGGAGCTCCCCTCGACCTGGAAGTCGGGGATCGCGACCCGCACCTTGGCCTGCGCGGGCGCGGGCGGCGGCGGCGCGGGCGGTGGCGGCGGTAGCGGCATCGGCCCCACCACCGGCGGCACCACGCCCGCCAGCGTCAGCAACATCGAGATCGCCGCCAGCATGCGCGCCTAGTTTCCCCCGCACATGTCGTCCGCGCACAGGGGCGGTAACCCCGCGAGCGGCAGGCCGAAGCAGGCGTGCTGCGTGGATTGGTCTGGCAGGCGCGGGCAGCGCGCGCCGGTCCAGCAGATCTGGCGGTTCGTCTCGCCGTCGCAGGAGAAGATCGCGCGCATGCTGCTGCTGCGATAGTCGACCTCCACGCGCGTCTTGCCGAGAACCCCCGCGCCGATGATGCCGTCGAGCTCGGGGCCCTCGGGCCGGATGTCGGCGCGAAGTCCCTCGATGAAGGGGTCGGTGTCGGCGATGATCGCCACCGGGATCGGATTGGCGGCCTCGCCGCCGATCTCGATGTAAGCCGCGCTGCTCTGGGCCTTGTCAGGCTCGTTGGGGTCGGTGTCGCACGGCTGCACGCAGATGGCCTCCGAGGCGTACTTGGACTGGCGATAGGCGACCCACTCGATCCGCCGTGCGCGCGCCAGCTCGACGCACGGGCCGGGATCGGCCGAGGCGGTCGCCTCCTGGTTGACGAGCGCCATGTGCGCCGCTTCGGGCAGCGTCGTCCATGATACCGCGAGCGCTGGCTTCGCCGCCGCCAGGTAGAGCATCCCCGGCGTCTCCGACGGAACCGGTGACAGGCCTGGGAGCATGCGCGTCCAGGCCGAGCGCGTGAGCACCAGCGGCCCGGCCCCGGTCGCGAGCAGCAGCGACAGCGGCGTGCCGCTGGAGTCCGCGACCTCGTCGCCGCGCTGGCAGCAGGCCTGCCGAGGCGAGGTCGCGGGATCGAACAGGTCGGGCGCCCCGCAGGCGCGGAAGACGATCCGGCTGGGCGCGACGTCGACGGGGCCGCGCAACCCCAGCACATCGGCGGGACCGGTGGCGTCGAGCTCACCGCCCCCGAACGGCGTGAAGTGAATCACGGCGTAGCCGACGTCTTCGAGGAAGCTATCGTCGGCGCGCTGGTTCGGCCACAGGGTCATCGACGGCAGGCTGAAGCGCAGCTCGACGGAGAAGCCGCGCAGCAGGTCCCCGCCGAACACCATCGCCGGCTGGGTCGCGGCGTCGCCGATTGTCCCCAGCGGAACCGGGAGCACGTCGATATCGCTGAAGCGCGCGCGCACCGGGTTGCCCGCGACGGCGCCCAGGATGTCGAATGAGAGGGACACGGTTTGGGGCGATCCATCGGCGGAACCGTTCGAAACCGTAAGGGGCGACGCCGTGTCGATCGACATCCAGAACGGGCTGCCGTTGTTGATGGTCGGCGACTGCGCGTTCGCCAGCAGGCCGCCCGGCAGCCCGGCCGGCCCGGTGCCCAGCGGCGCCGAGCTGAGCGGAATCGGAAACGAATCGACGTCGCAGCAGTCTCCCGAGCACCCGGCGCCCAGACCGGCCACCGCCAGACAGGCCACCAGACAACCCGCCATACGAGCCGCCTTGCCCACGCGGGCGGCAAGGTCCGCCGCCACGCCCGACCTCGCCCGGAGGGTATGCGCCTCGCGGCGGGCCGGCCGGGTCATTCCTCTTTTTCGTCGAGCTTGTTCTTCATCTTCTTCAAGAGGGCGTCGAAG
>CAZNCQ010000280.1:0-9666 GCA_964571275.1 uncultured Myxococcales bacterium
TTCGCGAGCCCGACCGAGCCGTTCTGGGTCTACACCAAGCTCGCGATGTACGGCGCGCTCCTCGTGGCGAGCCCCTTCATCTTCTGGGAGCTGTGGAAGTTCATCGCGCCCGGGCTCTACAAGAAGGAAAAGCGGATGGCGCTGCTGGTGACGACCGCGACCGCGGTCTGCTTCCTGGGCGGCGCGATCTTCGGCTACCGGGTGCTGTCGACGCCGGCGCTGACGTACATGCTGTCGTTCGCCGAGATCTTCCCCGGCACGCTGCACTTCAAGATCGAGCCCGCGGTGATGATGGACGAGCTGGTCGGCTTCATGCTGGCCATGCTTCTCGGAACTGGCGTCGCGTTCGAGCTGCCGGTGGTGCTGGCGGTCATGGGCTGGCTGGGGTTGATCACGGCGCGTGGCCTCTGGCGTTTCAACAAATACGCGCTGGTGTTGTCGACCGTCGTCGGCGGCGTGTTGACGCCCGGACCGGACGTGCTCTCGCAGGTGCTGATGGCCGGGCCACTCTTCGGGCTCTACAACGTTTCGATCCTGATCGTCTGGGTCATCGAGCGCGGACGCCGCAAGAAGCTGGAAGAGCTGGCCAAGGCCACCGGCGCGGATCTCGTCCCGCTCGAGTGAGGCCGCGCCGCGCTCACTCGTCGGGCGCGTGCGGAGCCACCAGCCGGAAGAAGCCGGCCCCGGCGAGCCCGCTCGCCAGCACCCAGAGCACCGCCGAGCCGATCATCCCGCGGTGCCGCACGCGCGCCACCGCGCCGCCGAGCCGGTCGAATTCTTCCAGCACCGACGGCGTCCCCGGTTGCTGCGACAGCTCGGCCTGGCGAGCGCGGATCCGCTGCACCTCGCCGCCACTCACGCCATAGGTGTAGTAGGCAGCGGGAATGAACCCGATGAACAGCGCGAAGGCCAGGCCGGCGAACGCGCGCTTGATCGGATCGCGGCGCACGTCATCGCTCCAGCCCATCGCGTGCATTGTCGCATGGGCGAAATGAAAAAATTTGACGTGCTTGCGGGCGCGCCGAATATGGACAGGTGATCCGATGATGGGCGAAGTTTCCAATCACGACGAACGGAACCAATCGAGCTGGAAAGGGGCGATCTTGCGCCGCCGCAAGCGCGGTCGCGCGGTGATCGCCGGGCTGTCGCGCCGCCTGCGCGCCGCGGACGACGTGCCCGTATCCGGCCAGATCGTGTTCCGGTCGGCCAGCCAGATTCTGCGCTGAAAGGAGCGGCGGCGCACATGCTCAAGCTCGTGGCCCTCGTCGCGCTTTTTGCCGGCTTTTGCTGGGTGGGAACGCATCTGCAGCTGGGACCGCACACGCTCTTCGGGCACCTGCGCGCCATCGCCCAGACCAAGGAGTCGCAGGAGCTGTTCGACGGAACGCGCGAATCCGCAAAGCCGCTCGTCGACGACGTACGCCGCCGCATCGCTGGCGTTCCCGCATCCACCAAGCCGGCGCCGCCGACCGAGGAGGCCAAGAGCTCCACCGACTCATCGAAGCCGGAACCTCCGAAGGAAGCGAAGCCGACCGATGACGCGAAGCCGAGCTCGAAGGACGAGCTCGCGCACGCTGCGCATCGCCGACCGGATCGCGGCCCCGACGGCGCTCGGCCGCAGGAATCGCTGACAGCATCGGAACGGCACCGCCTGCGCAGGCTCATCAGCTCTGCTGAGGGCGCGTCAGCGCGGCAGTAGCTATTGTTGTATGCTCGGGCTCCCGCCCGAGATGGGTTGCGCAATGCCACGGCCAGTCTCCTCAGGCGTCTTTCTGAGCGTCGCTACCGTCTGTCTGGGCGCGATGCTCGCCGGCGGGGCCGCCCGCGCCGAGCATGAGCCCCAGTTGTGGACGAGCCCGCCCAAGGGCAGCAAGAAGCCTCCGCCGCTGTCGCTCGCCGAGCTCGCAGACCGGGCGCGCCCAGCCGTGGTCCACGTACGCGGTACCACCGACAGCCCGGCCGATGGCGACAACTCGTCCGGCGACAGCGGGCGCACGTCGATCGGCACCGGCTTCCTCATCAACAAGGACGGCTACCTGGTCACCAATGAGCACGTGATCCGCGGCGTCACCGACCTGCGCATCCGGCTCTACGACGGGCGCGAGCTTCCAGCCTGCGTCGTCGGCGCGGACGCGCCGACCGACATCGCGCTCATCAAGATCGAGGCCAGCGGACCGCTGCCCGTGCTGCCGCTCGGCGATTCGGACGCCGTGCGCGTCGGCGAGACCGTGGTCGCCATCGGCAACCCCTATGGTTTCAATCACAGCGTCACCGCGGGCATCGTCTCGGCGAAGGAGCGCGTCGTCGATCGCGCCACGCTGCACGAATCGCCGTCGCAGGATCTCTACTCGTTCTTCATCCAGACCGACGCGTCGATCAACCTCGGCAACTCGGGCGGGCCGCTCATCGACGCCACGGGTGCCGTCATCGGGATCAACGCGGCGTTCTGGGCGGGCCACCCGCTGCAGCCGGCGCAGGGGATCGGCTTCGCGATTCCGATCAACATGGCGAAGTCGCTGCTGCCGCGGCTCCGCGCCAAGGGCGACGCGCCCCGATCTTACCTGGGCGTCGACGCGCAGCCGCTCGACTCGGGGCTGGCGCTGGCGATGAGGCTCGAGTCCACGCGCGGCGCGCTGATCGCCAGCGTGGGCAAGAAGTCGCCCGCCGAGGCGGGCGGCCTGGAGCCGGGCGACGTCGTGGTCACCTGGAACGGGACGCCGATCGCCACCAGCGAGGATCTGAAGATCGACGCCCAGCTCACCGTGCCCGGAACGCGCGTGAAGGTCGGCTTGTGGCGCGACGGCCGCTCGGTCGAACGCGAGGTCACCGTGCGCGTGGCCGAGGGGCGCACGCCGATCCCGACGCACCCGTCCAGCTGCTCGCGCCGGCGCGAGGTCGCCAGCAGCGGCCCCGATGACTTCGACGTCACCGAGGTCCCGCCCGCGCAGGCGTCGGGCCTGCCCGGCGGGCGCGGCATCGCCATCGCGCAGCTCTCGGGCCACGGCGCGGCGTCGCAGGCCGGGCTGAAGATCGGCGACGTGATCCTGCGCGTCGGCAAGCAGGGCGTGCGCTCGTCGAACGATCTCACGGCGGCGCTGCGGACGTTCAAGGCCGGGACGACCGTGCCGATGCTGGTCCGGCGCGGCGGTTTCGACTTCTGGACCGCATTCACGCGCCGCTGATGCTATGGCTTAGCGATGTCCGACGACAAGATCGATAAGCCGGTCGACAAGCCGGTCGACAAGACAATCGACGAGAAGACGTACCGGCAGCTCCTGGATCAAACCTACGCGCGCATCGACGCCGCGTTCGAGGACGTCGATCCCGATCTCGCCGAGGTGTCGCTGTCGACGGGCACGCTCACCATCACCTTCGCGGGCAACCTGCGCATGATGCTGACGCCGCAACCGTCGCCGCGGCAGCTCTGGGTCGCGTTCCGCGATCGCGCCTGGCACTTCGACTACGACACCGCCCAGGCGCGCTGGGTCGACGACCGCGGCCAGGGCGTCGAGGTCCACGAGCTGATCGAAAAGACCACTCACCAGGCCGCGGGCGTCGCCATCAAGATCGCGCGCACCTGATCCCGAGCGCCGGCGTTTGCGGCCGGGCGCGTCCGCGCGTAAAAATGCACCTGCGTGAGCGCTCTACCGACAGGGTGTTTCGGGTTCCACGGTGCGGTCCATTCGTTCGTGCTGGCGCGCGACCACGACTTCCGCGACCTGCTGGCCACGGGGAAGTACGTCGAGGTCACCGGACTCGACGAGCTGGAGGCCGACACCGCGCTCGAGGGTCTCGCCGAGAGCAATCCGGACCAGCTCAACGTCTTCTTCCGCAGCATCGGGCTCGCGCTGCCAGCGGATGGGCCGCGGCGATCGGTGCACGGTGGCGCCGCCCAGCTGGTTCAGTCGCTCAACTGGGCGCACTTCGGAATCTTGCGCGAGGTCACGCCCGGCGAGCACGCCAAGCACGGCGCCGCCGCGGCGAGCGCGCCGGTCAAGGCGCTGCTGGCGACGCTGCAAAGAGAGCGCGGCGGGGAGCTGGCCTTCAAGGGCGGCCTCTATCGCGTGGTCGCGCACGGCGACACGACCCACCTGCGGCGTGGCGGCGGCTATGAAGTGGTTCCGTCGGGCGAGGCCGTGCCGCTGCTGCAGGCGATGGCGGCCGACGCGCGGGGAGCGACGGCGGTCAAGAACGCGCTCGAGGACGCCGCCCGCTTCATCGACGGGTCGAGCAGCCGCGGCGGCGTCCTCCTGCTGCGCAAGTCGGCGGACAGGGCCGGCGGTCCGGGCACCGACACGACCGCTCCGCCCAAGCCGGCCAAGCCCAAGCCGACCAGCGGCGGCAAGACATCGACCGACGAGGAGCCCACGATCCGCCTGGTCAACATCGAGGCGCCCACGTTCGTACCCGGCGCCGAGACCACGACCATCTCGTACGCGATCGACGGCCCCGTGCCCAAGACCGCGACGGTGACGATGATCGTGGAGTCGGTGCCGGCCCACGGCGACCGTGCCGTCGTCGAGAACCTGGACATCCCCGGGCCGTTCTCGGCCTCGGGCTCGATCGACTGGGACGGCAAGGCGGAGACGCCCGGCGGGTTCATCACGCTCAAGGGCTCGCCCTACGAGGTGACGTTCGCGCTGGTCTCGAAGTCGGGCAAGAAGTCCAAGAGCGCGGTCGGCAAGATCCAGCTCGAGGTCAAGGAGGTCAAGATCTCCGTCGACGACACCGGCCCGCTCGACGTCGCCGATCCCTGGAAGTCGTCCGTCGATGCTCTGATCACCGAGCTCACGAGCAGCGGTATGCCCGGCGACTGCAAGGGACGGATCGTCGTCGACAGCCCGCTCTTCAAGATCACCAACGGCGAGATGAATGACGACTCATCGTTCGCCACCTACCAGACCTTGGCGGGACCCGGGCCGACGATCCCGTTGCTGGCGCAGATCAAGCTGAAATCGAAGACCGGCGACGGCAAACAGTGGCCGGCGGCGCTGATCGGAACGCGGCTGCTGTGGGACTTCAAGCTCGAATCGTCGGGTGATCTCGACGGCTCGCTCTCGGGGCGCGGCATGCACGACGCCGGGAAGACGTTCGTGAAGAAGGCGTCATCCTTCGAGGAGAGCGCGACCCAGCCCAAGGGCACGTCGTCGCACTTCAAGGTGGGCGGCTACCGCGCGAAGTCGGCGGATCGCATCAGCCCCAGCGTGCAGTGGCTGGCGGGCGGCGACTGGGCGATGACGCCCCCGGCGCAGCGCGACTGGGCAGCGTTCACCGGGTGCGGCGACAGCGCCGATGGGCGCGCAGATTCCGCGATCTATTTCAGCCCCGGCCGCATGGCCGGCGACACGCACAGCGTGCGCGCGGTCGTCGACGTCGACGAGTCGCTGGACGTCACGGACGAGGCGGCACCCGACGGCGCGCCGGCGCCGCGGAAGTCCAACACCATCAAGCTGACCGCCTGGCGGCGCATCCCGATCGTCGCCAACTGGAAGGTCGGCGCGAGCACGACACCGATCTCGACGCCGCCGCTGACCGCCGAGTACAAGAAGGCCGGCCTCATCGTCGAGCCGGCCGCCGGCGTCGTGCCCACGGACATCGGCGCGCAATGGACCACCGAGTACCAGACCGTTGCCGCGGCGTACAAGTCGGCGGGGACCGCTTTCTTCTCCAAAGCGCTGGCCACCGACCCGCAGGGTTATCCGGTGGCTTACCTCGACTTCATGGACTACTGGAAGGCGGAGCATGCCGACGCCGGCTTCTTCGGCACGCTGTGGGAGCGCATCCGGAACTTCTTCAGCGCGTCCGACAGGAATGAATACAAGCAGAAGTGCGAGGACAACTGGAACACGGTGATGAACGCGGTGTCGCAGCGGATCCCGATCCCGGACAACGGAATCACCGCGCTCAAGTTCGCCCACGAACATCCGCACAATCAGAACCCCAACGAAGGCAGCAGCATCACGGCGGGAATCGCGCCCGTGATCGCGGGCGTAACCACCCGAACCCGGACGATCTTCTTCCAATTCACCGTCGGTGACGACACCAAGACCTTCATCCACGAGGTCGGGCACACGCTGTTCCTCGCGCACGCGCCCGGACATTTCCAGGCCGGCAAGCAACCCGGTGGTTACCAACCCAACGCGCACGATAAGGATCAGGTCTGCCTGATGTCGTACGCGTCGAACAAGAAGTATCTGTGTGGCCTCTGCTTCGTGAAGCTGGGCGGCTGGAACTACACCCTCGTCAAGAATGACGGCACCATTGGGCCCTGAATCGCGGCGCACGCGGGGTGTGGCGCGGATGGGCGGACGCTGGGCCTCAGTCCCCTTCTTGTTTACCGCCGCGATCATCGTTGCCAACGCGCGGGGCTGCGCCGCGCGGTCGCAGCCGGGCGCGGAGCGCACCACCCCCAAACCGCCATCGAGGACCGCCATGTCAGCTTTCAGCCTCGCCAGCCCCGGGTTCATCACCATCCACCAAGAAGGGGGGATGTTTCTCTCCACGGAGACCTACGCTATCGGCGTGCTCGGACCGCGGCGCATCCTGCACACCGCCGAGTTCGTGCAACGGGGACAGGAGTTGGAGGAGCTGAAGCCCGTCAAGTGGGTCTCGTGGGACGTGCCGGTCCCCGAGAACGCGCGCATCTTCGCCGCGGGCGGCGGCATCTCCCCAGGCCAAACGCACCAGTTCTGGGTCGGCTGGCTCGCGGAGCGGCGGCTGCACATGCAGGCGCTGATGCAGGAGAAGCCGATCGAGGCCGAGCTCGCCGCCGACGAAACGCCGATCTTTCCCGCCATCACCGACGGCAGCGGTGCCGTTTCGTTGTACACCTGGCGGCCCGCGCCGGGTGGTGCAACCGCTCTATGGCGGCACACCTTCACCGGTGGGATCAAGAAACCCGGGACCGCGAACGCCGAAGCGCTCTCGGAGATCCCGGGACGGCCGCTGGTCTCTGTGGCGGCAGCGATCCCGAGCGAGGCCGCCGCGCACGCGCTGATTGGATGGACCGAGTCGGGCAGCGAAGGCGCCGTGCTGGGCATCGCGGTCATCATGCCTGCGCGCATGCGCGTGGTGCGGTCGAAGCCGCTGCGCGACCTGGTCTCGTTCGCGAACCAGCGCCTGGGCGTCTGGGCGGGGGTGAAGACCGCGGCCGGCCAATATCAGCTCGCAGCGGTGGTGCAATCGCGCGCCGACGCGCCGACTCATCGGCTGGCGATCTTCAACGTCGGCGCCGACGCCGGTGAGGGCCGCGTCAACCTCGACACACCCGTTCCGCCGGGGAGGCTGCAAGCGGCGGCGTTCGACTACGAGCGCAATCACTTGCAAGCGATGCTCGACCCCGCCTACCTGACCAAGGACGGAAATCTGTGGTTCGGCAGGACCCCCCCCATGATCAAGCGGCGCGGGATCGATCTCGACAGCCCGCTGCCGATCGCGACCACCAGCTACGTCTACTGGGGAACGCGCGCGCCCGACGGCACCATCAGCTTCGAACCGCTCTGAGCAACTGGACCGGGGTGATGCCGAAAGGGGGATACCGTGCGAAACGGGGGGAGAGACTATGAGGAGTGACCGTCATTCTCTTGGATGGGCCGGAGGGCTCGGTTGGGCTGCGCTGGCTGCCTTAGCCCTCGCCCCAGCATGCACCCAATATCGCATCGCCAACACCGACGCAGCGGCAGATGCAACGGAACCATAACGAAATTCCCGGGTCAAGGCGGTACCCTTGGCGGCATCTCCAGCGCAACAGACGGGAATATCTGGTTCACAGAACCGAGCACAAGCCAGGTAGCGGTCATCAGTCCGACCGGAACCATCACCGAGTACACGACGCCAACGTCGAATACCAACCCAATGGGGATTACTGCCGGACCAGATGGCAATCTCTGGTTTGTGGAAACTGACGTCAACAAAATCGGTACTGCCACTTTGAGCGGGACGATTACCGAAAAGACGATCAGCAACACCTATATTGGCCTAACAGGTATCACCGCCGGCCCCGATGGGAATCTCTGGTTTACCGAGTCCTTCGCGAATCAGGTAGGGCGCATCAGTACCGGCGGTAATGTCACTGAGTTCAAGGTCCCGACCGCCTCCGCCGGACTTGGTGCCATTGCACCTGGACCCGACGGCAATGTTTGGTTCACCGAATCCTCTGCGAACAACGTCGGCCGAATGACTCCGACCGGAGCGATCACGGAATTTGCGCTTCCAACACCTAACTCAGGGCCCACTGGGTTGACTGGCGGACCAGATGGAAACATCTGGTTTTCGGAGACTCCGGGAAACCGTATAGGGCGTATCACACCGGCGGGCACGATCACGGAGTACACCGTGCCAGCGCCCCGAGGCCTGGTGACCGGCGCCGACGGAAACCTTTGGATCATCGTCGAGGCTAGCGGCGCAAAGATCGGCCGCTTTATTCCGCCTACGAACTAACGACCCTAAGTGCAATTGACCGACCCTAACCGTTAGTGCATCTCAACCACGGTGACGTTGAAGTAATCGTTCTGGTCGCTCGTTGTGTTTATGTTGCCGTAGGAAATACCAATCGTGTGAGTACCCGCGGTGGGCGCCGGAACGGTGAATGTCCGCGTGGGGATAGCCTTATGACTGCTCGGCTCGTTGGCATAACCCTGCAGGTCGCCGATTTTCACGCCATCGAGTGCAATCGCGAGGTCGAGACTACCAGCGCCTCCCGCGAAGGCGCTCGCCGACACGATCACAAGCCACGGATTCACCCCAGACGCCGTAAACATCACGTTGCGGGGGCCTGTTGCGGTGGTGATAGGATTGATCGCACCGCTCATCGTCGTCGCGCTGGTCTTCGCGGTCGCCGCTTCCAGCGCGGCCAGCCTCGAGTCGAGCGCCGCGAAGTTGGCGTTGACCTGGGCCGACGAGATCACCGTGTTCGGCTGGAAGACGTTGGGGACGGCCGCAATCGCGATCAGCGGGACCGTGAGCAACGCCGTCACGATCCACCACTTGTGCTTGGAAAATTTGCTCATTTGGTCGTCTCCGTTGCAGGCCAGATCAGCTCGGGTGCCAGGTCAGCTCCACTCCGCGTTGTCCCAATTGTCCACATCCCATTTCGCGCCGTTGCCGCCGCCGTCGACCGGCGGCGCCTGATCGACGCTGCCGTCACCGGGCGCGCCGCCCGTACCGGAAGCGCCGGACGCGCCGCCCGATCCGGACGTGCCGGCGGCGCCGCCACCGGATCCACCACCGCTGCCGGTCACGCCGCCGCTGGCGGTGCTTCCGCCGGCTCCGCCGTCGTCCTTGTTGGCGACGCTACCGCAGCTGGCGATCACAGCGCCGAGCGCGACTGCGCCCACCAGAAGGACCGCGCGCGAGCCGCGCCGCAAGCGTGAGATAAGCAAGTTCATGGAACGTACGCGAGGTGGACGTTAAACGGCGAGGGGCGGGCGTGTCAAACGCCCACCCCTCGCCGATCATTTCTACACGTGCTGGGTTCTATTGCTGCAAGCGAGCGAGCGGCCTAGAAGTCGTCGTCGCCGCCGCCCATGCCGCCCATGCCGCCGGGCGCGCCGTGGCCGCCGCCGGCTCCACCGGACGCCTTCTTCTTCGGGCGCTCGGCAACCAGCGCCTCTGTGCTGAGCATCAGCGACGCCACCGAAGCGGCGTTCTGAAGCGCGGCGCGGACCA
>CAZNCQ010000281.1:0-9664 GCA_964571275.1 uncultured Myxococcales bacterium
ACCGGCGCGAAGGTGCGCACGATCGGCATGAAGCGCGCGATGATGATCGTCTTGCCGCCGTTGCGCTCGTAGAACTCCTTGGTGCGCAGCAGATGCTTGCGCGAGAACAGCAACGATTGTTCGCGTGTGAACAGCGCGGGGCCGGCCTTCGCGCCAATCCAGTAACCGACGGTGTCGCCGACGATCGCGGCGGCGATCGCCAGCAGGTTGAGCCAAACGATGTTCAGCAGCGGCGCCTCGCCCGGCGTGGCGCTCGTGCAGAAGAGGCCCGCGGTCACCAGCAATGAATCGCCGGGCAGAAAGAAGCCGACCAGCAGACCGGTCTCGGAGAAGATCACCGCCGTCAGCGCGGCCAGGCCACCCCAGCGGATCAGCCCCTGGACGTTATAAATTTTATGGAAGAGGTCGACGAGGTCGTGCATGGGCGCAAGACTTTGAGGCAATTGCCTTCCGTTGTCACGTGCCGGAAAGGTGTCGATACCCTGGCCGTCCGAAAGCCGGTTCGGCATTGTCGGGCAACGTCCGTCAAGTCGGGTAGACTCCCGTTGTCATGTTCGAGCTCATCGTTGGCGCGGTCTCGGTGTTCGCGGCAATCTCGGTCCTCACCGGCGTGCGGCTCCTGCAGGAATACGAGCGCGCCGTGATCTTTCGCCTCGGGCGCGCGCGCAAGGAGCTGGCGCACCCGGGCCTCAACCTCCTGTTGCCGTGGGGAATCGATCGCGCGCGCGTCGTCGATACGCGCACCAAGGCGATCCAGATTCCGCCCCAGGACGTCATCACGCACGACAACATCTCGATCAGCGTCGACGCGGTCGTCTACGCGTCGGTCGCGTCGCCCCGCCACGCCGTGCTCGAGGTCGAGCAGTTCATGCCGGCGACGCTGCAGCTGGCGGCGACCACCCTGCGCGCGGTGCTGGGCAAGATGGAGCTGGACGAGATCCTCGCGCACCGCGATCGCATCAATGTCGAGATCCGCACCATCCTCGACACGCGGACCGAACAGTGGGGCGTCGAGATCTCGGCGGTCGAGATCAAGGATATCCAGCTGCCACGCGAGATGCAGCGTGCGATGGCGCGCCAGGCCGAGGCCGAACGCGAGCGCCGCGCGAAGGTGATCGCCGCCGAGGGCGAGGTGCAGGCGGCGGCCAAGCTTGCCGAGGCCGCCTCGATGATCGCCGGCCACCCCGGCGCGCTGCAGCTCCGGCTCTACCAGACGCTGGTCGAGGTCTCGAGCCAGGCGTCGTCGACGATCGTCTTTCCGGTGCCGATCGATCTCTCGGGTGGCGGCCTGATGTCGAGCCCGCAACAGATCCAGAGCATGATGACGAGCGCGGCCGCGCTGGCGTCGGGCGAGAAGGCCAAGCAGCTGGCGGCGGCGGCGGCGGATGACGATAAGCTGGTCGGCGGCAAACGGCGCAGCGATACCGATGCCGAAATGAGCTCTCAATCCGGCGATCGACTGGTTCCCGCGCGTCGTCCCTAGGCATATCCTACGGCCACCGTGAACGGGACTGGCCTGGGCTGGTGATGAACCCCCGCGTCTTTCTGAGCCACAGCTCGAAGGATGAGGCCCTCACGCGCGCGGTCGCCGACGCGCTGACCGCCGGCGACCCCGGGCACCCCGGGTTCGAGGTGCTCGTGGACTACGCATGTCTTCGCGGCGGAGAAGCGTGGCCGACCCAGCTGCACGCGATGATGGCGTTCGCTCATGCCGGTGTCCTGCTCCTCTCGCGGCAAGCGATGGACCGTCCAGACTGGGTCCTGAAGGAGGCGTATATCCTCACCTGGCGTCAGTCGCTGGACCCCACCTTCAAGGTGTTCTACGCCCTGCTCGACGACGTGACGCGCGACGAGATCTCGCAGGCGGGGTTCGCCCCCGCGAACCTGCCGCTCATCCAGAGCCTGCAGGCCAAAGACGGTCCGGGGATCGCGGCCGAGGTCCTGCGGCTCGGGCCTCGGGCGGGAGGCGGCTCCTCGCCGTTCGAGGAGCTCACGACGAAGCTCGCCCAGCACCTCGGCGGGTTGAAACGCAAGAGCCTCGACCTGCTGGCAAAGAAGCTGGAGCTGGCGCCGCTGCCCTGGCGCCCCGACGACGAGGACAGCGAGGTCGCCCAGATCGCGGCCCGGATCCTCAGCGGCGAGCTCGGCGCGTACGTGAGCGTCCGCGAGCTCATCAACGAGCTCAAGGCGTTCAGCGTCAGCGGCGACTCCCTCAAAGCGATCATCCGCTGGGTCGCGCCGTGCTGGCTCACCCCGGAAGCGGCGGGGCGATTCGCCGTGGTCGTGGCGGACGCAATCCGCCGCGGCAAGGGATCAGAGGCCGTGATCAACGGCTCGTGCGTCATCCCGTACACCTCCACCATGTTCCTCTACCGGGCGCAGCCTTTCGGCTTCCACTGGCGCGTCACCTCGATCGAGGGCGGAACCAACCAGGTGGACGCCGCGTTCTACACGGGCGAGATCTGCAAGTGGCTCCGGCTCAAGCTGCCGGACGACTACGAAGGCGACGATGCGCGCATCATCGCGCTCTTGAAGCAGGAGCCCCCGTTTCTGGTCGTGCCCCTGCCCGCGCCCGATGCCGCGACCTTCAAGACGTTGCGAGATCGATTCCCGTCCGTGGTCTTCGTGCTGTGGACGGGCCCCGCGCTGGTACCGCTGGAATTCGCAGGGCCCGTCGTCATCGAGCCGCCGATCGACCTGGAACGTGAGACGGAAGAGCACCTGAGCTGGCGCGGCGCTCGGAAAGCCGCGCAGTGGTGAACCGACGAGCGGAGAGACCATGGACTACATTCGCAAGTATTTCGACCCGGGCCAGCACCGTGGGGAAGGCGAGCGCCGTCGCCTCGACGACAACGACACGTTCGAGTGGAAGGAGGGCAAGGACGAGACACAGGTTCACGTGTTTGCGCCCAAGGTCACGCTGGCGGTCAACATCGCCATGGCCGCCCGTCGGCCGCTGCTGATCTCGGGTGAGCCGGGCTCGGGCAAGTCGACGCTCGCTCGCGCCGTGGCCAAGGTCCTCGGGGCCGAATACTTCGCGCACGTGGTGACGTCTCGAACCCAGGCCAGCGACCTGCTGTGGACCCACGACGCGCTCCAGCGTCTGAACGATGCGACCAGCAGGGACGAGAACGTTCGGCCCGCCCGGTACTACGTGGAGCCGGGCGCGCTCTGGTGGGCGTTCGATCCGGCGACGGCGACGAATCGCGGGGTGGAAGCCCTCCCTCCGGAGAACCAGGCGTCACGCCGCATGCCGCTAGACGGGAAGACGTCCGATCGCGCGGTCGTGCTCGTTGACGAGATCGACAAGGCGGACCCCGACGTCCCCAACGATCTGCTGGAGCCGTTCGACCTCAAGCGCTTCACCGTGCGTGAAACCGGTGACACGATTGTCAGCACCCGGAACGTAAACCTGATCGTGACGACCAACGGCGAACGGGAGCTGTCGCCGGCGTTCCTTCGTCGGTGCGTCGTCCTGACCTTGGAGGAGCCCCAGGCGCCCTGGTTGTGCGAGGTGGCCGCCCGCTGGTTCCCCGACGGAGACCGCGACCTGCAGGTCCGCATCGCCGACGAAGTGATGCGCCTGCGCGAGACGGCGGGCAAAAATGAGCTCCGGAAGCCCTCCACTGCCGAGTACCTGGACGCCCTGCGCGTCTGCGCCGAGCTGCGGGTCGACGAGAAGTGGAGCGACTGGAAAAAGATCGTAGCCGCCGTGCTGGTCAAGCGCGACGGCCCCGGCGCGACGGTCGAAACGCTGATGGGAGACTGACCCGATGACGGGCAAGCGCGGCCGCCGTGACGGCGATGTCTCGCTCGGGGACCTCCTCCTGGCGGTGAATGAGCTCGCGGCGGACGAACAGACGATTTCGTTGATCCGTTCCATGCTGGGGTTCGAGGGCGCGAGCGGCGCTGAAGCACCGCGGCGCCTCGGCGCATGGGCGGGCAGCCAGACCGTGCGACCGACGGCGACCGCCGTCGGTGCCTCTTTCATCCCGCAAGATCCGCCCGCCTCTCCGCGGGCGACCCTGTCCGGACGCCGTGCCTCTATCGAGCCGCTCGGCGCGGTCCAGTTCCGCCCGCCCTCATGGGCGAGCGAGCCGGGCGGGGCGTTCGAGCCCACGCGCGGGGGGGCGGACAGCCTCCCTCCGCCGCCTCTGTTCCCCCAGACCGGCGCTCGCGCCATCCTGACGTCCGCGCTAGCGACCGAGCGGCGCTTCCCCCCGCAGCTCGACGTCGACGAGGTCGCCGGGCGCGTGGCCAATGGCGCCCAGGTCGAACAGATCCCGTACCGGTTCGCGACCACCCTGCGCTCGGGCGCTCAGATCCTCGTGGACGAATCAGAGTCGATGGCCCCGTTCCGTCACGATACGCGGAGCCTGGTCGTCGAGCTTCGGCGCCTGGGTGGCCCCGCTCAGTTGAGCGTACGTTCCTTCGCGTACTGCCCGGGGCGTGGCACGCGCGGCACTGGAAAGACCGAGGCCTGGCATCCGCCGGTGCGCGGGGTTCCGGTGCTGGTGGTTTCGGACTTCGGCATCGGAACGCCCCTGGAAGACGAGGGCCACGCCGCTACGGGCGAGTGGCTCGCGTTCGCGCGGCGGGCGCGCGCTCTGGGTAACCCGGTCGTCGCGCTGTGCCCATTCTCGCCGCTGCGCTGGCCGCCGGCGCTGGCGGGCGCGATGTCGTTCGTCCACTGGAGCGAGCGCGCGACCGCGGGCCAGGTGCAGCGCGCGACGCGAAAACGCCGGGAGCAGGTGTGATCGCGCCGGTGATCGATCGATCGCTGCGCCGCCTCAACGCGTTGTCGGAGGAGTCGCCGCTGGCCGGTGAGCTGGCGCGCCTCGCCAGCCTGGCGGTTCGAGTCGACCCGGGCCTGCTTCGCGCTCTGCGGCTGCAGTTCCTGCGGGCCTCGGATCCCGGCATCGAGTCCGACCTGTGGTTCAGCGGCATCGTGGAATCGCGCGGTCCGACCGGATTCCAGATCGCGCCCGAGGTGCTGGCCGTGCTGCGCGAGTCGCTGGCCAAGGACTCCGCGACCCTACGCGCCGTGCGCAGGCTGACGCGAGCCGTGCACGCGCGGGTCTCGCCGGCGATCCTGCTGGAGGAGGAGGTCAACGGCCTCGCGCTCGAGAAAGGGGACGACGCGGGACCCGACATCGATCGAGCCGTTCGGCCGGTGCTGCGGACGCTGGCGGCCGGAGGCGACACCGCGCTCGACATCGCGCGCTGGGCGCTGCGAGCCGGCGCGCGCTTGCACTGGCGCGTGCGCCAGAACGCGACGGTGCAGACGCTGGTGCAGATTGCCTCGCTCAAGGTCGGGCGGCGGGTTTTCCGCGCGGCCGCCAGGCCCGAGCTCCGCTTCGAAGAGATGGCATGGGCCGGGAGCTTCGGGACCGATTGGCCGTTGCGGAGCTTTCACGCGCAGTTCGTCGAGGGGGGCCTGCAGTTCGTCGAATCCCCGGACGGCGGGCTCGCGTTGCCGGCTACCGATCCGCTGGTGGTCGAGATGGCCTGGACGGTGACCAGGACCGAGCACCGGCAAACCTTGGAGGTGGTCCCCGGTGTGGTCCTCGAGCTGGATGCCGCCGTGCAGAGCTTGACCCTGACCACGCTGCTCGGGACGCGGTATTTGCTCACGCGATCGGACGCGCCCGCGCAGGCGACCGCGACGCTCCCTGCGTTGCCGTCTGCGTACAACCTGGGCGCTTGCTTCCAGGTCATGTCCCAGGACGGCGCGCCACTGTGCCTCGCTTTGCGGCTCCGCAACGGGATCGCGGTGGCGCCCGCCCACGCTGTGCAACACCAGCGGTCGGTTCTGCTAGGAAGTGCGGAGTGGGACGTGCTCGAGCCTCAGTCGGGGAGCGACCTCGCCCGTCTGGTGCCGAGACGCTCACCCGATGCGTATGCGCACGACGGTGTGCGCCTGGCGGGCCCCGACACGGCGATGAGCGACTTGGCAGTCGCCGTTTGGGGAGCGAGCGCGCCCACCTGGTACCGCGCCCGCGCGAGCGCCTCGCGAGCCAGCCCCGGTGTCCACGACCTGAGCGTCTTCGATGTTCCGTTCGAGATCGACGACACCCGTCGGCCCGCGCTCATCGGCGCACCGGTCGCGCGCGGCGAGGAGATCGTGGGATTGGTACTCGACGTTCGCCCGAACGCGTCCCGGAGCGACGCCTTCGACGTGCAGTTCGCGGTCGTCGACCAGCTTCGGAAGGCTCTCGATGCGCCGCGCGAGCGAGCCGTCGAAGTTCGACTCAAGGTCTACGTCTCTGCGTTGCCGGAGCCGAAGGAATACCGAGAGGCCGCCCGCCGCGCGGTGATCAGCCGGGGTCACGAGCCGGTCCTCTACAATCCGGATGACCTGTGGACGAAGGAAGAAATCACGCGGCTCATCGACAGTGTCGACGCCTTCGTCGGTATCGTCGGTGTCATGGGCAACAAGTACCACGATGACCTCGAACGCGAGTACAGCAGGGCGGTAAGCCGTGGTTTGAGCGTACTCATGTTTCTCGAGGAGGAGGAGGAGAAGCCCGGCCCCAAGGAGCGGTACTCGAAGGAGTTTGAAATCCTACAGGCGTTCCGTGACGAGGTTCGCAAACGCCACAAGGTTGCGACCTTCACCAACAGCCACGACCTCGAGGCGAAGATCGCCGCGGCGCTGTCCCGCCTCGACCCCGAGCGATCGCCCGACCCTGAAAAACGTCCGGAACGGCAAAAGGCTTCTTGAGAATCGGCGTCGTTCAGCCGGACGGCACCTCGACGGTCACGTCGCCTTCGCTGGTCAGCTTCGCCTGGCAGGACAGCCGCACCTTGGTGATGAAGTAGACGTTGCCGAGGTGCTTGCGCTCGTCGGAATTGAACGCGTTCAGATGCGCCTCGCCGGCCAGCACTTTCACGCGGCAGAGCCCGCAGGTCGCTTTGCCGACGCAGGCGGTGGTGATGGGGATCTGCGCGCGCCGCGCGGTCGCGAACACCGAGTCGCCCACGGCGCACTCGACTCGTTGCCCCGACGGCATGAAGGTGATCGCCGGCAACGTCAGCCGCTCGTTTCGTCGGCGGGCACCGGATAATGGGAGAGGCCGACGCGGTTTCCTCCCGGATCGCGCACGTAGATCGTGAACGCCGTGCGGTGATAGATCGCCACCCCCGCCCGCGCGAGGCGATCCTGCCAGGCGGCGCGCTCGCCGGCCTCGATTCGCAGCGCGACCAAGTGCAGGCCCGGGGGGGCAGGCGGCGCGCTGGCGCCGGCGCCGTCATCCCGCTCTGCGGCCGTGAGCTCGAGCGCCAGGAACGAACCGTCGCCGGTGTCGACCCAGATCGATCGCTCGCCCGCGCCGTCGGCCGCCGGCCAGCGGCGCAGCACGCGCAGGCCCAGTGTGTCGCAGTAGAACCGCTCGCTCGCGGCCAGGTCCCGCACCTGGATCGCCAGGTGGTGAACGCCGCGCGTCGCGATCAACGCCTGCTGCCCATGGCGACGATGGTCTTCCACTCGGCGGGCGTGACCGGCTGGACCGACAGGCGGCTCCCCTTGCGCAGCAGCACCATGTCGCGCAGCGCCGGCGTCTCGCGCAGGACGGGCAGCGGCACGAACGTCGAGAAGGTCTGCGTGTGCTTGATGTCGACCATGTACCAGCGCGGCTCGTCGGGATCGGCGCTGGAATCGTGGTGGTTCGATTTGGGGTCGAACTGCGTCGGATCGGGGTAGCCGGCGCGGGCGACCTCGGCCGTGCCGGCGACGCCCGGCGGGTCGGCGCTCGAGTGATAGAACAGGACGCCGTCGCCGACCTGGATCTCGTCGCGCAGCAGGTTGCGCGCCTGGAAGTTGCGCACGCCGTCCCAGCCGGTGGTCTTCTTGGGCGCGCGCGAGAGATCCTCGATCGAGAACGTTTCTGGTTCCGACTTCAGCAGCCAAAAGCGCCTGGCCATTTCCGGCGCAGCTTACAATCTTCCCTGACCCTCCCGCCATGAGCTCCGCGCGGCAAGCCGCGCTTCGCTCACGCGACGAACGGTCAGGCCAGGTCGAACACCAGCAACTCGGCGCCCTGGCCGGTGCCGGTCAGCGACACCGCCCCCTGCGAGACGATCGCGGCGCCGTCGCCTTCGGCCAGCGGGCGCCCGTCGAGCTCGGCCGTGCCGGCGGCGACCTGGATCCAGGCGCACCGCTCCTGACCCAGCCGGTGCTCGACGCGCTCGCCGGGCCCGAGCACAGTCGCGTAGAGCGAGACATCCTGATGGATCGTCACCGAGCCGTCGCGCCCGTCGTTGGAGCCGACCAGGCACAGCCGCCCGCGCTTGGTCTCCGGCTCGTAGCGTTTTTGCTCGTAGCCCGGCGGCAGGCCGCGGCGCTCGGGGGTGATCCAGATTTGCAGGAAGTGAACCGGCTCCTCGCGCGAGGCGTTCTGTTCGCTGTGGCGAACGCCCGTTCCCGCGGACATCCGTTGGACGTCGCCCGGGCGAATCACCGAGCCCGTGCCCATGCTGTCGCGGTGCGCGAGCCCGCCCTGCAGCACGTAGCTCAGGATCTCCATGTCCGCGTGCCCGTGCGTGGGAAAGCCTCCGCCGGCCGCGACACGATCGTCGTTGATGACCCGCAGAACGCGAAAGCCCATGTGGGTCTGATCGAAGTATTCGCCGAAGGAGAAGCTGTGCCGGCTGTCGAGCCAACTCGTCGATGTATGGCCCCGTTCGGCGGCAGGTCGCAGGGTGATCATGGTTGACGCTTAACGATATCTCTTTTTCGACCTTCGTGCCCGCGCGTCAAATCACGCACTGACCGGCTTTCCCGCGGTGTCGTCATGGGTAAGGAGGACTCCCCTTCGTGATTGCCAGCCCACATCGGCGCGAGTTAGCATCAATACCCTAGATCCCGACCCTTTTAGAGGTACCGCGCATGCTTAAGCCGAGGTTCTCCGTCGCACGCCCGCTCGCGCTCTGTGTATGGCTCGGGTCGATCGCGTCGCTCGCGCTCGGGAGCTGCCAGGGGCCCGACACGTTCCTTCGTACGGGGGCGACCGGCGGGACCGGCGGCGGCGGCAAAGGCTCAGGTGGCTCGTCGTCCGGTTTTGGCGGCTTCCTCGGTTCGGGAGGCTTCATCGGCTCGGGGGGCGCGTTCGGCGCGGGCGGCTCTTCGTTCGGCAGCGGCGGGTCGTCGGCTGGCGGGGCCACCGGGACCGCGGGCACGACGGGGAGCGGCGGCGCGCGCGACAGCGGGGCTGACTCGACCGGAACCGGCGGGGCGATGGTCGACGCCAATCCCGACCTCGTGAGCAATGGCATGGGTCCGTGCATGGGCATCTGCTCGCCCGCGACCGAGTTCGCATCGGCCCCCAACTACAATTCCCCGAACTTTCTCGCGACCGTCGGCATCTGTTACGAAACCACTTCCTCGATCCAAGGCGGCGGTTGCAGTAATTGCGGCGGGCGAACGATCTCCATCAATGGGTCCACACCGACGGGCACCTGGCCGTCGCCGCTGCCCGCTCCGGTGCGGGGAGGCTATTGCGTCCAGGTCAGCGCTGGCTTGCCGGATGGCGGTGCGGTCGACTACGCGAGCTTCTACACGTTCCACTGAGCCGCGCGGCGCTCGCGATTTGGATTTGACGCCGCCGCCGCGGCGATTAGCCTTGATGCAAGCGTGAGGCATGTTGCCCACGCGGACATAGAACCC
>CAZNCQ010000282.1:0-9597 GCA_964571275.1 uncultured Myxococcales bacterium
GTCTCGGCCGGCGCGCCGCGCGTGCCGCCGCTGCTGGTCGACCAGCTCGCCGACGGCGGCCGCATGGTGATCCCGATCGGCCCGCCCCACGAGCAGGAGCTGGCGCTGATCCGGCGGCGGGGAGACGAGTACGAGACGTCGTACGACACGCGTTGCCGCTACGTGGACTTGCAAGGCAAGTTCGGCGTGGGCGGGACGCCGCCGGAGGCGTGATCTCGATGGATACGGTCTATACTGCCGCCGTTTGAGACGCAGCCGGATCGCGCAGTCGTTCTTGCTCATCATGGTGGGCCTTCCCGCCTGCCATCCCGACCGCCGCCTGCCGATGCATCCGGAGAATCCCCCGGGCGCCTGGTACGTGGTCTCGCCCGGCGAGACCCTGGACCAGATCGCCGCGCGCGTGGGCGTGCCGCCGGAGGACATCCTCGAGATCAACGGCCTGGCGCGCGCCAGCGACGTTCGGCCGGGGCGGATCATCTACGTGCTCACGGGGCGGGGGCCGGCCCCTACGGTACCCGGCGGAGCGTCAACGCCGGCGCCGCCTTTCGGGGCCGCGCCCGCGAGCGTTGCGCCTCCGCCGGCGTCTTCGTTTCTGCCGCCACCCGCGCTCGCGAGCGTCGCGGTCGTGCCCGGCGCCGCGCGTTTTCGCTGGCCGCTGGATCGCGTGGCGATCGGCTCGCCGTTCGGGACGCGCGCCGGGCGCCAGCACGAAGGGGTCGACCTGCCCGCGGCGATCGGCACGCCGGTCTACGCCGCGGCCGATGGCCAGGTGGTCTACGCGGGTGACGGCATCCGCGGCTACGGCCGCCTCCTCGTGCTCGAGCACGAGGGAGATCTCTTGACCGTCTACGCGCACAACTCGGCGCTCCTGGTCGCGCAGGGCGACAAGGTGACCGCCGGGCAGCGCATCGCGCTCGTCGGTGAGAGCGGGCACGCCAGCGGACCGCACCTTCACTTCGAGGTGCGATCCGGGCAAATTCCTCAGGATCCCGTGTCATATCTTCCGCCACTATCCTCGTCGACCGGAGGCCTGCCGTGACCGATCGAAATACCGACCCGCGCGCCGCGCTGCTGCGCGCGCGCATCCGCGAAATCCCCGACTTCCCCAAGCCGGGAATCCTGTTTCGCGACCTGACGCCGCTCATGGGCGACGGCGCGGCGATGCGCACCATCGTCGAGATGCTGATCGAAAAGATCGCGCCCCACCGCGCCGACACGATCGTCGCGATCGAATCGCGCGGCTTCATCTTCGGCGCGCCGGTCGCGGTCGCGCTCGGGATCGGGTTTGCTCCCGTGCGCAAGCCCGGCAAGCTGCCGTGGCGCACGACGCGGCGGACGTACGATCTCGAGTACGGCACCGACTCGCTGGAGATGCACGCCGACGCGGTGGTGCAGGGGACGCGCGTGGTGATCGTCGACGATCTGCTCGCTACCGGCGGCACGGCGGCGGCGACCGCCGACCTGGTGCGCGCGCAGGGTGGCCAGATCGTCGGGATCGCGGTGGTCGTCGAGCTCGAGCTCTTGCGCGGGCGCGATCGGCTGGCCGGCATTCCGGTCGACGCGCTCATCGGCTACTGAGGCCGATGCGCGGCCGCTACGCGCCGAGCCCGACCGGCGCCCTGCACCTCGGCAACGCGCGCACGGCGCTGCTCGCCTGGCTCGATGCGCGCAGTGTGGGCGGCGCGTTCGTGATGCGCGTCGAGGACCTGGATCGCGCGCGCATCGTCGCGGGCGCCGAGGAGCGGCTGCTCGCCGATCTGCGCTGGCTCGGCCTCGACTGGGACGAAGGGCCCGACATTCCGATCGCGGGTGGCGGCCCGTTCGGCCCGTACCGTCAGAGCGAGCGCACGCGGCTCTACGACGATGCCGTCGATCGCTTGGTCGCGGCCGGCGCGGCCTTTCCGTGCGCCTGCTCGCGCGCCGACGTCGCGCGCGCGGCGACCGCGCCGCACGCCGCGGACGATGACGAGCCCCGTTATCCCGGCACGTGCCGGCGGCTGTCCGCCAGCCAGGTCGACGCGCGCGCGGCTGCCCACGGCCGCAAGCCGACCGTGCGCTTCGCGAGCGACCGCGCCGGCGATGCGGCCGTCGACGATTTTGTTCTCCGCCGCGCCGACGGCGTCGCCGCCTATCAGCTGGCGGTGGTCGTCGACGACATCGCGATGCGCATCACGCGCGTCGTGCGCGGCGCCGATCTGCTGCGCTCGACGCCGCGGCAACTGGCGCTTTACGCCGCGCTCGGCGCCGCGCCGCCAGCGTTCGTGCACGTGCCGCTGGTGCTGGCGCCCGGCGGCGAGCGGCTGGCGAAGCGGACGCGCCCGACCTCGATCGCGTCGCTGCGCGAGCGCGGCGTCGCGGCTTCGGGGGTCGTCGGCGCGCTGGCCGCGTCGGCAGGTCTTGCGCCGTCGCTCGCGCACGCGACGGCGGCCGAGTGGGTGGCGGCGTTCGACTGGGCGAAGGTTCCTACCACGCCGGTGACAGTCGACGATTTGCCGCTCACTTGAGCAGCGCGCCGCCCGCCGTGAACACCAGGAACGTCACCGGGCCGTCGTTGACCAGGTCGACCTGCATTTCGGCGCCGAACTGTCCGGTCAGGGCGGGCAAGCCGGCGGCGCGCAGCTGCGCGGCGACGCGCAGGTACAGCTCCTCGGCGCGTGCCGGCGCCTCGGCGGGCTCGAAGCTGGGGCGGTTTCCCTTGGCCAGCGTCGCCGCCAGCGTGAATTGACTGACCACGAGGCACGCGCCGCCGACCTCGGCCAGCGTCAGGTCCATGGGCGTGCGTCCGGGGAAGATCCGAAGCGCTGCGATCTTGCGCGCGGTGACGTCGGCGTCGGCCTGGCTGTCGCCGCGCTCGACGCCGACGAGCACGACCACGCCGCGCCCGATGCTCGCCACGGCCGCGCCGGCGATGCGCACCTCGGCACGTTCGACGCGCTGGAGCACGGCTTTCATCGCGCGACTCCATCCGTCCCACGCGTACCCGGGAACACGCGCGGGTAGAGCGCGCGCGACCGGCGCTCGATCTCGTCCGTGAGCCGCCCCGGGTCCGCCAGGATCGATCGCCTCGCCTCCTCGATGTGGGCGCGCGTCGTCTCGTCGAGATCCGCGGGCAGCTCGTCCTCGTCCAGCACCTCGAGCCGCCCGGCCGGGGTCGCGAGCACGTCGAGCGTCAGGTCGCGCCATTCGAGGTGTCCGTCGCCGATCACCGTCTGGTCCGACAGGTTGAAGTAAAAGCCGATGGTCTCTCCGCGCCCATCCAGCCAGTGGTAGACGTTGTAGAGGCGATCGGTCCAGAAGTACCCGAAGGTGACCGTGCCCGCCGGCAAGTCGACGCCGTGCACGTGCATCGCCGCCGGCGCGATGTAGAGCACGACCACCCGGCGCTGATCGCCTTCGATGACGCGGCAGTGGAAGCGCTTCTCGCATCCGTCGAGCGTCCTCTTGAGCTCGAGGATCGCCGGCAGGGTCGCGAACGGGTCGGCCATGTCGATGTCCTCGCGCAGTCTACACCGGCGTCGTAACCTGGATGGCGGTGCGACGTAGCACTGACAAATGATCATCAAGAAGACGGCCGACTCCGACATCTCATCCTCCGAGATCACCGCGCACGGGCTCTACCTGCGGCGGCGCGAATTCCTCGCGGGTGGGGCGGCCGCGGCGGCCGGCCTCACGGTCGCGCTCACCGGCTGCAAGTCGCAGGCGAGCTCAGCGCCTCCTCCAGGCGCCGCGTCGAACGAGCCGCCGCTGCCCGGGGTCAAGAGAGGGCCGTACGGGACCACCGAGCCGCAGACCGCGTACGGCGACATCACCAGCTACAACAATTTCTACGAATTCGGCACCGACAAGTCCGACCCCGGCAAGAACGCCGGCACGCTGCGCACGCGTCCCTGGACGGTCGCCTTCGAGGGCGAGATCGGGAAGCCCCAGGTCATCGACATCGACGCTCTGCTCAAGCTCTTCCCGCTCGAGGAGCGCGTCTACCGCCTGCGCTGTGTCGAGGGCTGGTCGATGGTGATCCCGTGGGTCGGCTTCCCGCTCGGACCGCTGATCCAGCGGCTGCAGCCAACCAGCCGCGCGAAGTACGTCGCCTTCACCACGCGGCTCGCGCCCGAGCAGATGCCGGGCCAGAAGACGTCGGTGCTCGACTGGCCGTACGTCGAGGGGCTGCGCCTCGACGAGGCCCTGCACCCGCTGGCGATCCTCGCGGTCGGCCTCTACGGCAAGACCTTGCCCAACCAGGACGGCGCGCCGGTGCGGCTGGTCGTGCCCTGGAAATACGGATTCAAGAGCATCAAGTCGATCGTGAAAGTCCGCTTCGTCGAGAGCCAACCGCCCACGTCCTGGAACCGGTACGCGCCGAGCGAGTACGGCTTCTACTCGAACGTCAACCCAGCCGTCGACCACCCGCGCTGGAGCCAGAAGAAAGAGCGGCGCATCGGCGAATTCCGCCGCCGCGACACGCTGCCGTTCAACGGCTACGCCAGCGAGGTCGCCAGCCTGTACGCCGGCCTCGACCTGGTGAAGAACTTCTAGCGGCCCCGCTCGCGCCGCGATCGTCACCATGTCACGCGTCCCGCTCCGCCTCCGCTTCCTCAAGCTCGCGATCGGCGTCGCCGCGCTCTGCCCCGCGGCGCTCGCTGGCTGGCGCTTCTACGCCGGCGCGCTCGGCCCGAACCCGATCGCCGAGGCGCTGAACCGCCTCGGCTTCTGGACGCTGACACTGCTGATGGCGACCTTGGCTTGCACGCCGATCAAGGTGGTCACCGGATGGGCATTCCCGCTCCGGCTGCGTCGCATGCTGGGTCTCGAGGCGTTCCTCTACGCCTGCCTGCATTTCGTCGTCTACTTTGCGGTGGATCAATTCTTCGATTTCGGAGAGATCTGGAAGGACATCCTCAAGCGCAAGTTCATCACCGTCGGATTCGCCGCCTTCGTCATGTTGATCCCCCTGGCGGTGACCTCGACCAATGGGATGGTAAAGAGGCTGGGATTCCCCCGATGGAAGCGGTTGCACCGACTGGTTTACCTGTCCGCCGCTTGCGGTGTGATTCACTTCGCCTGGCGCGTGAAGTCGGATCTGCGGCAACCGTTGCTGTTCGCGTTCGTGCTCGCCGTGCTGCTGATCGTGCGCGTGGTCGCACAGGCGCGCCGCGCGCGCCCGCGGCCGCGCGCGGGCTGAGGTTCGTGGCGGCCCTCGCCGCGGTGGGCCTGCTCGCCGCGTGCAAGACCACCGGCGCCGGGGGCGCGCCCGGGACGGCGTCCTCGGTGGCGGCGCCTCCGCCGGCCCGCGTCACCGGCGGCAGCGCCCCGACAGTCGCGTCGCTGGCCGCGGAATACTGGGAGCGCCGGATGGAGGCCGACCCGATCGAGGCGACCGAGATCGGCGACCGGCGCTTCGACGACCGCATGCCGGATCTGACGCCCGCCGCCTACGCTCGCGAGATGACGCGCCTGCGCGAGCTGCGGACGCGCGCCGCCTCCGTCGACAGGCACAAGCTGTCGCGCGCGGACCAGGTCACGGCGGATCTCCTGCTCGGCGAGATCGACGCCGATCTGGCGCGCGGCGATTGCCACCTCGACGAATGGTCGGTCGATCCGCGCGACGGCCCGCAGGTGACGTTTCTGCAGCTCGCCGAGCTGCAGACGGTGACCACGCCCGCCGACGCGCGCGCGCTGGCGGCGCGCTGGCGGCTCATGGGCCCGACGCTCGACGAGGAGACCGCCAACCTGCGCCGGGGCCTCGCCGCCGGCAAGGTCGCGACGCGCGAGGCGGTCACGCGCGTGCTCGCGCAGCTCGATCAGCTGCTGGCCAGGCGGGACGCCGACTGGCCGCTGCGCTCGCCGGCGACGGCGCCGCACACCGGGCCGGACTGGACCGACCAGGAGCGCCAGGCTTTCGCGTCGGCGCTCGACGCGGCGATCGCGCAGGCGATTCGCCCGGCCTTCCAGCGCTACCGCAAGGCGCTGGCCGACGAGATCCTGCCGCGCGCGCGCGACGACCAGCACGTCGGTCTGCTCAACGTGCCCGGCGGCGCCGCCTGCTACCCGCGCTTGATCCAGGTGGAGACGTCGCTGCCGCTCGGCGCCGACGAGCTCCACAAGTTTGGCCTGGCCGAGATCGAACGGCTGCGCGGCGAGGCGACCCAGCTCGGGGACGAGATCTTCCATACCCGCGACTTCGCCGAGATCCGGCGCCGCCTGCAGAGCGACCCGTCGCTGTTTTTCAAGACCCGCGCCGAGGTCGAGGCCAAGGCGGTGGCGGCGCTCGCGCGCTCGACCGCGGCCATGCCGCGTTTCCTCGACAAGCTGCCGCGCACGCCGTGCGTGGTGAAGCCCATCGCGCCCTACGAGGAGGCCGACAGTCCGATCGCCTACTACCGGCCGCCGGCGATCGACGGCTCGCGGCCCGGCACGTACTACGTCAACACCGCCGAGCCGACGACGCGCCCGCGCTACGAGGCCGAGGCGCTGGCGTTCCACGAGTCGATCCCCGGCCACCACGTGCAGATCGCGATCGCGCAGGAGCTGACCGGCCTGCCCGAGTTTCGCAAGCACCTCGGCGTCACCGCGTTCGTCGAAGGCTGGGGGCTCTATGCCGAGCGGCTGTCCGACGAGCTCGGGCTCTACTCGGGCCCGCTCGACCGCCTGGGCATGCTGAGCTTCGAGCTCTGGCGCGCAGGGCGCCTGGTCGTCGATACCGGCATGCACGCCTACGGCTGGAGCCGGCAGCAGGCGATCGACTACCTGGAAGCCAACACCATCATCGCGCACAACAACGTGGTCACCGAGGTCGATCGCTACATCGGCTGGCCGGCGCAGGCGCTGGCGTACAAGGTCGGGCAGCGCGAGATCCTGTCGCTGCGCGCCCTTGCCGAGCGGCGGCTGGGCGCGCGCTTCGATCGGCGTGCGTTCCACGACGTGGCTCTGGGCAGCGGGGCCGTGAGCCTGCCGGTTCTGCGCGCGCAGATCGCCAGCTGGCTCGATGATGTCGCTCGATAGATTCTTCGCGCGCGCCGAGCTGCCTGCCGGCCTAGAGGACGAGCTGCGCGCGCTGGCGCACGAGGGGACGCTGGTGTTCGTCATGCGCTCCGCGGGGTGGTTGAACCTGTCGTTCATTCGCTGGCTGGTGCGGCGGCTGGGGCTGGCGACGCTGGGCGCGGCGATCGGGCTTGGCCGCGTCTTCCGCACGTTGATCGGCCGCCGCGGTACGCTGGGCGCGCTGCGCGCGGCGGTGGGGGCGCACGCGCCGTCGCTGATCTTCCTGCGTCGGCCGAGCGTCTTCCACGCCAAGGGGATCCCGGGCGTGGATGGCGGCGGCGACCCGTTTCGCGTGCTCTGTGAGATGCAGCAATCGGGCGGGCGGCCCCTCTACCTGGTGCCGATCCTCTACGTCTGGTCGCGCCGCCCGCAGCGCCTGAAGCCGTCGCTGCTCGATCTGGTGCTCGGCTCGCCCGAGGCTCCGGGCACGCTGGCCACCAGCATCGCGTTCCTGCGCCACTACCAGCGCGCGTTCGTCCGCATGGGCGCGCCGATCGCGCTCGGCGATTTCCTGAGCGCGGAGTCGAAGCGGGGTGGGGCGCCGGGCGGCGCAACCCAGGGCGTCGGAGGCGCCGCGGATCTCCAGCTGGCCGCGCGCAAGGTGCGCGGCGCGCTCTACTACCACCTGTCGCGCGAGACGCGCGCGATCGTCGGGCCGCCGTTCAAATCGCCGCGGCGCGTGCGCGACGAGGTGATGCGCGATCGCGCGCTGCAGGAGACGATCACCGTCGAGGCCGAGCGCCGCGCGCGTCCGGCCGCGGAGATCGCGCGCCAGGCCGTGCGCGACGTGAAAGAGGTCGCGGCGCGCATGTCGCCGCTGTTCTTCGAGATCATCCGTCCCGTCGTCGTATGGATCTGCACGCGGCTCTATCAGGGGATCCATCTCGACGAGGAGGGCATCGCCGAGGTGCGCCACGTCGCCAACCGCGGCGGCCTGGTGCTGTGCCCCAGCCACAAGTCGCACATGGACTACGTGATCCTGACGCTGCTCTTCTACGAGAAGGGCCTGCTGCCGCCCCATGTGGCCGCCGGGATCAACCTGGCCTTCTGGCCGTTCGGCGCGATCGCGCGCTGGTGCGGGGGGTTCTTCATTCGCCGGTCATTCAAGGGCGATCACCTCTACAGCGCGGTCGTGCGCGCTTACGTGAAGCGCCTCATGCGCGACGGATTCCCGCAGGAGTTCTTCATCGAGGGCGGCCGGTCGCGCACCGGCAAGCTCGCGTTTCCGAAGACCGGCCTGCTGGCGATGGAGGTCGACGCCTGGCGCGAGGGCGCGGGCGAGGACCTCTTCTTCGTGCCGGTGGCGATTGACTACGAGAAGCTGCCCGAGGGCGGCAGCTACGCGCGCGAGCTCGGCGGCGGCGAGAAGAAGAAGGAGAATGTCTGGTCGCTGCTGGAAGCGCGCAAGATCCTGCGCACGCGCCACGGGCGCATCTACGTGCAGTTCGATCGGCCGATCTCCCTCGCCGAGCTGACCGGCGGGCGCGATCGACCGCTGGTCATCGGTGACCGCGAAGGCGACGCGGGCCGGCGCGCCTTCGTGCAGAGCCTGGCCAACCGCATCGCGTACGGCATCAACCGCGCCAGCACGATCACGCCGGTCGGGCTTTGCGCGGCGGCGCTGCTTTCAGGCACGGTCGCGGTGACCGGCGCCGAGCTCGCCTGGCGGCTTGGGTTGTTGCGCCGGATCGCGATCGAGGGTGGCGGCCGCTTTCCGCCGGTCCTCGCCGAGGGCGGGCTCGACCCCGACGCAGGCGGCCCGATCAGCGAGGCGCTGGCGGTGCTGCGGCGCGACGGCCTGGTCGACGTGCGGGGCGCCGGCGACGCCGCGACCTACGGCATCCCGCGCGCGCGGCGCGCCGAGCTCGACTTCTTCCGCAACAACGTGATCCACCACTTCGTGGCCATCGCGATCATCGCGGCGGCGCGCGGCGCGCGCTCGCCGGCGGGCGTCGCCGACGACTCGCGTACGCTCGAGGCCGACACCCGCTGGCTGTCGCGCCTGCTCAAGCTCGAGTTCATGTACCGCGTGGGCGCGCGCTTCGAGACAATCTTCGCGGAGACGCGCCAGGTGATGGTGAAGCTGGACATCGACGGCGACGCCGCGCACGCGGCCCCGAGCCGCGCCGAAGCGTTCCTCTCACAGATGGTCGTGCCCTACGCCGACGCGTACCGCATCGCCGCGCTCACGCTGACCAGCTGGCCCGGCGGCGACCGGCGCGCGTTCGTGCGCAGCGCGCTTCAGAAGGCTGGCGAGGAGGTCGCCGCCGGCCGCATCGAGCCCGAGGCGGCGTCGAAGACCACGCTGGAGAACGCCACCACCTGGCTCACCGCCGAGGGCGCCTTCGATTCGCTGGGCGGGCCCGACAACGGTGACCACAGCGCCCGCCTGCGTGTCAGCGCCTCCTGGCGCGAATCTCGCGCGGCGGCGCTCGTGTCGGACATCTCCCGCTTCCGTCCGCTCCCACCTTCTGCACCCCGGTGACCCCGGCCCGATTCGAACGGGCGACCTACGGTTTAGGAAACCGTTGCTCTATCCACCTGAGCTACGGGGCCTTT
>CAZNCQ010000283.1:0-9582 GCA_964571275.1 uncultured Myxococcales bacterium
CGAACTTCCGCGAGACGCTCTGGTTCAAGAAGGGCGACGTCGAGCAGATGGTCGCGGAGGCCAAGGCCAAGGCGTCGGCAACCCGCGCCGAGAGCCCGAGCGGCAGCCACGACGTGCCGGTCGAGGACGCGAAGCCGCTCGAGGACCGTTACCTCGACGACGGCTCGCTGACCGTAGAGGATCGCAAGAAGTTCTCGCTGCGCGCCGGTGGTACCGCCGCCGGGGTTCCCGTCGTCGCAGCCCAGATCCCGGGCGAGCGCATGTCCGACGACGAGATGATGAGCGAGATCGGCGGCGGCAAGCGCGTCAAGATCATCGCGATCGCCGGCGTCGTTGTCGCCGTGGTCATCGCGGTCCTGATCTTCTCGTTCAAGGGCAAGGGTCCCGAGAAGTCAGCCCCGGCCGCGCCCACCGCCGCCGTGGCGAAGTCTGCCGAGGAGCCGCCCGCGGCCCCGAAGGCGGCCGAGCCAGCGCCCCCGGCCGCCGCTCCGGCCGAGGACTCCGAACCCGCGCACGCAAAGGACGCGGCGCCAGCGCACGATTCCGCGCCGGCTACCGCCAAGGCTCGCTCCCCCAAGCGCAAGGCCGCCAAGCACACGGCGGGCAAGAAGAAGCACTAGGCCGTTACGGAGCGCACGACGACGGGGACCGGTCGGTCCAGGCCGCGCCGAAATTCGTCGAGCGCGCCCGGCGCGTCGGCGGCGCTCACCTCGATGAACGACGCCTCCCCACCGACATCGCCGCGCTTCAAAGCCGCCAGCGCCTCGGGGATGAAATCCGGGTGGCCCGCGCCACCGGTGAAGATGCGCAGCGGCGGCGCGGCATCCAGTCCCACGAGCACCGCCGGGGCGCCGCGGAGAAAAGACAGCGTCGATCCCGGCGTCACCAGCTCCAGCGCCGCACGAGCGAGATCCGCGCCGGCCCCGCAAACGAAGATGCGCCGCTCCGGACGCCCTCCCGCCGGGCCGCCCGCGGCCTCCGCGTCGGCGATCGTCGTGCGCCAGGCCGCCGGCCCCGCAGAGATCGGCAGCACCACGGGGGCACCCGGGGGAGCCGAGGCTGTGGATTCCGGCTGCTGAGACGCCACCGGCGCCAGCACGAACGTGCGACAGCTGCGGCTCACCGACCACGCCGCTCCGACGCGGGTCCATGCGGGCTCCCCGAGCCAGATCGCCGTGTCGCCCGCACCCAGGCCCGCGCGCCCGCCGGCGCCAATGACGTCGGCGAGCAGGCCCGCGCCGATCGCACGCAGCGCCGGCATCGCGTCGTCGTCGATCGTCGCGACGAACCGATCCGACACCTCGACTTGTCCGCCGCTGGTGATTGTGCGCGGAGACCCGCAGGCATCGCACAGCGCGCGCCGGCACGCCGGACACTCGCCGCAGGGGAGGCGTCCCGGAACGAAGATCCGTCGCCCCGCCGGCACGGGCCCGTCCTCGACGACCGCGATGGCATCACCGCCGCGCGCACCCGCGCCCGGGACGATCTGATGGGTCACGCGGGCGCGGACGATCGCGCCGCTGGCGGGTTCGGTCCGCATGCCTAAGGATCGACGATCCCGAATCGAACCCGATGCGCCTGGCCGTCGCGGAGCACATCGATGACCAGCTCAGCTGACGTGGGAAGCTTGCTCCAGACCTCGAGCGCCTCCTCGGGCCGCTCGACCGGCCGCCCGTTGACGCGCATGACGACGTCGCCCTCGCGCAGGTCGACGCCAGAGAAGCAAACGTCGTCGGAGTTGAACGAGCGGATGATCCAGCCGCGGAAGTGCCCGCGCGCCAGCAACGGGTCGACGGAGACCGTCTGGAGCCAGCGCCCGAGGCCGGCGTCGACGGTGCGCTTGATCGCCGATCGGCGCAGGCGATCGGCGCCCACGCGCGCCTCGCACGCCGCCGGCGCCGCCGCCGGTACCGCCGATGTGGCGACTCCGTCGGTCGCGGGATCGGATGGCGCCGCCGTCGCGATGAGATGATCGCCGGTCGCATCCCCCGACGGCGCGCTCGGCGACGACGCCGGGCCCGCCGACGATGCGGTCGCGCAGCCGGCAGCGAGCAGGGCGCCGAGACTCATCGCAGCGAAAAGATTGCCTCGCACGTGGAAGACCCTAGCATGCCGAAATCGCCGTCCACTTGCCAACCTCGCGAGCGATCGCGTCAGCGACGGCGTCGACCGGCCCGCGGCCGTCGAGCACGACGACCGTGGGATCGACGCTGGCCAGCCGGCGATAGTTCGCCGCGACGCGCGCCTGAAAGCCGTCCTCGTCGTAGCGCTCCGTCGAGCGGCCAGCGGCCTGCCGGCGTGCGGCGGCGACCGCCACGGGGACGTCGAGCAGCAGCGTGAGATCCGGCGGCCTCACCGCGCGCGCCAGGCCAACGACCCAGTCGCGCTCGGCCTCCTCGGCCTGATACGCCAGCGATGACAGCAGGTAGCGATCGGTCACCACGTCGATGCCCGCCGCAAGGGCCGGCTCGATCTCACGCCGCAGGTGGTCCCGGCGATCGGCGGCGAAGAGCAACGCCATCGCCCGCCCGTCGACCTCGGCCCCGTCTGCGCTGCGGTGCCCGCCGAGCAGGATCTCGCGGATCAGGCGGCCCACCGGCCCGTCGCTGGGCTCGCGGGTCGCGAGGGCGCGGCGACCGAGCGCACGGAGATGGGCCGTGAGCCGGCCGAGCTGGGTCGTGGTGCCCGATCCATCGATTCCCTCGAGCGCGATGAAGCAAGCGCGGCCGGCCGCGGATGACGAACCGCCGATTTCATTTTTCTCTGGCAAGTGGCACCTTGGGGCGCTGCGTTTCAGGATCCGCCGACCGCGCCCCGGCGGCGGGTCGACCTCCCACGCGATCTACACGGACTCGTCCTTGACCACCAGCCCCGTCTGCCGAAGACCGTCACCGCTCGCCGCGCCCGTCGCCGTCCTCGCCGCGATCGCGCTCGTCGCCGCCGCCGGCTGCCGTCGCTCCCGGGACGAACAGGCGCGGGCCTCCAGCGCCGCGGTGGCGCAGACCGACTCGCGCGACGTCCGCTGCGTCGAACGGCCCGAGGGGTGCGTGTGGTGCGTGGGGCGGGGCACGGCGGCGCCCCTCGTCGAGCCGGACGCGCTGCCGCCGTCGATCTGCGACCCCAAAGACCCCGGCAACTGCGTCGACTTCTGCTCGCGCCTCGCCCCCGATTGCGCGCTGCCCTGGCGCACGGGGACGAGCTGCCTGCTGACGACCGAGGAAGACTTCCGCCGCGAGCTCTTCCGGCGCGACACCGCGGACCGCCCCGAGGCGGTGCTGCAGGGCAAGATCACCGACGACAGCGGCAAGCGCGTCGACGGCGCCAAGATCCGCGTCTGGTTCCAGGGCACGCCGATCCTCGACGAGACGTCGGGCAAGGACGGCAGCTACCGCCTGAAGCTGCGCGCCGGGCCATGGATCTACGCGATACGCGTCAGCCATCCCGGCCTGGCCGCCGAGATCGCGGAGTTCAAGCCGACGGAACGGCAGATCACGGTCAGTCGCTCTTTCCACCTGGCGCCGGAGGTGGTCGCGCGCGGCAAGGTCACCGACGGCAAGGGCAGCCCGATCAGCGGCGTTTCCATCCACGCGCTCCGCGGCCCCGACGAGCAGATCGAGACCGCCGAGGCCCAGAGCGCCGAGGACGGCTCCTTCGTGGTCAACGGGCTCGACACCCGCCGGTCTTACCTGCGCGCGTCGAAGCTCGGCTGGCTTCCCACGACGGTGAAATGGACCCTCACGCAACCCGCGACGCGCGCGGCGATCAAGATGCAACGCACGACGGTGATCAAGGGGATGGTGCTCGACGCCGAAGGCGAGGGGCAATCGAACGCCACGGTAGTGGCGCTGCTGTCGGGTAGCGGTGTCTTCGGCGCCGGCAACGACAACAGCTCACCGATCATCTGGACGGTCGACAGCGACGGCGCGTTCGCGCAGGACCGCTTCCCCCTGGGCACGTACTATGTCTGGGCCCGGCACGGCGAGATGCTGGCCTACCCGCCGGAGAAGATCGAGCTCGACGACCAGGACCTCGACGCCGACATCGAGCTCAAGCTCTCTCACCGTGGCGCGCGCGTGCGCGGACAGGTGACCACGGTCGGCGGCTCGCCGCCCGAGAGCGAGGCGCGCGCGGTGTTGTTTCCCCGCTCGCCGCTGGCCCTGCCACGCAAGGCGCTGGGCGAGATCGATCACGCGGGCGCGTTCGTCGTGAGCGGTCTCTTCCCGGGACGGTACGAGCTGAGCATTCGCATCGGCGCGCGCGTCCTGCCAATCACGAAAGGCCCGCGCGAAGTCGAGGTCCCGATCGAAGCCGGGACGACCGTCGACCTGCCCGAGCCGATCGTGGTGAGGCCTCAGGCGGAGGAATGAGCCCGCGTGGCGGGGGGCGCCGTCAGTGCAGGACGCGCAACCGACCGAGGCAATCACGGAGCACGTGATGGCTCTCGTTCTCGAACGAGATGAACCGGATCGCCATACCGGCCACCGCGCGGTTCACGCCGTTCTGGGTGAAGTTGATGAAGTAGTGGTTCTTGACCTCGCCGGTCGCGACCACCTCTCCCGAACCGTCGGGCACGGGAAAGCAGACCCGCACCGTGGCACCGAGGGGCAGGGGGTCGGCCAGTTCGACGAAAATTCCGCCCGCGGAGACGTTCCGGGCGACGCAGACGGTCTCGCCGAAGAGCAAGGACTCGATTCGGACGGCGAACATCTTGTCGAAGCGAAGGTGCTGGCGTTGCTCGGGAATAGGTGCCAGCGGAGACGAAGAGAAGTCGGTGGTTCGCATTGACGCCATACTATGATGTGCCGCAGTGAAGTCAAAAATCCTACATGTAGGACATCGGGATAGTGTCCTCGGCGGCTCGGTGCGACCGCGGCTGGACTCCTGATTTGGCGATGGCGCGGCTTCGATTCGCGGCGTGGCTGCCCGTTGGCCTGTGGGCGTCGGCAATCTTCGGCCTGTCGTCGATCCCGGGGACGCGGCTGCCTGCCATCGATCTGCCCGGATCGGACAAGGTCGTTCATGCGCTGCTCTACGCGGTCCTGGGCGCGCTGCTCCGGCGCGCGCTCGACCGAACTTCCGGCCACGAGCCCAGGCGCTCGAATCTCCTGATCGCAGCCCTGCTCGCCACCGCCTACGGGATCAGCGACGAAATCCACCAATTGTGGACGCCCCACCGCAGCGCGGACTGGCGCGACGTCGTCGCGGACGCCGCCGGGGGCGCGCTGGGCGCCTCCGCGCTTGTCGCGATGCGATGGATGAAATTTCGCGCCTGCCTTATGATGGGCCGGAGCAAGAACCGCAAATGCTCCCCGACGAGAGAACCACGCTGAGCAACACGCTGGGGCTGCCGGGCGACGTCGAGGCGTTGGTCGCGGCCCCGGGCCGAGGCGTTGCGCGGCCCCTGGTGACGTTCCTGCGCTCGCAGGGCATCAGCGTCCAGACCGCGGGCGACGCCGACAGCGCGTTCGAAGAAGCGCTGCTGCACCCGCCCGACGTGATTCTGATCGACGACCGGATCCTGCCGGCCGGCGGCATCGAGCTGTGCCAGCGGCTCAAGGGCAACATCCGCACGCACTTCGTGCCGGCGATTGTCTTCGCGCTCAACGACCTCCGGCAGTTCCGGCTGCGCGCCACCGCCGCGGGGGCGGACGCCGTGTTCTCACCGTCCACCGACGCGCAGGAGCGGCGCACGCGGCTCTGGGCGCTGCTGCGCACACGCGCGTTGTTCACGCGCTTCGAGAAGAAGCAGCGTTCTCAGGGCAGCGAGATCGTCGAACGCCGCCGCTGGGTCAGCCACCTGCTGCACGACCTGCAGGGGTCGGTCGCGGCGCTGCAGGCCAACGTCAACTTCATGGCGCGCTTCGGCCCGCCCAAGGAGGACCGCCGCCGCGCCGACTTCGACGGCAGCGTCGACGACGCCCGCACCGTCTTCGACCAGCTGATGCAAAGCGTCCGCACCGTGATCGACTTCGACCGGTTCGAGAGCGGGCAGATGCAGCTCACGGAGACCCAGTTCACGCTGGGCGACCTGGCGGCCGAAGCGCTCGACGAGGCGCGCCGCCACGCCCTGAGCGCCGGCGTGTCGCTGGCGCTGGCCCGCCCACCCACAGGTCAAGAAAGGCCGCTGACTGGCGATAAGGATCTCATCAAGCGCGGGCTGCGGAACCTGGTCATCAACGCCATCCGCCGCGGGCCCGCCCAATCGGAAATCGAGCTGCGCGTGATCGAAACCGACATCGGAGCGCGATTCTCCGTGACCAGCCCCGGCGAAACCATCGCGGCCGCCGAGCGCGCGGAGGTCTTCGAGCCCTACGGCCAGCTCGGCACGCACACGGTGGGCTATGGCCTCGGCCTGGCGCTGGCGCGCGCGATCGTCGAGATGCACGAGGGCAAGATCTGGGTCGAGGACAACCCGCGGGGTGGCGCCGTCTTCGTGTTCGAGCTGCGCTTCAACCGCAAGGCCACGGGCAGCCGCAAGCGCGCGGCGGGGGCTCCCGCCGACCACGCGCCCCGGGGGCAGGACTAGTGCAGCGAGCGGCGCGGCGGCTGGCGGTGGCGCTGGCGATGCTGCTGGCGCTCGCGCGCGCTCCGGCCGCCTGGGCGGCGCCCAGGGTCAGGGTCGAAGAGCTCTGTAAAGCGTTACTTGAAGATTCCAACTACAAGGTGCGGGTCCAGGCGGCGATCGTGCTCGGGAAGCTCCGTGACGTCAGCACCGTCGATTCGTTGGTCAAGGCGCTCGACGACCCCAACAAGACCGTCCGGGGTATCGCGGCGCAGGCGCTGGGGAAGATCGGCGACCCAGCGGCCGCCGAGCCTTTGCGCGGGCTGTTGCGCCGCGACGACGACCCGTTCGTCAAGGGGCAGGCCGAAAACGCGCTCGCGTTGTTGCAACCCAGCGGCGGCGCGACGGCGAGCGCCGGCAGCGCAGCAAAGAAAGCAAAGATCTACTTGAGCTTTGGACCCTTCACCGGCACGTCGAAGACCATCAGCCCCGACGCCGCCAAGATCGTGCGCGACGTGCTACAGAGGGAGCTCGGCAAGCTGCAGGTTGTCACCACCAACATCAGCGCCGTCGACCAGAAGAACTTTGCCAAGAGCGGTATGCTGGGCTTCTACATCGACGGCAACGTGACCCGCCTCGACGACGCGTCGTCGGGCGGCGGCTCGGAGACGTCGTGTGACGTCAAGGTGCTGGTCGCGCGCTGGCCGTCGAAGAGCATCATTTCCTGGACCAACGCCGGCGCCAGCGTCCAGTCGGGATCGCGCCCGCGCGACAAGGACAACGCGCGCCATGACTGCCTCGAAGCCTCGGCCGGACAGCTGGCCGAGGACCTGACAAAATTTTTCAAATCGCAAGGTGGGTAGCAAGGTAGGAACGAATGACAAGCCCGCGGATTCTGTTCCCGATCATTGGGAGGACGCCATGAACAACAACGATAACGGACCCTCAGGACGTCCCCCTTACAAGCGCAAGGTCAGGAACTACTTGCTCGACGTCGGGCTACAGCTCCGCTACACGGCGACGATCGTCATCGTGGCGGTGTTCCTGACCGCGGGGCTGGGGTTCAAGATGTACCAGGCGACGCGCGACGTCTCGAAGGTGATCCTGTGGACCAGCCTGGTGGACCCGTCGAGCGCCGAGGAGCTGCAAGCGCAGTTCTCCAACAGCGACCGCGTGGTGCTCTGGGGCATCGTCGGGTTCGGCGTCGTGCTGGTGTTCTCGATCGGCACCGTCGGGATTCTGATCACCCACAAGGTGGCAGGCCCGCTGCACAAGATCGCATCGCTGTTCGCGCGCGTCCGTGAGAACCGCATGGGCCCGGCGCCCTCGAGCCTGCGCAAGGGCGACGAGCTGCAGGAGTTCTACTCGGCGTACCGCGACATGCACCAGGCGCTGCGCGCGCGGGTCGAGGAGGACCTGCGCGTGCTCACCAATGCCGTCTCGGTGCTCGAGGCTGTGCCCGACGGCTCGCACGACCGCGCGTCACCGATGCAGCGCACCCTCGAGGAGCTTCGCCAGCTGCGCAAGCGCAAGGAAGAGAGCCTGGAGGGCGGCACCGGCGAGACCGAGATCCCCAAGACCAGCGGGCGCTGAGCTCGATGAGGGGCCTCGGGCGTCAGGGCCTCGCGCTTCGGACGTAGTTCGGAGTCGGCGGCCCGAGATCCGAAACCTGCTAAAAGCTAGCTCTGGCGGGTCTGCGCGGCGCTGACCAGGCACAGGCCGTGGAGGAACAGGCCGGGCAGGAAGCAGCAGGCGTAGCCCATGAGCGTGGTCGCCATCCACGCGACGCCAGCGCCCGGCCGCCCCGAGTAGATGTGGCCGGCGCCGGGGATCAGCATCGACAGCATGACCGCGGTCACCGGGCTGTGCTTGGGGCGTGCCGTCAGGAAGAACGATTCGCCGATGCTGATCGGCGGTGGGCCGATGGCGGTGGTCGTGGGCAAATGGCCGTTCGCCTGGATCGGCTTCCGACCCGGGTAGACGTACTCGATGATGCCGGCTGCCGAGGTGCGCACGGTCAACGTCCCGTGCTCGACCATACGCGCCAGATGGCGCTCGGCGGTCCGCACCGAGATCCGCCCCAGGTAGGCAACGTGGGCGGCGGTGATCGGGACGTCGGTCTCGAACAGCACCCTCAGAACCAGCTGTTCGAACTCATCGAAGTCCATGAGCTACGAATCAAGAGTAGCACAACTGACGGCGACGCAACTGCGTCGTTCATAGGGCTCGCGCGCGAAATGAAGAGGCGCAAGGAAACGCCAAGAAAGCCGCGCCAAGAAAGCCGCGGTCTGCGCGGCAGGCTCGGACCCGCGGCGCGGATCAGACCCCGGTGACAGCGGCCTTGACTACCTTTCCGCCCGCGCTCGCGGTGAAGTCGCTGTTGAGCTGACTCTCGGGGATGCCGAGCGCGACGCCCAGAGTCCGCGCCGCGGCCACATGCGTGTCCGCCGCGGGGATGTCGCCGCCGCTGGCCAGCGAGTTGCCGGTCGCCGAATCGATGTCCGACGCGGTGTAAGCGCCGCTGGAGGACGCCGTCACGCCACCGATGACGCTGGGAGCAACGTTCTTGCCGATCATCACCGTGACGGCGTGGTTGCCGTAGTGGTCGCGGCCGGTGCGGGACGTGACCTTGGCGATGCCGTTCAGGTTGCGCCCGAAGACGTTCAGCGTCGCGAAGGTGACCTTGTCGGTCAGTTGCAGGGACGCCAGCGCGTCCATGATCGCCTGGATGCCCTGCACGCCGCTCACGTGCTGGTCGGCCTCGGCCTGCAGGTTCTGATCGCTGTGATTGTCACCGCCAAACGCCAGGTGCACCGTCACGACCGACGTCACGTTGGCGGCGATCAACGCCGCCGCCGCCAGCGCCTGCCCCTTGGCGTCGTCGGCGGTGATCGCGTTCAGCGTCGTCGCCAGCTGGTCGGCCAGCTCGCGCACCTGGGTCTGCGACGTCGCCAGTGAATCGAGGAACGCCTTCTGCACGTTGTTTCCGTCGCGTTTCGCGATGGCGTTCAGCTGGTCGAGGGACGTGTCGCGCAGGCTGCGCACCTTGACCAGCGGATCGGTCTTCGAGCCCGTGAGCA
>CAZNCQ010000284.1:0-9411 GCA_964571275.1 uncultured Myxococcales bacterium
TCCTGCGCGGGATCGCGTTCGTCAGCAGCAAGGCCGAGAGCATCCTGCTGCCCGAGCCGCTCACGCGCGTCGCCAAGGCGTCGCTGGGCATGGGTGCGTCGCTCTATCCGGTGCCGATGCTGAGCATGCTGCTGGTCAGCGTCGCGGGCGCGATCTATCTGTCGCGCACCGTCATGGGCCGGCACGTGTTCGCGATCGGCGGCAATGTCGAGGCGAGTCGCTTCTCGGGGCTGCGCATCGGCCGCATCCAGATGGGCGTCTATCTGGTCTCCGGCGTCACCGCGGGGCTGTCGTCGTTCCTGGGCGCGAGCTTCTATGGCTCGGCGTCCTGTGGAGACGCGACGGGATATGAGCTATACGTCATCGCTTCGGCGGTCGTGGGCGGGGCCAGCCTCAGCGGCGGCAAGGGCAGCGCGATCAACGCCATGTTGGGGGCGATTCTGATCGTGCTCATCCGGCAATCGATTCGAACCCTGCACTTCGACCAGAACTACGAATGGATCATCATCGGCTGCGCGATCGTACTCGCGGTGGTGCTCGACCAGTCCAGCACGCGCTTTGCGGCGCGCCGGCTCGCGCGCGCGAGCCTGAAGGGCGCATCGCGCGCGCCGAGCACGCGTCCCGCCGACGACAAGAGCGGCCACAGCAAGAAGAGGGAGGCCGGATGAGGACAAAGCTCGTCGGATCGGCCGGCGCTGGCGCGACGTTCGGTGTAGCCGCGCTGTTCGCGCTGGCGTTCGCGATCGCGGCGCCGGCTTGCAACCGCAATCGCGCGGCGGGTGGCGCGGGCGCGGGCGATCCCGCCGCGCCGACGGGCGGCGCGGGCGCCACCAGGACGATCCGTATCGCGATGATCGCGAAGAGCTCGACCAATCCGGTGTTTCTCTCCGCGCGCACGGGCGCCGAGACCACGGCCAAGGAGCTGTCGGCGAAGACGGGCGTTCCCATCGAGGTCTCGTGGCTGACGCCGCCGCAGGAGGACGGCCAGATCCAGGCGCAGCGCATCGCGCAGGCGGTCAACGAGGGCGCGAGCGCGATCCTGGTGTCGTGCTCCGACGCCGGCAAGGTGACGGGCGCGATCGACGACGCGGTCGCGCGCGGCGTGCCGGTGATGACGTTCGACAGCGATGCGCCGCAGTCCAAGCGCTTCTCGTTCTACGGCGTCGACGACCACGCCATCGGCCAAGAGGTGATGGCCGAGCTGGCCAAGCAGATCGACGGGCGCGGTCGCATCGCGATCCTGGCCGGCAATCAGAACGCGCCCAACTTGCGCATGCGCGTCGACGCGGTGAAGGCCGAAGCGGCCAAGCACCCGGGCATCACGATCGTCGGCACGTTCTATCACATGGAGACGCCGCAGGACGCGGCGTCCGAGGTCATCCGCGTGAACAACGCCTACCCCGACATCCGTGGTTGGGCGATGGTCGGCGGCTGGGCGCTCTACACGAAGACGCTGCTCACCGATCTCGATCCAAAGAACGTGAAGATCGTCGCGGTCGACGCGCTCGCGCCCGAGTTGCCCTACGTCGAGAAGGGGCTGACGCCGGTGCTGATCGCGCAGTCGCCCTATCTGTGGGGACAGATCGGCGTCACGACCGTGGTCGACAAGATCTTCTACAAGAAGACCGTCCCCACGATCATTCCGATGCAGCCCGTGCGCGTGACCAAGGACAACCTCGGCAGCTGGGCGCGCCAGCTCCAGCAGTGGGGTTTCGTCGACGTGCCCGAGCAGTATCTGAAGATGCCGTAGCCGGCCTGGCGAGCATGCAGGGTGATGATCATCCGGGAAGCCTGAGAGGGTTCCCATCCCCTCCAGCCGCCTCGCCCGACGAAACGCGCGACGAGACGATCGTTCCTGCCGTTCGCTTCGCCGTTCGCTTCGTGGGGGTGAGCAAGCAATTCCCGGGCGTGCGCGCGCTCGAGGGCGTCAGCTTCGAGATCCGGCGCGGGTCGTGTCACGCGCTCTGTGGTGAGAACGGCGCCGGCAAGAGCACGCTGGCGAAGATCCTGGCCGGCATCTACGCGCCCGACGCCGGCGAGGTGATCATCGACGGCCGCCGCGCCGTGCTGCAAAGCCCGGGCGCGGCGCTGCGCGCCGGCATCGGCATCGTGCACCAGGAGCTGGCGGCGTGTGAGAACCTGAGCGTCGCCGAGAACCTGTGCCTGGGCCGCCTGCCGGTGCGGCGTTTCTTCGTCGATGCGCACGAGATGGAGCGGCGCGCGCGCGCCATGCTGGCGGCGATCGACGCGGACGGCGCGGGTGACGGCGGCATCGACGTGCATCGCCTGGTCGGGGAGCTGCCGCTCGGCCAGCAGCAGATGGTTCAGATCGCCGCCGCCGTCGGCAGCGGCGCGCGCGTGATCATCTTCGACGAGCCGACGAGCAGCCTGTCGCAGTACGAGGCCGACCGCCTGTACGCGCTGATGGACCGGCTGCGCGCGCGCGGCGTCACCTGCGTCTACGTCTCGCATCGAATGCCCGAGATCTTCCGGCTCTGCGACACGGTGACCGTGCTCCGCGACGGCGCGCACGTCGCGACCCAGCCGACGGACACGCTCGACGAGGCCGCGCTGGTGCACCTGATGATCGGCCGCCGCCTCGACGAATACATCCCCGAGCACGTGTCGTCGGCTCCGGGCGCCGAGCTCCTGCGCGTGGAGCGGCTGTCGAGCGCGGGCAAGTTTCGCGACATCTCGCTGGAGATTCGCGCGGGCGAGGTGGTCGGCCTGGCGGGCCTGGTCGGCGCGGGACGTTCGGAGGTCGCGCAGGCGCTGTTCGGGCTCGATCCTCAGGTGTCCGGCCGCGTGCTCGTCGACGGCAAACTGGTGCGGCTGTCGTCGCCGCGCGCGGCGATGAGCGCCGGGTTGGGGCTGGTGCCCGAGGACCGCAAGCGCCAGGGCCTGGTGCTGGGCATGAGCGCCGCGCACAACTTCACGCTGCCCATCCTGCAAGCGCTCTCGCGCTTCGGCTGGATCCGACGGCAGGCCGAGGCCACGCTGGCGCGGCGCCTGTCGGAGCAGCTGGGCGTGCGCGCGGCGAGCCTGGACGTGGTCACCACCGGCCTGTCGGGCGGCAACCAGCAGAAGATCGTGCTCGCGAAGTGGCTGGCCGCGCGCTGCCGCGTGCTGATCCTCGACGAGCCCACGCGCGGCGTCGACGTCGGCGCCAAGGCGGAGATCCATGGCCTCATCGATCGGCTGGCGGCCGAGGGGAGCGCGGTCCTGCTGATCTCGAGCGAGTTGCCCGAGCTGATCGGCCTGTCGACGCGGATCCTGGTCATGCGCCGCGGGGCGATGGCGGGCGAGGTGCCGCGCGGCCTCGCCGATCAGGCGGCGCTGCTGCGCCTGATGGCCGGCGTGGGCGCGAGCTGACGCGCGCGGCTACTTCGACGCCGGTGGACGGCCGGCGCCGATGCGCGCCATCACGGCGGCGACGACCCGGTCACAGCGGCTGAGGTGGAAGTCATAGATCCCGCGGAGCGCCGAGCCGACGCGGCGATCGAGGCCGCTGCGAAGCGCGGCGCGCGCGCGGTGCAGGCGCACCTTGACCAGATCCTCACTGATGTCCATGCAGGACGCCACTTCGGCGGTCGACAGCTCCTCGATCTCGCGCAGCACGAAGACCGAGCGGTACATGTCGGGCAGGTCGTCGAGCGCGCGCTCGAGGAAGCCGCCCAGCTCGCGCGCGGCGGCGTGGTCCTCGGGTCCGGTCGGGAACGGCGCGGCCGCGCCGCCCACCTGCTGCCAGGCGGCGTTGTTTTGCCCTCGATCCATCTTGCGGCTCAAGCTGGCCTCCTCTAGACCTTCGACGTCGGCGCTGACGAAACGTCCGGTTCGGCGCACGCGCCCCAGGGCCTCGTTCACCGCGATGCGCGTCACCCACGTCGACCATTGCGCGCGTCCCTCGAACTGCGCCAGCTGCGAAAAGGCGCGCGCGTAGGCCTCCTGCATCACGTCCTCGGCCTCGGCGTCGTCGCGCACGATCGCGCGCGCGGCGCGGAACAGCCGCTGGTTGTGCCGGCGCATGAGCACCTCGAAGAGCTCGGTCTCGCCGGCGACGACGCGCGCCACGATCTCGGCGTCGGAGATCGCCGCGGATGCGGCCAGGGCGGTCGAGGCGACCGCGGGAGGGGAGCGGCGGACGGGATGCATGCTCGTCTGATCCTGGATCGCGGAAAGGGTTACATCCTGCCGAGGGAATTCTTTTGCGGAGGCCGGTGGTGAGCTGCGCGGCGGCGACGACCAAGACCCGCGTCACGTCGCTGGCTTGACTTCGGGCGGCCGGCTTGGCGTATAGATCCCGTGCACCCAGGTCAGCGCATCGGCAAGTACGTGCTAGGCGAGCGCATCGCCGTGGGGGGCATGGCGGAGGTCTGGGCCGCGCGCGCCGAAGGGCCGGAGGGCTTCGTCAAGCCGGTGGCGCTGAAGTTCATCCTGGAGTCGTTCAGCGGCGACCCCGAGCTGGAGAAGCTGTTCGTCAAGGAGGCGCGCATCGCCGCGCAGCTGCAGCACGCGAACCTGGTCACCGTGTTCGACTTCGACAAGGTCGTCACCGACCCCGAGCGCGGCGCGGGTGGCCGGTACTACATCGCGATGGAGCACGTCGAGGGCTACGACGCCCGCCGGGTGGTCGAGGCGGCCAAGCACGCGGGCTACGTGTTTCCGCACGCGCTGGCGCTGTACCTGGGCGGCGAGGTGATGAAGGGCCTGCGCTACGTGCACGAGCGGCGCGAGAACGGGCGCTCGCTGGGTCTGGTCCACCGCGACGTCTCGCCGCACAACGTGCTGGTCGGCTTCTCGGGCGAGGTCAAGCTGTCGGACTTCGGCATCGCCAAGTCGCTGGCGCACAGCACGCGCACCAAGACCGGCACGATTCGCGGCAAGCTCTCCTACGCGTCGCCCGAGCAGCTGAACGGCGAGGCGGCCGACCAGCGGACCGACCAGTTCGCCATGGGCATCACGCTGTGGGAGATCCTGGCGGGGCGGCCGCTCTTCGACGGCAACGACGAGGTGGAGATCGTCGGCAAGGTCATGCGCTGCGATGTGCCGCCGCTGGCGCTGGTCAGCCCGGAGCGCAAGGTTCAACCCCTGGTTGAAGCCTTCGTGCGCAAGATGCTGTCCCCCCGCAAGGAACAGCGCTTCCACACCACCACCGAGGCGCTGTCGGCGCTGCTGGCGTTGCCGGGATATTCGGCGGACGGCGCGGCGCTCGGCGAGCTGGTTCGCACGCTGTTTCATCGTCCGAGCGTCGGGACGGCCAGCCTGGCGACGGCGGCGGCGCCCCTCGAACTCGCACGACCGGCTGCGGTCCCGCCACGCCGTGCTGTGCGGCGCGAGCCGGCGCCCGCGCGCGGACGGCCCGTGCTGGAGGTGCCCGCGACCGCGCACGACGACGGCGCTCGGCCCCTGCCCAGCGAGATCGACACGCGCACCATGGCCCGCGCGCCGGCGGTGCCAGCCCCGGGGCGGCGGCCGGCGCACGCGTCGCGGGCCGCGGGCACGACGGCCCCGGTGCGCGGCGGCGCGCGGCGGGCCTGGGCGATCGGCGCCGCGGCGGCCATCGTCGCGGGCGCGGTCTCCGTCGGGATCATCGTCGCGGGCCGCAACACCGACGACCCGCCGGTCGCGGCGGTGCCCGAGGGCGAGCCGCCGAGCGCCCCGGCGGCGATGCCGGCTGTTCGCGCCGCGGCTCCCGCGGCTGCGGCGCCGGTCGATTCGCCGCGCGTCGAAGCGCCGGTGGCCCGCGGGGCCGAGGCGCCGCCGGCGGTGGGCTCGGGCGCCACGCGTGCCACCGAGCGCGCGACGCCCGCGGCGAGCCCGCCGCCGCCCGCGGTGGTGACGTTGCCCGTGATCGTGCGCGCTCCCGCGACGTCACCCGCGGCGGCGTTGCTGGCCGCGTCCAACCCGGTCCCGCGCGCGCCCGAACCCAGCCGCGAGGCTCGAGCCGGGGCTGCACCCGCGCCGGCGACCCAGACCCCGGCGAGCGCCAGTGCGCGCCGCGACGGCGGCGCGGCCAACGGCGCTCCCATCGTCGAGTGAAGGCGGCGCAGGCCGCCCGCGGTGCCGGCTCAGCCGCCGGTGCCGGTGTCGGCCAGCACGTCGGTGCTGACGGCATCGGCGCGCGCGTCGGTGCCGCCCGTATCGGTGAGCCCGTCGACGGACGGCACATCGCTGGTGGGCGTATCCGTCGCGGGCGCATCGGTCTCCGGCGCGTCCTGGGTGGTCCCGGTGTCGTCCGGAGCCTCGACGGCGGTGTCGGCCACCGCAGCGTCGCCACGCGGGTAGTTCTTGTTGCCGCTGTTGTCGACGCAGCCCGCGGTGAAGCCGCCGACGGCGCAGGCGAGGCCCAGCGCGAGCATCGGCCGGCAAAGCTTCTTCAATATGGGAACCCTCAAGGTCGTGGCGAACATTCGGATCTCCTTTATCGGACCTCGGCTCGAAGAGGTTTAGTCGGCGCCCGCATCGCTGTCCGTCGGCGCGCCCCCCGACCCGCCGCCGCCCATGCCCCCCACGGCGCCGTCCGCGGGCGCGCCGTCGCCCAGGCTGCCGTCGAGGATGCTGGGTGGAACGTCGCCGCTGCGGTACACGCTGTCGTCCTGGCAGCCGGGAATGGCCGCGAGCAGCAGTCCCGACGCCAGCGCCAGCCGTGAAATCATGCGTCCCACGCGAGCATGGTAACCCGCCGAGCCGCGCCGACACAACAAAGGGGCGAGACATACCGTCGACAATGCGGCGGCGGCGGGGCAGGGCGAGGACAAAAAAAAGGCGCCCTCCCGTCGGGGAGAGCGCCTCTTCGAATCACTGCCTCGGAAGCGAATTGCTTACGGGCAGGGACCGCCCGGACCGGCGTCGCCGGGCAGGAAGCCGGTCGTGTGCGGGCAGTGCGTGTTCAGAGTCGTGGTCGTCGGGTTCCCACCGTTGTACGCGTTGCACAGGTGATAGCTCCGGCAGCCCATCTGGCCTGTCGGGCTACTGTCCGCGTCGGGCGTGTTGTTGTACCCCATGTACGCGGTCTCGCAGGCGGCCTCGGTGGCGAACACCGTGGCGGAAGGGATGCCGGCGCAGATCTCGCGGTACAACGTGCAGAACTGCGCTGGGGTGAAGGGCATGTTGCTGGCGGCAACGCTCATCAACGGCGCCGTCAGGCACAGCGCCTTCTCACTGGCGGCCGGATCCGCGTCGGCGCCGCTGTCGGTGATCGCCGGCGTGTCGGTCGACGTGTCCGTCGTGCTCGTGTCCTTGGGCGCGTCGGTCGAAGCGTCGCCGTTCGCACCGCCTGCCGCGGTCACGCCGCCCGCGCCGCCGCTGCCGGTCTTGCCGCCCGTGGCGGTGACGCCGCCCGAGCCCGTTACACCGCCTGTGGACGACGATCCGCCGCCCGCGCCCCCGGTGCCGCCACTGCTGCTGCTGCTGCACGCCTGTGCAAACAGAGCTGCGACTGCCACAACCAACATTGTCGAATATCGCCTGTCCATAAGTCTCTCTCCTTCGTGATGGGAATGGGTGTTCGTATCCGCGCTTAGGACGGCACGATGCGTCTCCGCGCCGCAAAAATCAACTATGGTCCCGTCGACGGACCTGAGCTGGAACTCCGGAACTGTCCGTGCTGCGCCCCGAACGGCATCCCTGCGGCCAGGATGTGACCGCGGTTACGCGAGGGGACGCTGGCGACGGCGCTCACGCAGCATGCGCTTGCGGATCACGGCCGCCGCGCGCTTCGCGATCTGCTTCTTCGTCGGCTTCCGGCCGCGCATCGGTTCCTGCTCGCTGTGGTGCTCGACGAAATCGCCGGGCTCGCAGCCGAGCTCGAAGATCGTGACCTCGCGCCGCCCGCGGTCGCCGAGGCGCAGCGGCACGATCGCTGCACCGATGCCGGCGCCCACGTAGACCGCGCCGTTCGGCTCGTCGCCGTGGGCGCCTGGCCGGCGGCGCGAGCCGTAGAGGCCATGAACGTACTTGTGCCCGGCGATCATGCCGACCGCCAGCTCGTGCAGGCGCGCGAGCGTCACCTGGCCGCCGTGCGTGTGTCCGGAGAGCACGAGCGGCACGCCATGGCGCCACAGGCCGTCGGCCTCTTCCGCGATGTGCGACATACCGATCGACGGCAGATCGCGCCGCAGGCCTTTCACGGCTTCGTCGCGGCGGGCGTGGCCGGTGTACGCGTCGTCGAGCCCGACGACCTGCAGCCGTTCGTGGCCCAGCGTGATGGTCGTGTTCCGGTTGCGCAGCACCTCGACACCGCCGCGCTCCAGCGCTTGCTGCACCTCGTTCGCGCCCGACCAGTGGTCATGATTGCCGAGCACGGCGATCACCGGCGCTTTGAATCCGCGCACGAGCTCGGTCAGATCGTCGAGATAGAGCTGGCTATGGCAGACGAAGTCACCGGTGAGCAGGATGAGATCCGGCTTTTCGGCGTTGGTCATCGCGACGGCGGTGCGCTGCACCTCCATCGGCGTGACGCGCCCGACGTGCTGGTCGGTCAGATGCGCGATGCGCAGGTGCGCGATCTGATCGAGGTACGCGACCGGTCCCGCGAAGTGCCGCAGCTCGATGCGATGAAGCAGCGACGCCGGGCTCGGCTCTCGGCTCTCCGCCCGTTCTGCGGCTGCCGCTCTCCTCGCGGCGAAGGCGGCCGCATCGTCGACGGTCGGTGGTACTCGACGCACGAAAGTAGCCTCAGCTTACCGCGGCCCCCCGAGCATTGCACTGCCATCTTTCGTCGCCGGCCCGTGCCCGTTCTGCGGCTGCCGCCGCACACGTGTGCGCGGCGGCGGGAAGGTCGGTCCACGTAGCCGAGCAACGGGCTGCGCGAAAATGCCCGGCTACGTTGACCCGGCTACGTTGACCCGGTATGTCGGCCCGGTATGTCGCCCCGCTACGTCGAGCGCCTCGTCAGACCGGAGATCGGCCCTGGATCAGACGCACCGCCACGACGACGATGGCCGCGACCAGCAAGATGTGGATGAAGCCGCCCATCGTGAATGAGCTGACCAGGCCCAAGGCCCACAAAACCAGCAGAATCACCGCGATTGTCCAAAGCATTGTTTCTCCTCCGTTCAGTCGTTGACGGACTCAGCAGAGAACCTGGCGACGATCACATCGGCGTCAATGCCTGCGCTGCGACGACAACCTCAAGCGTGCCGAATCATGCATTTCCTTGCACCACGTCGAGGAACGCCTGCGCCGCGTGGCTGAGCGTGCGGGCCTTGACGAACAGCAGCCGCACCATGCGCTCGACGTGCAGCTCCTTGACCTTCACCTCGCACACCGCGTGATGTTCGACCTCATGGCGCACGCACATGCGCGGCAGGAACGCGACGCCTTCATTGCTCTGCACGAGCTTGCGGATACTCTCCAGCGTCGGCATCTCGACGTCCATGTTGAGCGGCACCTTGTGCCGCCGGAACTCGC
>CAZNCQ010000285.1:0-9359 GCA_964571275.1 uncultured Myxococcales bacterium
CGAGCGCCGGGAAGGCGAGGCACACCTCCGTCCAGAGGGCGCACATGATCAGCTTTTTGCGTCCGGTCGCTTCCACCGCCTTGCGGAATCCGACGTCTTCCCACGAATTGATCTGTGTCCGGTCGATCTCGACGTTGTCGGACAGGACGTCCTTGATGGCGGGCAGCGTGCGCCCCTGGCCGGCGTCGGCGTTCACCGTCGACAGCACGATGGGCAGACCGTAGGCCTTCCCGAGCCGCGCCACCGAGACGATGTTCCTCTCGAGCAGCTCGACGTCCATGGATTTGACCGTTTTGATCTGATTCGGTTGGTAGTCGATGATCACCAGCGCGCTGTTCGCGGGAGTGAGGAGTGGATCAGTGCGGGGATCGCGCATCGGTTCGCTGCTCATGGGAGTTCTCCTGTGTGGCCCGAAGGCTCCTGTTGGTCGTCTGAGGCACTCTGGCTCGACGTCATCTCGCACCCTTGCTGAGCTCGGCCGCGCGGCCGCCGATCATGATGGACGGGGCGTTGGTGGGGTTCGACATGGGGCCTTCGTCAGCGGTTGGAGAATGCTGCGACGAGAAACGCCGCGGCACGGTCGAGGGCGACGCCGCTGGTTTGCAGGTCCGCAACGTTGACCTGAAACACGTGATGCATGCCTTGCCACACTTCGAGCTGCACCCGCGATCCCGCGCCGGCGGCTCGCTCGGCGTACTGGCGCGCATCGTCCAGTAATCGCTCGTCGCTGCCGACCTGGATCAACAGAGGCGGTAGTCGAGATAGATCGCCGAACAGGGGCGAAGCGAGCGGATCGCGGGCATCGGTACCCCCGAGGTACATGCGCGCGCCTGCCTGCAGAAATTCGTACGTGAGGAGAGGATCCTCGATGCGCGCGTCCTTCATCGAAGCGCCCGTGAACGCCAGGTCGACCCACGGCGAAAACGCGACTCCCGCGACCGCCGCGCTCGGCCGCGAGCCGTGGGCCAAGCGCGCGAGCGTCACCAGCGACAGGCCACCACCAGCGGAGTCACCGACGAGGGCGATCCGCTCGCCGCCGTTGGTGCGCAGCCACTCGTACGCCGCGATGACGGCATTGGGCGCAGCCGGCACCGTCGCTTCCGGTGCCAGCGGGTAGTCGAGGACGAAGACAGGACGGCGCGTGCGACTGGCGATCTGGCTGGCAAGCCCCCGGTAGGCCTTGGCCGATCCGGCGACAAACCCGCCGCCATGAAGGTAGAGGATCACGCCATCGTGTTCGGCCACCGACGGTCGCACCCACCAGCCGCGCACAGACGCGGTTTCGACCTGCTCGGAAGAGACGCCTTGCGCGAACGGCGTCGCGGAGATGAAGGTGTCGTAAACGGTTCGCCGGTCGCCGGTCGCTGTCCTCCAGAACTGAGCGAACCGGGCACGCAGAACCGTTTCACGATCGCGTTCGGCGGCAGAGAGTGGAAATAGGGCGGTCGAGGAGCCACCCCGATCGGGCATCGATGCCGATGACGGCGGTGACTGGTGAGCGCAACCGGTTGTTGCGACGACCACGAAAAGGGTTAGCAATTGGGGCAGCCGCTCCGCGAGCGCCAGCGCTATCGCCTGACCGAGGCCCTGGGCGGCTCCGGTCACCAGCGCCACTCGTCCTTCGTGAGTTCGTTCTGAATTTGCCATCGGTCTCCCTTGTCGGTCGATCGTCGGAGCCGAGTCGACGCCACTCGACTCGGTGCGGCCCCAGCTTTCTGGCGGTCTCGGCGATCCGCTCGCTCTGATAGCGGGCGCCCCCGAGGGATCGGCGGCGTCGAGAAGAGAGAACGTGGGAGACATGAGGCGTTATCAGAGCAAGCGCCGGGCCTACGCTTGCCTGGACATAAAGCCCCGCAACCGCGTATGTTTTCACCCGCAGTAGACTGCCGAGATCTCGCCAATGGTGAAATGCTAGACAATTTCCCCGGAGCTCCGATCCCATGGATGAGCCGCTTCGAACGCAGCTGCTGGCGACGCTGAACCTGATCCCCGCGCACACTTGGTACGCGGCTCCGTCGGGTGCGCTCACGTTCGTGAACGAGAGATGCGCCGACTACCTTGGGCTATCGAAGGACCATCCGCTTCGGACCGGAACGGTGGCGGGACCAGCATGGGACTCCCACGTCTTCATGTTGCACCCGGACGATCACGACGAGGCGCGCAGAGTCAGTTCTGACAACCTCAGCAGCGGCTCATCGGGCGAGGCGAGCTTTCGGGTGCGTAGCGGTCGAGGATCCTACCGCTGGTTTCTCAGCCGGTGCGACCCCTTGAGGGCGACCGATGGAACACTCCTCGGCTGGATCGGGATCAACCTCGACGTGGAGGAGCGCAAGCAAGCCGAGCTCTACCTCGCCGAGGGTCAGCGACTCGCACATACGGGGAGCTGGGCATTCAACGAGGAAGGTTTCGAATACTGGTCCTCGGAGCTCTTCCGCATTCACGGCCTCGAGCCGGGTGGTAGGGCGCCGACCATCGCGGAATATGTAGCGCTCGTGCACCCCGAGGATCGCGACGCCGTGGCGCGCGAAATCCAGAAGATGCTTGCGAACAACATCGGCTTTGACTTCACGAAACGCATCGTGCGACCCGACGGAGAGATTCGTCATGTGCGCTGCGTCGGGATGCCTGCGCCCAGCGGCCGCATCATTCAGGGCTTCGTCGGGACTGGAATGGATGTGACGGAGCAGGAACAGCTCACCGAGGCGCTACGCAACAGCGAAGAGAACTTTCGTCTGGTGATTGACGGGATCGCGGCTCAGGTCGTCGCGATGACCCCGGACGGCGAGGTCGAGTTCATCAACCAACAGGTCGCCGCGTATTTCGGCAAGACTCCGGAAGAACTGAAAGAGTGCTGGACCACCGACGCGACTCACCCGGATGATCGCGATGCCGCAGTTGCTGCTTGGAAAGAGGCTGTCGAGAACGGCCATTCGTACGAGATTGACCACCGCCTTCGCCGCTACGACGGCGTGTACCGCTGGTTTCGTATGCGGGGGCGACCTTCACGCGACGGACAGGGCCGCGTTGTTCGGTGGTACGTGGTGCTGACCGATATCGATGAGCGCAAGAAGGCGGAGCAACAGCTCCAGGAACAGGAGAAGGAGCTCCGCCAGGTACTGGATCTCGCGCCGCAGCTCGTGACCGTCTACGGGCCCAACCGCGAGCGCCTATACGCGAACCGGGTAGCACTCACCTACTTCGGCATGAGCCTCGATGAATGGCGGCAGCTACCGATGGGATCTGACACCCACCCTGACGATTTGCAGCGCCTCAAGGCTCCCATTTGGCATGCCTTCGCGGAGGGCGGGGGCTTTGAAGTGGAAACCCGACTCCGCAAACATGACGGGAGCTACCGCTGGTTTCTCGCGCGCGGCACCCCGGTACGCGACCACCGGGAACGGATCACCCGCTGGCACCTTGGCTCGACGGACATCGACGACCGCAAGCGCTCCGAAGAGAGGCTGCAACAAGAGAACGTGGCGCTTCGAGAAGAGATCGACAAAACCTCGATGTTCGAGGAGATCGTCGGTGCGTCGCCCGGGCTGGCCGCCGTGCTCTCGCGCGTCGCGAAGGTGGCGGGCAGCGACTCGACGGTTCTGATCACCGGAGAGACCGGCACCGGCAAGGAGCTCGTCGCCCGAGCGATCCACCGGCGGTCCGGCCGGTCGTCAGGGGCGTTCGTGGCCGTGAACTGCGCGGCCATTCCACGCGAGCTCATCACCTCGGAGCTCTTCGGTCACGAGAAAGGGGCCTTCAGCGGAGCCATCCAGCGGCGGCTGGGCCGGTTCGAGCTGGCGGACGGCGGGACGCTCTTCCTCGACGAGGTCGGCGAGCTCTCGCCCGAAATCCAGGTGGCCCTGCTGAGGGTCCTACAGGAGCGGGAATTCGAGCGCGTGGGAGGCACCCAGCCCATCCGGGTCGACGTTCGCGTCATCGCTGCGACCCATCGCGATCTGGCCGCAGAGATCGAACGCGGAGTGTTCCGCGAGGACCTTTTCTATCGGCTGAACGTCTTCCCCTTGGAAGTCCCTCCCCTGCGCGAGCGAAGAGAGGACATCCCCCTCCTGGTCAAATACTTCATCGACCGCTATGCGAAGAAGGCGGGCAAGTCGATTCGCCGCGTGAACAAGCGCGCACTGGATCATCTGCAGGCGTATCCGTGGCCAGGGAACATTCGGGAGCTGCAGAACGTGATCGAACGGTCCGTGATCTTGTGCGACACGGACGAATTCACGGTCGATGAAAGCTGGTTGTCGACGAAACCTGGGGTCAACGCCCGGTTGAAGCTGTCGACCAGCCTCACGGCGCACGAGAAGGCTATTGTAGAAGACGCCCTACGCGCGACGGGCGGGCGCGTGTTCGGGCCGTCAGGGGCAGCTGAGCGTCTCGGGATTCCGCGCTCGACCTTGGAATCCAGGATTCGTGCCCTGAAGATCAGTAAGGGCCGTTTTCGCCCGAAGCCGACCAAGGAGGCTTGAACGGTAGGGGAACTTTCCCCGGCCCCGGGCCGCGCGAGCTACGAGGACGACGTGTTCGTCGCCAGCTCCTTCGCCGATTCCACGAACAGACGCAAGGCTGGTGAGCTCTGCGCACGATTCGGAAAGTAGAGGAAGAAACCGGGGACGGTGGCCGCATAGGATTCGAGCAGCAGTCGCAGGCGGCCCTTTCGCAGTTGCTCCGCCACCCCCGGCTCCATCGCGTACACCAGGCCGACGCCCTGCTCGGCGAGGGAAATTCTGAGGCGGCTGTCGTTGCTCACCACGCCGCCGCGAACGGGGACGCGCCAGTTCCGCCGGCCGCGTTCGAGCTCCCACGCGTAGAGGGCTCCGGTGGTCAGGCGGAAGGTGATGCACTCGTGCTGCAGCAGCTCCTCGGGGCGTTCCGGTGCTCGGTGCCGGGCGAGGTAGCTCGGAGCGCCTACGACGACGAACCGAAATGGATCGGTGAGACGCACCTGCACCATGTCCCGCTCGATCGCCTCGGAGAGCCGCACACCCGCGTCGTAGCCTTCCGCGACGATGTCCACGAAACCGTCCTCGACGATGACTTCGACCTCCACACGTGGGTGACGCGCGCGAAACTTGGGCAGCACGGGAGACACGACGTATGGCACGGCCGCGTGGGGCACCGAAAGTCGGAGCCGGCCCACGGTCTCGCCCGGCCGAGCGGCGGCCTCGGCGACGGCCGCGAGTGCCTGCGTCACACCCGGCCCCGCGTTCTCGACCAGCTTCCGCCCGGCGTCGGTCAGAGACACGCTGCGCGTGGTTCGGGTCAGTAAGACGACGCGGAGCTGCTCCTCGAGCTGGCGGACGGCCTGGCTCACCGCGGACGTGGAGACGCCAAGCTCGCGCGCAGCGCCGCTGAAGCTGCGCAGGCGGGCCACGGACAGGAAGACCTGGAGCTGCGGCAGCACACCGGTGCTCATTGGAACCGCCGGGGGCGAATGACGAGCACTGTGAAGCCTAGCTTAACAGCCTATTGCCTTCATTGCGTCTAGTCGGCCGCTCATTCCGGACGTACCTATATCGGCAAAGGGCGTCGAGCCCGAACGGAGAGACCCACGCTCATGGAGAAGACAATGAAAACACGCAAGCTCGGGAAACAGGGCCTCGACGTCTCGGCGATCGGGCTCGGCTGCATGGGAATGAGCTTCGCCTACGGCCCGCCGCCGGACAGAAGCCAGATGATCGCGCTCATCCGCGCGGCGGCCGAGCGGGGCGTCACCTTCTTCGATACGGCCGAAGCCTATGGGCCGTTCACGAACGAGGAGCTGGTCGGCGACGCCCTCGCCCCGTTCCGGGGCCGCGTCGTCATCGCGACGAAGTTCGGCTTCCGCTTCGACGCGAACGGCGGACAGTCGGGGATGGACAGCCGGCCCGCGCACATCCGGGAAGTCGCCGAGGCGTCGCTGAAGCGCCTCAAGGTCGACGCCATCGACCTCTTCTATCAGCATCGCGTCGACCCGGACGTACCGATCGAGGACGTCGCGGGCGCCGTCAAGGGCTTGATCCGCGAAGGCAAGGTGAAGCACTTCGGCCTCTCCGAGGCGGGCGTCCAGACGATCCGCCGCGCGCACGCGGTGCAGCCGGTCACGGCGCTTCAAAGCGAGTATTCGCTTTGGTGGCGCCGGCCGGAGGAGGACGTGCTGCCGGTGCTGGAGGAGCTCGGCATCGCGCTGGTCCCCTTCAGCCCGCTCGGGAAAGGCTTTCTGACCGGAAAGATCGACGAGACGACCACGTTCGACAAGAATGACTTCCGCAACATCGTGCCCCGCTTCACGCCCGAGGCGCGCAAGGCGAACCAGTCGCTGGTCGATCTACTCGGCCAGGTCGGGAAACAGAAAAGCGCGACACCCGCACAGATCGCGCTGGCGTGGCTCCTGGCGCAGAGGCCATGGATCGTACCGATCCCGGGGACCACGAAGCTTGCTCGCCTGGACGAGAATCTTGGCGCCGCCAGCATCGCGCTCACGCCCGACGACCTGCGCGCCATCCAAGCCGCGGCGTCGAAGATTACCGTGGAAGGCGCTCGCTATCCGGAGGCGCTCGAGAAGAGGACCGGGCTTTAGGCCATGCGGCGCGGGTCTTTCATCCAAGCGCCGCAGCGAGCCGGGTCTGCCAACCCGACGACGGCAGGAAGGAAGCACGGACCATGAGCACGAGAAGCCCGCACATCACCCTCAATAACCGCGTGCAGATGCCAGCCATCGGGCTTGGCGTCTTCCAGACTCCGCCGGCCGAAACCGTCGGTGCCGTCGAGGCCGCCATCGCGACCGGGTACCGACTGATCGACACCGCCGCCGCGTACGCCAACGAGCGCGAGGTCGGGGAAGGCATCCGTCGTTCCGGCATCGCCCGCGACGACGTGTTCATCGAAACGAAGATCTGGATCAGCGACTACGGCTACGATTCCACGCTGCACGCGTTCGACAAGAGCGCGCGCAAGCTGGGCGTCGACCGTATCGATCTCTTGCTCCTGCACCAGCCGCTGCCGTCGGCGTTCGACCGCACCCTCGAAGCGTACCGGGCCCTCGAGAAGCTGCTCGCGGACGGCAAGGTGCGCGCGATCGGCGTGAGCAATTTCATGCCCGCGCACCTCGAGCACCTCCTCGGCATAGCGTCTGTCGTGCCCGCCGTGAATCAGATCGAGGTCCATCCGTACTTTCAGCAGACCGCACTTCGGCGCGTCCACACGGAGCGTGGGATCGCGACCCAGGCCTGGTCGCCAATCGGCGGAGTCGTCGCCTACCGGGGCCGCGAGAAGACGACTCTGGCGGACCCAACGCTGCTCGAGATCGCGCGCCAGCATGGCAAGTCGCCTGCCCAGGTGATGCTTCGCTGGCACCTGCAGAACGGCCGATCGGCGATTCCGAAATCGACCAAGCCGGCCCGCATTGCCGAGAACTTCGACGTCTTCGACTTCGAGCTCACGCGGGAGCAACTGGCCGCGATCGACGCGCTCGATACTGGAGTTCGCGGCGGCCCAGAGCCCGACAGCATCACCCTCGAGAACTACGGAAAGCCAATTCCCGAGGCGTGAAGCGAGGGGTATGAACATGAGCACTCACGCACCGACCGTCGTCCTGGACTACAGGAACAATCCGTTCACCCTCGTCTACGCGGATGCGATCACGAAAAATGAGCCCGGAAAGGTCAGTATTCATCCGGTCACATACAAGCTGAACGGCCTCGACATTTCGGCGAACGTCTATACGCCCGCGAACTACGAGCCGCAGAAGCAGTTTCCGGCTGTTGCCGTGGCGCACCCGAATGGCGGGGTGAAGGAACAAACAGCAGGTCTGCACGCGCAGCGATTGACCGCCGGAACCGGCTGGGTCCAGCAGTGGGGCGAGCCGGCGCAGTCGATCCGGGTGGGCGACGTCGTCTCGATCCCCCCGGGGGCAAAGCACTGGCACGGCGCCACGGCGACGACCGCGATGACCCACATCGCGATTCAAGAGCAGCTCGAGGGTAAGACCGTCCAATGGATGGAGAGCGTCAGCGAAGAGCAGTATCGCGGGGCTGGCTCCGTTGTGCCGGGGTCGGGACAGCGACCATGAGCACGCGACGGCCTCACGTCATTTGCCACATGGTTTCGTCGATCGACGGACGCATCGTCCCGAGGAGGTGGCGGATCCCATCCGCGTTCATGACGGAATACGAACGGACGGCGGAGACCTTCGACGCAGACGCGTGGATGGTCGGCCGAATCACCATGGTCCCGTATGCCGGAAAGGCAAAGGTCCCGAGGCGCGCCTCGCGCCAGCCCATTCCCCGGACCGACTTCGTCGCCCAGCGCGACGCCAGCGGATACGCCGTCGCTCTCGACGCCTCCGGGAAGCTCACCTGGAAATCGTCCTCGATCGACGAGGACCACGTGGTCACGATCCTGACCAGCAAAGTCGCAGACGACTACCTCGCATTCCTCCGTTCGAGGGGCGTCTCTTATCTCTTCGGTGGCGACACGGATGTCGACTTGAAGCGCGTCCTGGAGAAGCTCAAGACGCATTTCGGGATCAAGACGCTGCTCGTCGAGGGGGGAGGCAAGATCAACGGCTCGTTCCTCGAGGCCGACCTGATCGATGAGGTGAGCGTGCTGGTGGCGCCGATCGCAGACGGCGGCATCGGCACGCCGTCACTCTTCGACGCGACAGAGGGCTTCGGTCCGTCCCGTCGCCTGAAGCTCGTCTCGGTCGAGAAGCGGCGCGGCGGCCTGGTCTGGCTTCGCTACTCGCGCAAGACGTGAACCGCCATGACGTTGATCCTCCCGCGAAGAATCGATCCAGGGCGCAGCCGGCGACGGAGATCGCAGGTCCGATGAGAACCAAGACGAACCGGCGCATGGCCTTCATTGCACCAGCGTGAGCAACCCCGGTTGCCAGGGGAGCTGGTTGTAAGTGAGACCGGGCGAGGGAGGAACGAGCCCCTGGTAGAGAAACTCTAAATTACATGGGTCGATGGTCTGCGTCTCGTCGGAGTTGGCGCGGACCAGGTCCCCGCTGCTGATGTCGTTCGTCCAGGCGGTGCCGTTGAAGGTGACGTTGGCCTTGCCGGCAAAAGGATTGCTCTCGGTCGCCGCCAGCGGCGTCCAGGTACCACCGAGATCGGTCGCGGTGAAGGATCGGAAATACCGTCCCGCGCTGCCCTCCGCTTCAACCAGCATGAGGTACTGGTTCGCTCCCTTGACCGTGTAGACCTGCACAGCCTCGAACAGGTTCGGCGTGGTGTCGGTCATGATGGTCGTCGCGGCGGGGAACGTGCCTGGGAAACTGCCGATCGGCATCGACGAGCGATAGATGTTTCCGTTGTCGTTGGCGAAGAACAGATAGCAGGTCGTGCTGGTGCACAGGACCGTTTCGT
>CAZNCQ010000286.1:0-9340 GCA_964571275.1 uncultured Myxococcales bacterium
ACCCGATCCTGCTGCCAGAGACCGACGACCCCGACATCAACGTCTACGACATGCGCCTCGTGCGGCACGAGGATGGCTACATCTACGGTCTGTTCTGCACCGAGCGAAGAGATCAGACCGCGCCTCCGGGTGATACCTCGAGCGCGATCGCCCAGTGCGGGATCGCGCGCACGCACGACCTCAGAACGTGGGAACGGCTCGCCGACCTGCGCAGCCGCTCGGCGCAACAGCGCAATGTCGTCCTTCACCCGGAATTCATCGACGGGAAGTACGCGTTCTACACGCGCCCGCAGGACAGCTTCATCGAGGCGGGAAAGGGCGGTGGGATCGGCTGGGCGCTGTCCGAGTCGATCGAGCGCGCCACGATCGGCGACGAGCTCATCATCGACCAGAAGCGGTACCACACGATCAAGGAGACGAAGAACGGCCAGGGGCCGGCGCCGCTCAAGACGCCGAGGGGCTGGCTGCATATCGCGCACGGCGTGCGCAACACCGCCGCGGGCCTGCGCTACGTGCTCTATGCGTTCCTCTCCGATCTCGCGCACCCGGAGCGCGTCACGCACAGCCCCGGCGGCTATCTGCTGGCGCCGATCGCGGACGAGCGCGTGGGCGACGTTTCGAACGTGCTCTTCTGCAACGGCGCCGTGGCGCGCGCGAACGGCGAGATCCTGATCTACTACGCGTCGTCGGATACGCGCCTTCACGTCGCGACGACGACCGTCGACAAGATGCTCGACTACGTCATGCGCACGCCGCCCGATGGCCTTCGCTCGCGCGCGTCGGTCGAGCAGCGCCACACGCTCATCGACAAGAACCTGGCCCTCATCGCCCGCGCCCCCGCGAGCGATCCGTTTCGCCGGGCGCGCGGCTGAGGGACCGCGCCGGGGCGAATCTCGTTGCCCACGGCCCGCGTCACGGGAGCGGGAGCAGGTCGTCGACCCGCAGCGCGACGGCCTGCGCGCGCCGCTTACGGCCCGAAGCGGCCGAACTGATCGGCGGGGTGGACGTTGCCGGCGCCGACCGCGCCGATGTCGGTGTTGCGCGCGCCGCCGGTGTCGTCGGCCGGACTGCCGGCGTCGATGAGCGGGCTGCCAGCGCCGGGCGTGTAGAGCCCACGGTAGAGCGACAGGATCTGCGAGACCGTCACGTGCCGCAGCCAGATGTCGCCGATACCGATCGGGAAGGGCACCATGCGGGTCTGGGCGAACTTGGGATTGGTATCGGCGCCGCCGCCCAGGTCGTGCGCGCCGAGGCCGCTGTCGGCGTAGTGGGCGAGCTTGGTCGTGTCGGGATTGTAAAAGTCGTTGTAGTCGGCGGCCGCAACCGAGGCCGCCTCGCAGAACGAGGTCTGGTTCTGGTACGCGAACCCGGTGAAGACGTTGTTGCGCACGCTCGTGAGCTGGTACGACGACGCTGGGACGAAGGCCCCGTTGAACCAGCCGAGCATGGTGCCGCCCGCGTCGACTGTATTGTTATAGAACGAGCCCGCGGACAGCGTCACCCCTCCACTCGGAGAGTAGAGCCGCTGGAAGCCGACATTGATGAGCAGGTTGTGGTGAATCGCGGTTCCGGCCTGATTCAGGCGGACGAACGCCTCGTTGTTGTCGATGAGCAGGTTGTAACGGATCTCGCCACCCACACCCTGGATCATCCAGGAGCCGCCGCGGAACACGTTGTGCTCGATCAGCGCCGTGCCGCTGCTGACTTCGAAGTCGACGCAGTGTCCCTGCGACCAGCCGAACGGGTATCGGTGGTAGGAGAAGTTGCCGCGCATGGTGATGTCGCTGGTGCTGTCGAGCTCGACGCCGGCGCGCACGCCGACGAAGATGTTGCCGTCGGCGTCGTGATCCCCGCCGATCAGCCAGTGGCTCGTGCTGAAGCGCACGAACGAGACGCCCACGTTGTTTCCCTGGAACAGCTTCGAGGCGGTCGAGCTGCCCGCGATGGTGAGGCTCGGGTGCGAACCGGCGTAGTCCGCCTCGCTGCTCACCGGCGTCAGGATGTTCGGCTGGAACGTGTTACCGGAGATCGTCACCGGCACCTGATCGTTCGCGGTCAGCGACGGCGGTCCGCAGCGGTCGAAGACCGAGCCGCTGATCTCGAGCGCGTTGCTGCCGCCGACGGTGACCTCGACGCCCGGGACGTCCATGGCCCCGAGCCCGATGACGTCCGCGTTGCGGATGATGAAGTGGCCGGTCCAGCCCGCGGCGCTGCGGATGCGTGACCCGTTGCTGCTGGTGAGCAGCGCGCGCGCAGTGGGCGTGCCGATGAGCTCGAAGTTGGCGTTGCCGGAGAGCACGACGTCGCTCGTCAGGTTCATTGACGGCCCCGCGTGCGGCGGCACGTCGATCACCGTGATCGGGATGTGCAGGCTCTCGACCGTACCGCTCGCGAGTCGGCTACGCGCGATCACCTCGTACGAGCCGGCGGCGACGCCGGTCGCGTCGAGCTGGTAGTAGTCGACCGCGCTCGTCGTCGCAGTGACGGTGCCGACCATCGTGGTGCCGAGATAGAAGTCGACGGCGGGAGAGAAGCCGCTGACGTTGTCGGCGCCCTGGTCGGGCGCGTGCACCCAGATCCGGATGGTCGCGGGCGCGAAGTAGGTGACGAAGGGGACGGGCGTCATGATCTGGACGTATGGATGGGTCGCGTCGTAGAACGGCTCCACGACCGAAGCTCCGCCGGAGACCGTGACCAGCGCCGAACCGCTGCCTCGCGAATCCGCCACGCTGGTGGCGCGGACGATGTAGCTGCCGCCGGTCTGGGGCGCGGTGAAGAGGCCGGTTGCCGTGATCGCGCCGCCGCTCGCGCTCCAGGTCACCGCCGTATTCGAGGCGCCGGTCACCGTCGCTGTGAATGGCTGCGTGCCGCCCGGCGACAGACTCGCCGTCACCGGTTGGACCCCGACGACGACTGAAGAGACGCCGCCGCCACCGGCGCCGCCGGTAGAGCCACCACCAGCACCGCCGCTAACGCCGCCAGCGCCGCCGGCGCCGCCAGCGCCGCCAGCGCCGCCAGTCGCGGTGCGGGCTGAGCCGCCGCCAGCGCCGCCGGCCGCACCGCCGCCCGAGCCCCCGACGGCGCCGTGACAGCCAGCCGCGAGCATCGAGAGCGCCAGTATCGCCAGGTCAGCGGTGATGATACGTCGCATGCGATTATCGTACGCCAAAATCCCCGTAGTCCGGGAACGATTCGAGGATCGCCGCGGGCACAAAATATCGGTTGCGACGGCCGTTCTTCACGCAATCCGCGCGCTGCTCTTCCGTGGAGAAACCTCGCGTGACTGACTGCACATTGAAGGCGGAACCGACGCCGGCCTGGCTGTCGACCGGGATAATCCTATTCGTGGTTGGTCTTCGTGGTTACTGCCGCGGGCGCGTGCACGAGCTCGCCTCGTTTGGGCCCCCGCAACCAAGGGAGCGGGGCTCGGGTAATGGCAACACCCACAATGGCGGCGGCGCCGGGCCTGCGGATGTCTCACGGAGCCGATGCCACCAGCCCCAGCGCCCCGAGCTCGAGCGCATCTCCGATGCCGGTGACCGCGCTCTGGGCATGGCCGCGTCCCCGCTCGCAAGCTTGAGAGAAGCGCAAGGTTCCATCTCTGGACGAATCCCGTCACCACGGCTAGCCTCTCGAACAGATTGACGGGTACGTATTCCGGGCAATGGCGAGCCTCGATTCTCGTAAGTCTCGGGGTCATTCTCGGTTGCTTCGGCCTCGCGGTCATCACGACGTACCCGCTGGTCTACGAGATTTCGAGCCACCTGGTCGGCGTCTCCGAGATGCACGATTCCGCAATCTTCGCTTGGAACAACTGGTGGATACGTCACGCCCTCGTCGGTCTACACGGGCACGCGCCGTACCTCACGGACTATGTCTTGGTTCCCTTTCCCGTCGATCTCCGCCTTCACCCTCTCGGTCTTCTCTACGGTCTCGTTTCGATTCCGCTCCTGTCGTTCCTCAGCCCGCTCGCGCTGGTCAATCTCCAGATCCTGGCAACACCGGTCCTCAATGGCTATTCGGTTTTCCGGCTCGTCCGAAAGTGGGCCGCACGAGACAGCGTCGCCGCGCTTTGCGGCCTTGCGATTGCCGCTTCTCCCGCGATCAATTTCCATCTCGCAAAGGGCCGACCGAGCTGCGCCGCGCTCTGGGCAGTCGCTTTGAGCCTCCTCTTTCTCATCCAGTTGATCGAAGCGCCCGGCCTATGGAATTGCGTCGGCCTGGCGGGATCGCTGTTGGCCTTACTCCTGATCGACCAACAGATGACACTGTTCGGTCTTGTGATCTTCTCTCTTTATTTGATCTGGACCTTCATCGCCCATCCGAGATCGATTCTTGATCGGCGGCTCTGGCTGTCTTTGTCGGCAATCGCCGTGGTCGTCAGCTATCCGATCAGACTCTTGTATGTGAGGCCGTTCTTGCAGACCTCCGGATACTCGGCGCCCGACCCGAGTGAAGCTCTCTTCTTCAGCGTGTCGCCCTCGCAATTGGTCGCCCCTCACCAGCTGTGGCTGCGTTACGGAGCACTTTTGCCGCTCGGTTTCGTGGCATCCTTGCTGGTGGCTCCTTCAGAGCGTCGGGCGCGCTTCCCAATCTTCGCTGGCCTGGTCTGCGTTGCGCTCACGCTGGGGCCGCAAATGCATGGCACGGATATTCCACTTCCGTTTGGTCTGCTTCGAATGCTTCCCGGGTTCGGGCAGTTTCGGACGCCGTATCGCTTCCAGATTCCTGCGGCGCTGGCGATGGCGGCGGCGCTGGCCGCAGCTCTGACTGCGGTGCTTGCTCGACTGGAGCGCGGTAGCTCTCAGCGATTCCCCCGTATCGTTCTGGGAGCCGTACTGCTCTTGATAGTGGGGGATGCGACCGCTTCACGCGTCGTCCGCGGTTTTGCGACCCACCTTGTCGCTGATGAACCGATCTATCGCCGCATCGCCAAAACGCCCGGGGACTTTCTGGTCCTCGAAGTGCCCTTCGGAGTTCAGTCTGGAACGGACCACATTGGCCGGGGCGATGATCTGATGTTTCATCAAACCGTTCACGCGAAGCGCATGATCAACGGATTTCTTGGTCGGGTTCCGCTCGTCGCGTTCGACTACTACCGGAAGTCACAGGCACTATTGTTTCTTGGGGACGAGCCCTTTCGCTCCGAAGACCTCGTCGCTGATTTCAACTCGAAGCTACGCAGCCTCGACGTCGGTTTCATCGTCGTTCATCCGGAGATGCTATCTGCCGATCGGTCAGGGGCGGTCCTGTCATTTCTCAGGGAGCGTAGAGATCTCACGGAGATTTCAACGGGCACGCGCTCATTGGCATTCCGGGTCGGCGGCGACTTGCCCGCACTCGAGTAGGCAGGACCGGTACGTCGCCAGCAACTCGCCCACCGTTACTCCCCCTTCGACCAGGGGGGAACGACCTTGTTGGAGCGGGCGTAGGCGATCGACTGGCCGAGGTGCTCGTGCTGATGGTTGACGATCGTGATCAGCCCGGACCGCGTCGACATCTTGTGGCCGAAGAAGTCGAAGGTCTTGTCCAGATCCTTGTCCGGCACGCTCTTGATCGCCTCCTTCACCCAGTCGAACGAGGCGGTCAGGACCTTCTTGATGGCCGCCTTGTCGGTGGTCTGGGTGTCCCACTTCTTCGGGTCGCCGCTGAAGCCCGCGGAGGTCGGCGGCGTCTTGCCGGTCACCTTGCTGCCCAGCCCGTAGTTGGCGAAGGCGATGTGCAGATACACCTCGGCGATCGACCGCACTCCCGGGGCCGGGCGCCAGGTGTACTTGTCCTGTGGGACCGCGTCGGCCAGGTCCAGGATCCGTTTCTCGACGAAGTCGACCTGACCGACCAGCTCGCCTTGCAGCAGCGCCTCCTTGGCGGGTGCGGCCTGGGCGCCCCTGGCGGAGCCGGCGAGCGAGGCGAACAAAAGACAGATCATGAGCGGCTTGATGGTTGTCATGCGCGGGATGATCTCCCGTTCCGCGTCATTTACAAGCAACACCGACGGCGGCGACTCACCGGATCGCCGGCGACTGTGCGGCCGGCGTTACGGCCTCATTTGGTTCGCGGGAGCCCGAATGGGCTCGTCATGTTGATGGGGCGCGGTGGGGCGTCAGCCGTTTGGTGGAAGGGGCTCACCATATCAATGGGTCGCGGCGGGCGCTGAAACCCGGGAGGAACGCCCATGTCGGCCGCGATCACCCGCGGTTTCGGGGACGGGGCAACCGCCGTCGCCGGCGAGACGTCTCGGTGCGGTGGCGCCGGAGGCCGTCGATTGGGGCGCGCGGGTTCGGCAAAGCGAGCGCGTTCCGCTTCGGTCTCGACGGAGCCGTCGGAACCTTCGGGATTGACTGCGGTGACCTTCACCGCCGCCAGATCGGCGCCCTGCGCTCGAGGCGCGCTTTGCGGCGACGAAGACGCCGATTGGCTCGCGACGACGGCTGTCGGCGCCGACATCGTCGCGTGCAGGCCGCGAGGTCTCCAGCCACGGCCTGAAAGAAAGGCCGCCAGCAACACGATCACCGGCCCCAGGGTCAAAGCGATCGCGGCCCAGGACCACCGCGCTCGCGGCGCGGGCGCGGGGATCTCGATCGCCGGCAAAGAGACGGACGGCGTCGGCTGGGTCCCCACGACCGAGGGATAGCTGCCGCTTCGGAACGGATAGCTGCCGCTGCTGATCTTGCGCAGATACCGATCGATGAGCACCTGCCGGTCGGCGCGCTCACTCGCGAAGGACTCCGCGATGGCCTTGCCCAACAATCGATCGGAGGTCTCCTGCGAGTGGGTCAGAACCTGCTCGAGGTCGCTCTCCATCTCCGCGGCCGTGGGGTAGCGCTGTTCGCGATCGCGGCTGAGCGCTCGGGCGCAGATCACCTCGAGCTCGACCGGCAACCCGAGCTCGGCGGGCAGGGCCGGAAGCGATCGATCGGAGAGCATTTGAGCGGCGATCGCGTGGTCGGCGACGCCCTTCCAGAAGCGCCGCCCGGCTAGCATCTCCCAGAGGATCACTCCGGCCGCAAAGATATCGCTCCGGCGATCGGCGACCTGGCCCAGAAACTGTTCCGGGGCCATGTATGAAAGCTTCCCCTTGACCGTGCCGGGCCGGGTCTGGTGGTCGTCGGCGACGCTCTTCGCAATCCCGAAGTCGACCAGCTTCACGCTTCCATCGTACGTGATGAAGATGTTGTTCGGGCTCACATCGCGGTGGACGATAGCGAGCGGCGTCCCACCGTAGTCCGTCAATTCGTGGACATAGTCGAGGCCGGCAAGCAGCTTGGTGACGATTCGTACACGCTGGGGGAGGCTCAAGGCCTGGGCGCCCGACAGCCGGTTCAGGACGCGCCCGAGCGGCTGGCCATGGAGATATTCCATCGCGATCGCGAGCCCGTGATCCTCCTCGATGACTTCGTACGTTTGCACCAGATTGGGATGGGACAGCCGCACCGATAGGCGCGCTTCGTCGATGAACATCTCGAAGAACCGCGGGTCGGCCGCAAGCTCGGGCCAGATTCGCTTGAGCACCGCGACCTTGGTGATGCCGCCCGCACTCACCATCGCGGCCAGGAAGACCTCGGCCATACCGCCTCGCCCGATGAGAGCAATCGTCTCGTACCGCGAGGACGGAGCCGCTATCGCGAGCTCCTCGATGGGAGCATCAAGACTCATTCGCTGGGCCTGCTGCCCACTCAGACACACGTCACCGATTTCCACGTGGACAGCATCGACCGCTAAAGGGGCTGTCTTAATCCTCGTAAATGATGAGAGGTTCGACCAAAGTTGATGACGCCGGGACGGCGGGTGCGTGGGCTCCCCGTCAGCCGACGGCGTGACGGGTGAGCACGCTGGTTTTGGGATGGCTGCCGCGGCTCGATATTTCGGCGCGCGGCGCCAGGCGCGGAAGCTCGAGGACGAAGATCGCCGGCAGCTCCGGGGTCTCCTCGACCCAGACGCGCCCGCCGTGAGCCTCGATGGCCATGCGAACGAAGTACAGTCCCAGGCCCAGGTTCATTCGTCCGCTGATCGAGGCCTGTCCGAATTTCTCGAAGATCTGGCTCTGATCGGCCGGGGGAATGGGCGAGCCCGTGTTGCCGATCCGGACCTGGAGCCCCGCATCGACGCTGGTCACGCGGATCTCGATCCGACCTTCGCTCGGCGTGTAGCGCACGGCATTGTCGAGGATGTTCTCGAGCACGCGCGTGAACAGGTCTTCATCGATCTCGACCCGCAGGCGCTCCGGCACGTCCGCGATGTAGATCTGGACCTTCCGGGACTTGCACTGCGCCGTGCGCTGGCCGGCGACCGCCATCAGCAGCGCCGCGATCCTGACGGGCTTGCGCGACAAGAGGATCTGCTTCGACTCCAGCCGGGCGAGCTCGAGCAAGTTGGCGATGAGGCGCAACATGCGATGACTGGCGGTCTGCACGTCAGCCACGCACTCCCGCGTCTCGACGGCGGCATCGGCCAGGTCGAGCGCGAGGAGATCGATGTTCGCCATCACCGCCGCCATGGGATTCTTGAGATCGTGCACGACGACGGCGAACATCTCTTGCTTGAAGAGATCGAGCTCGACCGCCTTCTTGTGCAGGTGCAGCATCGTGAGGTAGGCGCCGAGCTGCGCCGCCACGACCGAGACCAGCCGGATCTCCTCGTCCGAATAGGGCGACTCCCGTCGCTCGGCCAGCAGAAAGCCGGCGACGCGATCCAGTCCGACGACGGGCAGACCGACGTGGGCGCCGCCGTCGACGGGCGCAGGCAGCGAATGATCTTCGATCATGCGAAGACGCATCGCGAGTCGGGACCGCACGTGGTCCAGCTCGTCGGGCGACTGGGGCGGTGTCGACAGGAGCTCCTGGTCCTTGCCGTCGTAGGTGTCGAACAGCAAGGAGCAACGGTCGGAGTGGAGCATCGCCCGCAGAAGGTCCAGGACGCGCGACAATCGGGAGCTCTCGTCGATCGCCGAGTCCAGCGTCTGCGCAATCTCGGCGAGCACGCGCGTGGCGGTAGGCATGGCTCTCCTTCTATCGGACGGAGGCCGCCGGCATGCCGGTGAGGATCCCGCTCATTCCGTCGAATCGGCCCTCGCTGACCCGGATGCCGCCCTGGTCGATCGTGAGCGAACGAAGACTCGACAGGTGTTTGGTGCCGCGGGCCTTGAGCACCGAGATGGCGCGCTCGACCTTTCCCTCGATCTCGAGGTAACGAATCTGAATCAAGGCGTCGGCCATGAACGAGACGCCGTGTCCGGTGAGCTTGCCCGTTCCGATGAACTGCTCGGACTCCATGGTCATGACGACGGTCGTGCCCTTGCGCCGCAGATACTTGGCGATCGAATAGACCAGCTCCTTGAACC
>CAZNCQ010000287.1:0-9175 GCA_964571275.1 uncultured Myxococcales bacterium
TGAAGTTGCGCTGGTAGTTGGTCATGTCGTCGTACGCGTTCCAGAGACAGAACTCCAGGAACGAGAACAGCTTCAGCGTGCGCGGCGTGGTCCCCGTGTTCTTGAGCGTGACCTGGTGAACCTCGGCGGTGTGGCCGAGCGGCACGAAGAACAGCAACTCGGCGCGGATGCCTTTGCGCTCACCGGCGATCTTCGTGTAGCCGAGGCCGTGGCGGCACTCGAACGAATCGAGCGTGGCCTTGACCGGCATGAAGGTCGGCGTCCAGTAGTCGTTGCCGTCCTGGATGTAGAAGTAGCGCCCGCCCACGTCGGTGGGCGCGTTGTTGTAGCGATAGCGAAGCAAGCGGCGAAGCCGCGCGTCGCGATAGAAGCAGTAGCCGCCGCCCTGGTGCGAGATCAGCGAGAAGAAGCTCTCCGACCCGAGGTAGTTGATCCACGGGTAGGGGGTCTTGGGAGTGGTGATGACGTATTCACGGGTCGCGTCGTCGAAGTGACCAAAGCGCATGTAAGTCCCCCAAATAAATGAGCCCAGCGCCAGAGGCCGAGCAGGGCGCCGTCATATCACAGATCGAGGGCGATTGGCGCGGCCGGCGGCGGCTCGCAAAGCCCGCAAAAAATGGAAAGGGCCGCCCCGATCCGAGGCGGCCCTTGGCAGTCCAGCGCTACGCGCCGTCTACTGGCAGAGGAACTGGAGGTCGTCGACCCAGATGTCGTAGTTCGCGTTCGGAACCTTGACCTGGAACTGGACGCCGTAGATCCCCGCGGGAGCGATGTGCGCCTTGCGGGGCGCGCCCCAGTCGGGTTCCTGGGCCATCTTCTTGAACGGGAAGATGTACTTCTTCCACTCGGTGGTCAGGTTCAGCTCGCCGCCGAAGTCGTTGAAGCACTCGGTGCAAACCGCGCCGTCGGGGTCGGTGTTCGTGTCTGGCACCTTGAGGCGCACCTTGCCGGTCGAGCTCTCGCCGCGCTTGGCGAAGAACGCGATGCCGGCGTACTTCGACGCGTCGTACTTGTCCTTGGGGTCGACGAAGTTGACGCCCATGCCGCTGAACACGATCGCGCCGGTGCCGACCTTGCCTTTGTAGTTGGCGGCGAACTTCGAGCCGTTCGCGCCTCCCTCGGTCATGGCGAAGGTGCCACCCTGCTCGCCGGCCATCGGCGTCACCGTCGTGGTCCCGGTCTTGTCGATGAACGTGTACCAGTAGCCGCCGCGATTCTCGAGCGGCAGGTTCTGGTTGTTGCCGTCTTCGCCGTCGTCGATCATGCCCTGAGGACCGCAATCCTTGTAGGCCGACGCCCCGCCGCCAATCGACGCCGCAGATCCCGGCGCCGCGCCGGGCGCGTTGCCGCCCGCGGCGGGAGCAATACAGCCGGCGGCGGCCAGGCCGCTCACGCCGGTCGCAAACGCAATCGCTTTCCAATTCGATAGTGTTTTCATGACTGCCTCGTGATCGATGAAGTAGGTGAGTTGCCTAGAACCAAATGATCGCGGCCATCGTGAACGCGTTCTTGTCGGCGCCCACGGCCTGGCCAGCGACGTTGTAGGGATAGGCGGCTCCGCCACCGTTGTATGGGAACGACGCGACCGCCGCGTTCGATCCGTAGAAGTAGCGCGAATACTGGAACAGGATCTGTTCGTGCGTCACGAAGTTGCTGCGGATGATGATGCGGGGTGAGAACACCGAGAAGTCCGAGGTGCTGTCGTCGAGATTGACCTTCACCAGGTCGTAGCGGCCGCCGACCCCGAACCAGCTGATCGGCAGGTACGTCAGCTCGGCGCCTGCCTTGAAGCGGCTGTGATTCGACCCCGCGTCGGGCGAGCCCGACACCTTGTTGAACATACCGAAGACCGAGCCGATCAGGTCGGGACCGTCGCCCCAGAACGCCTGCGGGTAGCGGAAGAGCTGGCCGAAGCTGAAGACCTCCTGGAACAGGATCGTGTCGATCTTGCCGGTCGTAGACGTCGCGGCGCCGGGCGGGCCGAAGTAGTTGTCGTGCAGCTGCCAGCCGCCGAACGAGTGAATGGTCTCGATCGCGTCGGCCAGGTACTCCGCGTTCTTCGCGTCGAGGTGCGCGTAACCGAGGTAGCCGTCGCCGAACAGCGCCGTCAACCACTTGACCTCGGCGCCGGCGATGATGATGTGCGGCGCGCCGACGGCCGACGGGCGGGCCTTGTCAAACGGCACGGGCATGTTCGCGTAGCCACCGGCGCGCTCGTTGTCGTTGGCGAACACGTCGATGTAGTGCGCGCCGAAGATCACCTGCTTCTTGTACGAGGCGCCGATGTGACCGTGCGCCACGAAGGTCGACTCTTGCGGCACCGGACCGGGATACGGGTTGAAAGCCAGGTTCTGCGCGGGGTTGCTGGGGATCGCCAACCACGGAATCGGCTCCAGCTTGCCACCGAAGCCTTCCTCGGCGAACAGCGTGAAGTCCGAGACGTCGTACTCGAACGTGCCGGTCTCACCCGCGATGTGCGTGCGGCCGAACAGGTAGGTCTCGTACTTGCCGCCGTCGTAGCGGCCCGCCGCGCCGTAACGGTTGGTGAACCCACCGACGGTCAGCGTGAAGCGGCTGTTGTCGTCGAGCACCTCGGGCCAGTTGATGCTCAGGAACGCTTCATTGATGCCCAGGTTCGACTCCAGCCGCCGGTAACCCGCATCGGTCAGGTTATAGGACGCGATCTGGACCGTCGATTTCACCCGCGAATTGCCGTAATGGAAATTGAGCTCGGTCCAGGGACCGACCATGCTGTTTGTGTAACGCCAGTCGATGTAGTTGGCGTCGGGCACCAACGGAGGCGTTCGATACTGCGTCCCCGCGTTGGGTTGAACCGCCCCGCCGGGACCGGGGTTGGGATCGGCCGAGTGCGGCGGGCCCCACGACATGCGCAACGGAGCGCGAAAGTATCCGGTGACGTCGAACTTCCACTCGCTGCTCGTGTTCTCCTCGGGCGGCGCCACCACCTCGACCGGCGAGACCAGGATCGCGCCCGACTGCGGAACCGTCGGATCCATCGAGATTCCAGGGCCGCCGCCGTGATGCTTCTTCTCGGCGGGCGCCGTGGGGGCGGGCGCGGCGGGCGCGGCCTCGGCGGGGGCAGCAGCAGGCGGCGCGCCGGCGGGAGCATCTTGCGCGAAGGCGGGCGCGGCGGCGGAACTAAGCAGGAGCACGAACAGGCTGAGCTTACGCATGCGATTTAACCTTTAATAGTGAGGTTTTCGAGGACGCAGCGACACCGGGCGGATCACTTCCGCATGAGGAAGTGGCGTTCGAGGGGAGATACAGCCACGTCTCGGGCCCATTGGTCAAGGGGATTGCCCATACTCGCCGACAACGGGTCGCTCACGTGTTTTGGACGAATAAATCGACGGGCGGGCGTCGGTTTCCCGCGCGCGGGCCGTGCAACGCGACGGTGGCCTTTCGACGTGAAGCCCCCTATGCTCCCAGCCCTTCACGCATGCGTTTCCTGGAACGAACCGATCGGGACTACGAATCGACCCTCGAGTCGCTCAGCCGGCGGAGCGCGGCCGTGCCGCCCGGCATCGAGATCGCCGCGCGTGAGGTGATAGCGGCCGTGCGCAAGGGCGGTGACGCCGCGATTCGCGCGCTCACCGAGAAGTTCGAGGGGCGCAAGCTCGCGTCATTGGAGCTCGACCGCGCGCAATGGCGCGCGCAGGCCGCCAACGTCGCCGCCCCCATTCTCGCCGCGTTGGAGCGCGCCGCCGAACGCATCGAAGCCTTTCACGAACGCGAGCGCTACCCCTCGTTCGAGATGGAGTCGGCCGGCGCGCGCGTCGGCTCGCGCGTGACGCCGCTGCGCCGCATCGGCGTCTACACGCCCGGCGGCACCGCGCGCTATCCGTCGACGGTGCTCATGGCGGCGATCCCGGCGCGCGTCGCCGGCGTCGCCGAGATCATCATGACCACGCCGGGCCCCTCGGCGGAGACGCTGGCGGCGGCCGAGATCGCCGGCGTCGATCGCGTGTTCGTGATCGGCGGCGCACAGGCGGTCGCGGCGATGGCTTACGGCACCGAGAGCGTCCCGCGCGTCGACAAGATCGTGGGCCCTGGCAACGCGTACGTCGCCGCGGCCAAACGGCTCGTGTTCGGCGACGTCGGCATCGATTCGATCGCCGGCCCGACCGAAGTCGTGATCATGGCCGACGACAGCGCCGAGCCGTCCTGGATCGCGGCCGATCTGCTGGCCCAGGCCGAGCACGACGTGCTGGCGGTGCCGATCCTGATCGCGCTCGGACGCGCGGTCGGCGAGAAGATCGCCGCCGAGACCGTGCGCCAGGTCGCCGAGCTGCCGCGCCGGCAAATCGCGGAGACGTCGTTGCGTGACTTCGGCGTGGTGATCGTCGTCGATACCATCGACGAAGCGGTCCGGGTCATGAACTTGCTCGCGCCCGAGCACGCCGAGTTGGCGGTGCGCGACGCGCGCGCCGTGTCGGCGTCAATCACCACCGCGGGCGCGCTGTTCATCGGGGTGCACACGCCCGAGCCGGTGGGCGACTACTTCGCCGGGCCCAGCCACGTGTTGCCCACGGGCGGCAGCGCGCGCTTCGCGTCGCCGCTGGGCGTGGCCGACTTCGTGAAGCGCACGTCGATCATCGAGTACGAGGCCGCCGCCTTGCTGGCGCAGGGCGACGACATCGAGCGGCTCGCCGAGATCGAGGGCCTGTCCGGCCACGCGCGCTCCGTGTCGGTGCGCACGCGCGGCACGACGGGCGGTTAGTTTTCGATTTCGCCACTTTCCGTAGCCCGAATTGTTTCGGGTCGAACGACTGAGCTCGAGTTGGTGATAACTTAGCCCTATTAAGGAGGCCTGGAATGTCTTTGACCTCACGGAACGCCGCGTCTCTCGCGATTCTCGCCGCGGCAATTGCTTTCGCCGGCTGCGGTCAACTGTTCCCCGGCGCCAAGGGGTCGAACCCCGGCGGGGGCTCGACCGGCAACGACGGCGTCGGTGGCGCAACCGGCGGCGGCTCGGGTGGCGCAACCGGCATGACCGTGATGAAGGATCCCTCCAACTATCCCCAGAACACGCCGGGCGCGGCTCACCCCTATCCCCAGGGCCACGCCTTCGCGCACTGCGCGCTGCCGATCTACGACACTGACAAGGTCGCGATGACCTACACCGCCTGGAAGGCGAAGTTCTTCTCCGTCAACCGCGTCGTTCGTCCCGAGAACAACAACGACACGGCGTCGGAGGGGATCGCGTACGGCATGCTCATCGGCGTCTACATGAACGACAAGCCGATGTTCGACGCGCTCTGGGGCTACGCGCAGCAGCGTCTCGACGGAAACGGCCTCATGACCTGGCACTACAGCTCGACGGGCACGATCCTCGACCAGGGCGGCGCCACCGACGCCGACCAGGACATGGCGTGGGCGCTGCTCATGGCCGACAAGCAGTGGCCGGGCGGCACGTATCTCAGCGCGGCGACCACTCTGATCGGCAACATTTTCAATCACGAGGTCGATCAGGCAAACGGCTTCGTGCTCAAGCCCGGTGACAACTTCGGCGGCGCCAACCAGACCAATCCGTCGTATTTCGCGCCGTCGTACTACCGCGTCTTTGCGCGCGTCACCGGCAACCAGGGCTGGATGCAGGTCTTGAGCAGCAGCTACTCGATCCTCAACAAAGCATCGGGCACCTACGGCCTGGTCCCCAACTGGGTCAACTCGCAAGGCGCCGGCGTCAACGATCCCGCCAACGACGGCAACGGCGGCTACTTCGGTTACGACGCCTGCCGCACGCCGTGGCGCATCGCGCTCGACTATTGCGAGAACGGCGAGCCCATGGCGCAGGCTTACCTCGAGAAGATCGTCGGCTTCTACTCGATGAAGAGCAGCTCGGGCGGGCTCGGCCTCATCCGTGACGGCTACACTGTCACCGGCGCGATGCCGCCCTCGAATCCCAGCAGTCTCGGCGCCTACGCCGCGGGAATGGCGTTCATCGGGCCAGGCGGCGTCGCGGCCATGGACGGCGGCCACGATGGCTTCGTCAGCGATGTCTATGCGCAGCTCGTCTACGACTCGACGGCACTCGTCAATTCCAGCGGGGTCTTCACCTACTTCCAGGGATCGTGGGGGACGCTCTCGTTGTTGACCATGAGTGGCAATTTCTGGGACATGACGCAATGATCGGCGGGCGAAGCTCGACCGCAGCGGTGCCGGCAGCCTGGATCTGCGGGCCGGGCACGGGCCGGAATCATGCCGGTGTCAGGAAACACGCTTGACGCTCGCACAGCCGCCGAAGATACTCGCCAAATCCTGGGGTCGGACCCGAGCGTGTCTCGTGAACCGCCCCGCTTTTCCTCCCCTTACCGATCTAAGAGGCCTAGTCATGAAACAGTTGGCAAATTGTCTGTCCTTGGTGCTTTTTGGCTCGGCGGCGATCGCTGCCGGCTGTTCAACGTCGGCGGCGACTCCCACCGACGCATCGACTGGCGGGGGCGGGAGCGTCGGCAAGCTGCAAGCGCTGACGCCGGACATGAACGGCTTCGTCGACTCCGCCACGACCGGAACCACCGGCATCAAGGGCGCGTGGTACGCCTATGGCGACGGAATCGGTTCCGACGGGACCGCGATGAACAGCGACTGCCAGCTCAAGGGCGGGCACCCCATGAGCGCCTGCTCCAGCATCACGACGCCGCCCTTCGGCATGTTCCCCAACACCGCCGGGAAGATGTGCACATCAGGCACGGTCGCCCAGGTCATCAACATGGGCACCGCCGCCGACTACACCAACATCTGGGGCGCCGGCATTGGCATCGACCTCAACAACGCCGGCACCGCCGACGGTGGCACGGGGAAGCAGCCGTATAACGCCACCATGAACAACGTGATCGGTGTGCAGTTCAACATCGACACGGTGCCGCTGGCGACGCTGCGCGTGGAGTTCCCGAACAAGACCAACATCAACGCCCCGTTCTGGGGCGGAGACCAGATGAGCTCGCCGGTCGTGGCGAACAAGCCCAACGTCATCCTCTGGAAGGACGTCAAGGGACCGTTCTACGACCTGGCCGCGACGCCCTTCGACCCGACGACCATCCTTTCGATCCAGTTCCACGTACCGACCACCGCCACCGCATCGGCGCCATACAACTTCTGCATCAGCAATCTCTCGGCGATCCTCGCCAACTAGTAATGCGCGCGCACAGCGTTCGCTGGACCGGCGCATCGGCGCTGGCGGTCGCCGGTGCTCTGTTTGCAGCCTGCGCCGCCAAGCCCGCCCCGGCGTCCGGGGCGGGTGGTGCCGCCGGCGGTGACCAGGGCACGGGTGGTGACATGGGTATGGGCGGCGACACCATGGGCCTGAAGCTCGGCACCGGTGGTCCGTTCACGTTCCCGCAGAACAGGGTCTCGGGCACCTGCACGTTGACCACGGTCTCGAACGCGTCCACGTCGGCGCTGGCGGCTTACAACGCGTGGAAGAGCGCGTTCGTCACCAGCAACGGCGCGGCCGGTAACCTGCGCGTGCAGCGCGGGCAGGACAACGCCAACGACACCGTGTCCGAGGGGATCGGCTACGGCATGATCGCCTCGGTCTACATGAACGACCAGCCGACGTTCGACGCGCTCTGGAAGTTCGGGCAAGCGAATTTCAACACCAAGGGGCTCATGAGCTGGCACCTCAACTCAACGGGCGGCGTCTTGGATCCCGGTTCAGCGTCGGACGGCGACGTCGACATGATCTGGGCCCTGATCATGGCCTCGGATCAGTGGGCGTCGACGACGTACCTGACCGCCGCGGCCAACATGATCCAGGCGATGCGCCAAAACTCGCTTGGCCCCGACGGTCTGCTGAAGCCGGGCGACAGCTGGGGCGGAAGCGCGCTCAGCGATCCTTCCTACTTCTCACCGGCGTACTTCCGCGTGTTCGCCGTCGTGGCCGGCGATCTGGTGTGGGCGCGCGACATCATCGACAAGAACTACGCGGTGCTCGCCACCATCAGTGGGTCCAATGGTCTGGTGCCCGACTGGACGAACGACTCGGCGGTGGTGGGTATGGGTTTTCTGACCTCCGCCGGCGCGCCGGGCGGTACGTCCAGCACCGGCTTCGACAACAGCCACTACGGCTACGACGCTGCCCGAACGCCGTGGCGCATCGCCATGGACTGGTGCTTCAACAAAGAGCCGCGCGCGCAGGCGTACTTGATGAAGGTCGGAGGGTTCTTCAACCCGATGGCCAGCAACATCGGCAATATCGGTGATGGCTACACGCTGAGCGGCAGCGTGTCGAGCGGCAACCACAACATGGCCTTCATCGGTCCCATCGGGGTCGCTGGCATGGCCGGCTTTCCGGCGCTGGTCGACGCCGCCTTCAACTACGGCGCGACCAACCAGGGTGACCTGAACTACTTCCCCTCGTCGCTACGCATGCTCTCGATGCTGATGATGTCGGGGAACTTCCTCGACTACACGAAGCTGTGAGCGATCGGCTGACCGGCGTTTGACGCTGGTCAGCCTCGCGGGATAGCGTCGGCCGCGATGAATCTGGCGGCCACTCTGCGGGGGACCACGCATCGGTTCGCCGATGTGAAGGAGGTCCTGGCCAAGGCCAACGAAGAGAAGTCGGGCGACCGGCTCGCGGGCCTGGCGGCGGCGTCGGTCTCGGAGCGCGTCGCGGCCAAGCGCGTGCTCGCCGAGCTGACGCTGCAGGAGCTGTACGAAAACCCGGTCGTCCCGCCCGAGCGCGACGCGGTCACCCGGCTGATCCTCGACGATCTGCAGCGCCCGGTCTACGAATCCGTGAGGTCGTGGACCGTCGCCCGGCTGCGCGAGCACGTGCTGGACGACACCATCGACGGCGCCGAGCTGCTGCGCCTGTCGCGCGGCCTCAGCAGCGAGATGATCGCCGCCTGCGCGAAGCTGATGACCAACCTCGACCTGATCTACGCCGCGCGCAAGATCCGGGTCGTGGTCCACGCCACGAACACCGTCGGGCTCGAGGGCCGGCTGTCGGTGCGCCTGCAGCCCAACCACCCGTCGGATTCCATCGAAGGCATCCTCGCGTCGATGCGCGAGGGGCTGTCGTACGGCTGCGGCGACGCGGTCATCGGCATCAACCCGGTGACCGACAACCCGGAGCAGACGGCGGAGATCCTGAACGCGTCGGCGGCGTTCATGCGGCAGTGGCGCATCCCCACGCAGAACTGCTGCC
>CAZNCQ010000288.1:0-9127 GCA_964571275.1 uncultured Myxococcales bacterium
GCAGCGACAGCAGCCCCAGGCAGTGGTCGAGGTCGCCGTTGGTCAGGAAGATGCCCGCGATCGGCGAGTGCCGCTTCGCGCGCGGCCAGAGCCCGTCGAAGCTCTCGATCTGGGCGCGGATCTCCGGCGAGCAGTTGATCAGAAACCAGGCGTCGCCGTCAGCGCGGCCGGCGACCGACTCCTGCGTGCGCGGGCGAACACGCGCGCTCCCCCGGCGCGCGGACGCGCAGTTGTCGCAGCCACAGTTCCACTGCGGGAAACCGCCGCCCGCCGCCGAACCGAGGACGCGGATGCGCACGCCGCGGGCTTCAGCGCGGAGAAGCCGTGTCCGGCTGCGCGGCGTGGTCGGCGCGCGGCACGCGCGGTCCCGCCGGCTCGCGGTCGTCATCGAAGTCGGTCTGATACCCGCCGATCTCGGCGCTCATGTTGATCTCGACGAATACCGGGGTCTCCCACTTCATGACATCACCTTTCTCGAAGAAGCCCACGAGGCCGCTGCCCCACGCCCAACTACCGAGCGGCTATTCTCGACGCCGGACCCGGGCCCGTCAAGCCCGCAAAAAACCCACAAAAACCCTCGCCGCGCGCCGATCGGTGCTGTAACCATCCCGGTCGACGCATGCAACCCGCACTGACGAAATCCCACCGGGTGGCTCCGAGATGGAGGTCACGTTCCGCGCTGCTGCTGGCTGCCGGCCTGTGGTCGGGCGCGGGAAGAGCACCCGCGCGCGCCGCCGACGCGCCCGCCGCCGCGACGCGCCTCTTCGTGAGCGCCGAGGACGGCGGCGAGGTGGTCGTGGTCGACCCGGACAAGGCCGAGGTGGTCACGCGCATCCCGGTCGGCAAGCGCCCGCGTGGCATCAAGCTGTCGAAGGATGGCAAGACGCTGTACGTCGCGCTCTCCGGCTCGCCGCGCGGCGGTCCGGGCGTCGACGAATCGAAGCTGCCGCCGCCCGACCGCTCGGCCGACGGCGTCGGTGTCGTCGATCTCGCGACGCACAAGCTGGTGAGCACCCTGCCGAGCGGCCAGGACCCGGAGTCGTTCGACCTCGCGCGCGACGGCAAGACGATGTACGTCTCGAACGAAGAGACCGCCGAGATGAGCGTGCTCGATCTGCACACGGGCAAGGTCACGCACCGGGTCCCGGTCGGCAAGGAGCCGGAAGGCGTGACCGTGCGCCCCGACGGCAAGGTCGTCTACGTGACCTCCGAAGAAGAGAACGAGGTCGTCGCGGTCGACACGCGCTCGCTGAAGGTGCTCGCGCACATCGCCGTCGGCCCACGCCCACGCGCGATCGCGTTCACCCGCGACGGCAAGACCGCGTTCGCCAGCTCGGAGAACGGCGCGATCCTGACCGTGGTCGACGTCGCCAGGAACGCGCCCACTGTCACGATCAAGATCGAGCCCAAGGCCAAGACCGTGCTCGGCCCGCGGCCGATGGGCCTGGTGTTCTCGCCCGACGGCAAGGAGCTCTACGTCTCGAACGGGCGCGGCGAGTCGGTCGCGGTCATCGACGTCGCCGCGCGCAAGGTCGCGCGCTTGATCGACGGCGTGGGCGCGCGTCCGTGGGGCATCGGCGTCAGCCGCGACGGCAAGTGGATCTTCACCGCCAACGGCCCGTCGGGCGACGTCTCCGTGATCGAGGCGGCGACCGGCAAGATCGAGAAGCGCATCAAGATCGGCGGCCTGCCCTGGGGGCTGGTGGTTTCGCCGTAGCGCGGCCGCCGGGCCCCTCAGGACCTACGCGCGGACGTGGCGTTCCACGTGCTCGCGAATGATCACTTCTGCCAGCTCGGGGACGACTTCCCAGACGATCTGCTCGATGATCTCGCGTGACAGCCTGGCGATCGCTTCGTACTCGGGACCGCGCGCGCCGATCGCGGCGATCTTCTGATCGACCGCGGCACCGACCGCCGCCGACACCATCGCCGAGACGCCGGGCGCGACGGCGGGCGATGTGAGCGGCATGACTGGCGACGACGAAAACAGCGGCGCCGGCGTCGAGGCCGGTGGTGCGACCGGTGCGAGCCTCGACGCCGATGACGATGACGATGACGATGACGATGACGATGACGATGACGGCGCGGCCGTCGGGGTCGACGACAGCTCCGACAGCGGCGCCGGCGTCGGGCCGTTCGCGGCCGGCGGCGTCGGACGCGACATCGGCGGCGCCGCGGGCCGCGACGTGCCCGGGATCGGAATGTTGGCCGCCGGCAAGCCCATGAGCGTGCGCGCGACCGGTGCCGGTGGTCGACCCGCCGGACCCGCGCCCGGACCCGTGGGCCGCGGCGGCGGAGCGCCCGGCCGTGCCGGTGCGACGGCGCCCGGCCGGATGCCCGGAATCAACGACGGCCGCATGCTCGCGGCCAACGGCACCGAGGCCGCGCCGGCGGGCGACGGGCTGGCAAACGCCGGCGCGGGCGCGGGCGTTCCCGGCGACGATGCGAAGCCGGGCGCCGGCGCCGGACGCGAAACCGGCGGAGGTGTCGACGGAACCGGCGCATACTCGATCTCGGTCTCGGCGGCGTCGCCCTCGGGCGACGGCGGCGACATGTCGACGCTGATCTCGCCGTACTCGTCGTCGTCGCTGGCGGAGGCCAGCGACGTGCTCAGCCCGCGCGGGATGGCGCGCACGTCGGACGGCATCGGCGGCCCGTAGTCGTCCGACAGCGGGGCCGACGCCCGGTGCGCGACCTCGGTCGGCCCCTTGGCCAGCGCCTCGTGCACCTTCTCGATGATCACCGTCGTGTCGAACGGCTTGAGGAAGTGACCGTCGGCGCCGCACTGCCACCCGCGCGAATCGTCGTAGGGCTGCTGAGCCGAGGCGAGCACGTACACCGCCGTCGACGACAGCGACGGATCACCCTTGATCTGAGCGCACAGGTCGTAGCCCGACCGTCCCGGCATCATACCGTCGGCGATCACCAGCTCCGGCTGCAGCTGGCGGGCGAGCGCGAAGCCCTCGTCCGCCGAACGCGCGGCGACCAGGGTGACATCCTCGGCGCCGAAAGTCATCGCGAAGGCCCTCTGGATCGTCGCGCTGTCGTCGGCGATCACTATGCGCTTCGCCATTGAGCCTTCAGATATCATCTTCGAAAAACAGGGTCAAACCTGGCAGACCGCGCGACGCGACATGGTAAAAGGTCGGTTTTCCGCCGCTGGCGACCTGACATAGGCGTCTTTTGGCCGATTTTTTGAGATGGGGAGCCGATCGTGACCGACGCGCGCGTTCGTCTGGTGGTCAACGCCGACGACTTTGGAATGACGATGGAGATCTCGCGCGGAATCGTGCAGGCGCATCGCGCCGGCATCGTCACCAGCACGTCGCTGCTGGGCAACTGCGGCGATCTGGATGCGGCACGCGCGCTGCTGGGCGAAGCGCCAGCGCTGGGCGTCGGCGTGCACCTGGCGCTGATCGGCGGGCGGCCGGTGTCGGACGCGCACACGCTGCCGTCGCTGACCGACGGCGGCGGCTCATTCCTGTCGCGGTCGACCGATTTCTTCACCCGCTGGATGCGCGGGCAGCTCGACGCCGCGGAGATCGACCGCGAGCTCGACGCGCAGATCGACCGCGTGCGCGACGCCGGCATCACCATCGATCACCTGGACACGCACCACCACCTCGGCTTCCTGCCGATCGTCGGCAAGGCGATGGAGGCAGCGGCGCGCCGGCACGGCATCCCCGGCATCCGCACGCTGTTCGAGAAACCGACGCTGTCGTGGGTCACCGAGCCGACGCGCGGGATCGAGGCGGGGCTGCTCACCGGCCTCGGCTGGCTGTCGCGCCGGAGCATGGGCATGCTGCGGCACGGCCCGCAGAGCTGGGGCTACGTCGAGAGCGGCCACCTCGACGAGATTCGCATCCTCGAGATCATCGGGCGGCTCGGCGCCGGTGATCACGAGCTCATCTGCCACCCGTCCGAGACCGACATGCCCGCGCGCGACGCCGAGGGGCGCCCGTACTACGGCGCCACAGAGCTGGGCGCGCTTTGCTCCGACCGCGTGCGCAGCGCCCTCCAGCGGCGCGGCATCACGCTGTGCCGGTGGAAGGACCTGTCCTGATGAGCGAGAGCGATGATTCGACCTTCGAGCCGTACGTCGCGTCGGACACCCGCATGGCGGAGCTGACCGCGAAGGCGATCGTGCTCGGCATCTTGTTCGGCGTGATCTTCGGCGCGGCGACGGTCTACCTGGCGCTCAAGGCCGGGCTCACCGTGTCGGCGTCGATCCCGATCTCGGTGCTGGCGATCTCGCTGTTCAAGCGCTTCGGCTCGTCGACGATCCTCGAGAACAACATGGTGCAGACCATCGGCTCGGCGGGCGAGTCGATCGCCGCCGGCGTCGTGTTCACGCTGCCGGGGTTTCTCTTTCTCTCGCGCGACGCAGCCACCGGGCGCAGCGTCGGCGAGCCGTTCTTCTCGTACTGGACGATCCTGACGCTCGCGATGCTCGGCGGCGTCATGGGCGTGCTGATGATGGTGCCGCTGCGCCGCTCACTGATCGTGAAGGAGCACGGCGCCCTGCCCTACCCCGAGGGCACGGCGTGCGCTTCGGTGCTGATCGCCGGCGAGAAGGGCGGCGTGCTCGCGCGCACCGCGTACCAGGGACTGGGCTTCGCGTTCGCGTTCGCGCTGCTGCAGCGCATCTTCCACTTCATCGCCGAGACGCCGACGCTGGCGCTGAAGCAGACCAACCGCTACTTGCCGTCGGCGGTGCTGAGCGGCGAGGTCACGCCGGAGTATCTCGGCATCGGCTACATCATCGGGCCCAAGATCGCCGGCGAGCTGGTCGCCGGCGGCGTGCTCGCCTGGCTGGGGCTGATTCCGCTGCTCGCGTTCCTGACGCCGGCCGACGCTGTGGCCGCACAGCTGGCCAAGCTCGGCTACCTGGCGAGCGTGACGACGGCCGGCGGGCCGGGCGGATGGGATCCGGTGACGCACACCTTCGCCAACACGGCGTCGGCGATCTACCGCGCCTACGTGCGCCAGATCGGCGCGGGCGCGGTCGCCGCCGGCGGCTTCATCACGCTCATCAAGACCTTGCCGACGATCGTGTCGTCGTTCCGCGAGAGCCTGGCGGCGCTGCGCCGGGGCGGCAGCGCCGAGCGCACCAAGCGCACCGATCGCGAGCTGCCGATCACCACCGTGCTGCTCGGCTGCGGCGCCCTGGTCGCGATCATGGCGGTGCTGCCGTTCGTGCCCGGCTCGGGCGTGGTCAGCAAGCTGCTGCTGGGCCTGCTGGTGATTGTCTTTGGCTTCTTCTTCGTCACCGTCGCCAGCCGCATCGTCGGGCTCATCGGCACGTCGTCGAATCCGGTCTCGGGCATGACCATCGCGACGCTGATGGGAACCTGCCTGATCTTCGTCGGCTTCGGCTGGACCGGCGACGCCTACCAGCCGATGGCTTTGTGTGTGGGGTCGATCGTGTGCATCGCCGCGGCCAACGCCGGCGCGACGTCGCAGGACCTCAAGACCGGCTATCTCGTGGGCGCGACGCCGCGCGCGCAGCAGATCGGCCTGCTCATCGGTGTGGTGACCGCCACCATCGTCGTCGGGATCACCATCCGCGTGCTCGACCATCCGCCGCAACACCTGATCGGCTCCGATCGCTATCCGGCGCCGCAGGCGACGCTGATGGCGACGCTGATCCAGGGGTTGCTCGCGGCCAACCTCGACTGGCAGTTCGTGCTGGTCGGCGTCGCGCTCGCGATCACCATGGAGCTTTGCGGGGTGAAGTCGCTGTCGTTCGCCGTCGGCGCCTATCTACCGCTGTCGACGACGTCCCCGATCTTCGTGGGCGGCATCGTCAAGGCGGCGGCTGATCGATTCGGGCGGCGGCGAGAAGGCGCGACCGGCGCGAAGCAAACGCCGGAAGAATCCGAGCTCGGCCCCGGCAACCTGTTCGCGACGGGCCTGGTCGCGGGCGGTGCGGTCGCCGGCGTCGCGGTGGCGCTCTTGACCGTCAACGACGGCTGGGCACAGGCGATCGGCAAGTTGTCGCTCGAGCATGCGCTGAACGGCGCGCTCGGCGAAGGCGGCTATCACCTGCTCGGCCTCGCCTGCTTCCTGATCATGGGCGTGACGCTGCTGCGGGTCGCGCTGCAGAAGCCGAGCGCGTCGTAGCTCCTATCGGCTCGGCGTCGGCCTTCGCTGGCGCGCGGGCATCTGCACGACGACCACGGTCGCGTCGTCATCGTGGTCGGCGCCGATCGACAGCAGCGCGTCGCAGATGTGCGGCGGCGACGGCGGCGCGGCGGACAGGTGGCGGACCAGGCCGAGCTCGCCCAGCGGATCGCTCGATGTCGCCAGGCGATCGGTCACGCCGTCGGTCGCCATCACCAGCGCGTCTTGCAGCGACAGCACCGTGCGGATGGCGTTGTACTCCTCGCCCTCGAGGATGCCGAGCGGCAGCGCCGGCGCGGGCGTCAGGGTCTCGGCCATCCCCGATTTTCGTTTGATGAACGGACCCAGGTGCCCCGCGCTGGCGATCTCGGCGACACCCGTCGTCACGTCGACGCGGATGCACAGCGCCGTCACCAGCAGCTCGTGCACGCTCTGGCCGATCAGCCAATCGTTGACGGCGCCCAGCACCTGACCGGGCGCCTCACCGCGCGCCAGGCGCTGGCGGAAGGCCCAACGCAGATCGGAGACCGGCACCGCGGCGCGCGGGCCGTTGCCCGCGACGTCGGCCATGACCGTCGAGACGGGCCCGTCGCGGTGCTGGAACACCTCGAAGAAGTCGCCGCCGCTGCCGAGGCGCGTCCGCTGTTTCGTGGCAATGCGCAGGCGCGACCAGGTCGGCAGATACAGAATCGGCGCGGTTTTCGTCGCCATCTGGACCGGGGTTGCTTCCTTTGTCGTCGGGGCGGCGGCTGCGGGTAGATCTCGGGAGGATTCCGCGTTAGAGCGGTTCATAAATAGTATTGCAAAGCACAATTCGGACCAATGTAGATGACGTCCCACACCTAAAGAAAATGCGGAGATGCGGGTAGCTCAGCCGGTCGAACTGTTGCCTGGCGCGCAACAGCTCCACGCGTTTCGTCAACGGTCTGCGCTGCAGGTAGGATGGAGGTTCGTCGTGGTCGCAGCGCTCTGTCGTCCGCGTTCCGTTCGCCGCGCTTTCGCGGCGGCCGTCGCGCTCGGCGGCGTCTTGGTGACCGCAACGGCGGCGCACGCGAGCTGCCGCCTGTTGCGCTACCAGTTCGAGCCCGATTGTCTCGCGCGCGACCCGGCGAGCGGCGCGTGCCGGTTCGACGTCGGCACGCCCGACTACGGACCGCAGATTGCCGTCTGGGTCGAGAGCGCCGACGGCTCCACGTTCATCGACACGCTGATGGTGACCAACGGCGTGGCGCTGTACGGAATCGGCAACCGACCCGGCCGTTGGGACTTTCGCTCGGGGCCGCTGTTTCCCTACGGGCGGCGAATCATGGCGGTGCCGGTCTGGGCGCACCGGCGCGGCGTGCTCTACGAGTCGGTCGTAATGAACGACGGCATGGACAACTGGATGACGTTCCACGAACCGGTGTCCTCGCCCGAGAGTCACTTCTGCCGGCCGATGATGGAGAGCGAGATCGTCGACGCCGTCACCTGCGCCAGCGGCACGTTCCGCGACGCCAAGGGGCTGCTCCAGCCCGGCGAGGCGAAGACGTACTACCCGCCGCGCGGCGACATCCTCGACTGGAGCAGGGTGTGCATTCCGATCATCAGCAGCGGCGGCAGCGCGTGCGACTTCGGCGACGCGCCTCAGTACGGCCTCATCAATGACGTCGACGTGATCGCGGCGGCGACGCCGGCCTACGACCGCGGCTTTTCGGCGACCTGGAGCATTCCGGACGGCATGGCCGACGGCGACTACGCGTTGATGATCGAGGTCGGCAAGGAGTTCGACGAGAACGCCGCCTTCACCCACGACTCGTTCATCGAGCCCGAGGAGGTGAGCAACTACAACGCCTACGGCCAGAACGGCAACGTCGGCCAGCCGTCGGTGGTGTACCGCGTTCCATTTCATTTCTCGGCTGCGTCGGGGCCGATCGCCGCGACCGGGGCGAGCGCGGCGTACGGCTATGGCGACTGGACCGGCGCCGCCGGCGACCTGCACCCGATCGACGCGCAGATCAACGCGACGGTGCCGGGCAGCGGTGTCCAGCGCCTGCGCGCCGGCGACGGCCCGGGCGGGACCGCGCTGGTTCACGTCGACGAGATCGCGTGCGCGCCCCTCGATTGCGCGACCGCGCCCCCGCCCGATGCACCGCGCATCGACGAGCCCCAGGCTACCCAGCCGGCGACGTCGGCGATGTTCACGTTCCGGCAGTCGTCGGATAGCGGCGCTCAGGTGGAGAGCTACGACCTGCGCTATGCGATCGCACCCGATCCGCTGAAGGGCGCTGACGAGAGCCTGTTCTCGCAATGGACGCCGGCCCCGCCGCCGGCCGTCGACGCACCCGAGACGATCAGCCAGGTAGAGGTCGACGGCCTGTTGCCGCAGACCGCGTACTCGATCGGCCTGCGCGCGCGCGGCGCGTGCGGCTGGTCGGCGACGTCGTTCGCGCGCGTCATCACGGGTAAGCGACCCTATACCCAGCTGTCCGGGTGTGTGATCGCGACGGCTGCGTACGGCAGCGAGCTCGACCCCGACGTCGCGCTCCTGCGCCACGAGCGCGACCTGGCGGCGCGACGGTCGGGGATGGTCGAGCTTGCGGCGCAGCTCTACGCGCGTACCGCGCCGCCGCTGGCCCATCTCGTCGGGCGTTCGGACACCGCGCGCGCCGTCGTGCGGGCGCTGCTGCGGCCGATCATGACGGCCAACCGCGCGGCAAGCGAAGCGCTTGCCGCAACGGTGGAGTGAGGGGGCGCGGCCAGAGAGATTCGAACTCCCGACCCTCGGTTCCGTAGACCGATGCTCTATCCAGCTGAGCTATGGCCGCTTGTTGCTGCGTACGTATGCCGTGACCGCGCGAGGCCGTCAAGAGTTTACGCAGCCGTCACGCGGAAGAACCCGCGCGCGACGCCAAACCACCCACGAAGCCACAACGATGATCTCGCGCTCGCGGGAGCGAGCCTCAAGGGCTTCTCCCGCGAGCGCCAGCGGAGAGGGAGGGATTCGAACCCTCGATACAGCTTTTGG
>CAZNCQ010000289.1:0-9102 GCA_964571275.1 uncultured Myxococcales bacterium
GCCGTCGCGGCGACAAGCGCGCCAGCAAGCGCCCCAGCCCGGGCTCGGGGGCCACACGGATCGCGCCCCTTCGTTCCAGCATGGCGAGCAACGCCGGCAACATGGTGTACGCCGACGCCCAGCACAGCAGCATCCCGCCGCCGCCGATGACGCCGAAGTCGCGAAAGCCGCGGAAGTCGGTGACGATCAGCGACGCGTACGCGCTGCCGGCCGCCAGCGCCGCGGTCAGCGTGCCGGTGAAGGATCCGCCGAGCGCGGTCGACAGCGCGCGCACGCCGGCCTCGCCGCGGCGGCGCGCTTCCAGATAGCGCGCCAGCACCAGGATGCCGAAGTTGATGCCGTTGCCGACGACGATCGACGACAGGAACGCGGTCACGCTGTTGAGATGCCCGATCACCAGACGCGCGACGCCGAACGCCGCCAGCGTGCCGACCGCGAGCGATCCAAAGAGCGCCATCAGCGCGGGCATCGACCCGAAGTACAGCAGCAACGAGACGCCGACGATGCCCACGGTCAGCACCACCGCCAGCGTCAGCCCGCGCAGGATCGCGCGGTGCTCGGCGACGGCGATGACGACGTCCTCGGTCAGGCCGATCGCGACGCGGGGGCCGATCTCGCGCGAGGTCTCGGCGACGGCGCGATCGAGCGCGGCGACCAGGCGCTCGCCCTCGGGCACCGACGTCGAGGGGAATGGGGCCTCGACGATCAGCAGCTGGAGCTGGCCATCGGGAGAGACCAGCTCACTCGGCTGGTTGGCCTTGTCCTCGCCCTCGCGCAGCCGGCGGCGCAGCTTGTCGATCTCGGCGCGTTCCTGGGCGGCGTCGCGCGCGTCCTCCTCGGCGCTGGTCAGTGACACATAGAGCGGGTTGGCGCGCAGCTTGGCGCGCCGAATCGTGGCGCCGAGCGAATCGCGCGCTGCCTCGAGGTCTGCGAGCGGCGCGAACAGGAAGCGGTGGTCCCAGGCGAAGCGGCGCCCGACGCCTTCGTCGCTGACGACGTCGGCCACCAGCGACGGGTCGAGGGCGCGGATACGCGCGGCCAGCGAGCGGGCGGCCGCGCTGCGGCGCGCGGCGTCGTGGCTCGACACCGCGACCAGCACCAGGCCCAGCGCCTGGGTGCGGCGCTCGATGCGCTCGAGGTCGCGCACCGACCGTTCCTGCGGCGGCAGGAGGTTCGACAGATCGGCGCGGACGGGGAGCTGAAGCGCGAGCGCGGCGCCGGCCGCGGCGAGCAACCCGCCGACCGCCAGGATCGCGCGCCGCCGGCGGTCGATCCAGGCGGCGTATTGCCAGCCGGCGTATGGCCGGCCGGCGTATGGATCCGATCGTGGGTGATTCATGGCCGGCGACGTGACGAGCGGCAAACCGATACCATGCTGGAATGCGCGTCGCTCGAAAGAACGGTGCCAATTGCGGTGCATTGTTGCGCGTTGGTTGACCTCTGCCCCGCAACATGGCATCGCTGCCAGTCGTAGGGAGGCGACACTCACGCACATGGAGCGCCTGAGGAATCTGCTGCGGTTGGTCGTGAGCCTGCTGCTGGCGCAAGCGATCTTCCTCGGGCGCCTGGCAGTGGTACTGCTGGCGATCGTTCCGACCTGGATTGGGCATGCGATTGATAGCCTGCGTCTCCTTTCGCGCCGCCGGTCGCCGCCGCCGGCGCGCACGACGCTCGCTGGCCGGCGGCCGCGGATCCTCTTCGTCGGTGGCACACTCAACCACACCACGCAGGTGCAGCAGATTGCCGCGGCGTTGCCGGAGTGCGAGCCCGCATTCACCTGGTACTATTGCGACGGTGCTCTCGAGCTCTTGCGCCGGCTCGGCTGCCTCGAGTCGACCGCCCTCGGCAAGAAGCTGCGCGCGCGCTGCCGCGCTCATCTCGAGGCGCAGGGCTTGCCGCTGGATCTCGACGGGCGCGCCGGCCGCTACGATCTGGTGGTCACCTGCTCGGACCTGGCGATCCCGCGCAACGTGCGCTCGGGCGTGGTGGTGCTGGTCCAGGAGGGAATGACCGACCCCGAAGACGTGATCTTCAGGATCATCAAGGCGTTGCGCCTGCCGCCCTGGCTGGCCGCCACGTCATCGACGACCGGGCTCAGCCACGCCTATGACCGCTTCTGCGTCAGCAGCGACGGTTATCGCCGCCTGTTCATGCGCAAGGGCGTACCCGACGAAAAGATCGTGGTCACGGGCATTCCCAACTTCGATGATTGCAGGCGCTTCCTCGACAACACCTTTCCCCATCACGGCTACACGCTGGTTTGCAGCTCGGACATCCGCGAGACGGCGCGCTGGGAGGACCGGCCACGGTTCATTTGCCAGGTCATCGACATCGCGGCCGGACGGCCGATCATCTGGAAGCTGCATCCGAACGAAAATGCCGTTCGCGCGCGCGCCGAGCTGGCGCGCCACGCGCCGGACGCGCTGGTGTTCGAGAACGGCAACACCGAGGAGATGATTGCGAATTGCGCCGTCCTCGTCACGCAGTTCTCGTCGACGGCCTACGTGGGCCTGGCGCTGAACAAGGAGGTCCACTCCTATTTCGACGTCGAGGAGCTGGCGCGCCTGTGCCCGATCCAGAACGGCAGCACCAGCGCGCGGCGCATTGCGGGGGTTTGCCGCGACTTGCTGGGATTACCCGGGCCGGCAACCGGGACCGCGGCCCCGCGCAATGCGGGCAATGGGAGCCACGCAATCGGCACAAACAACGCGCTCGACACAATCGACACGACACTGGCTCGCACTTTTCACACAAGCTCGCGCTGACCGTCGTAGGTTCGCGTCTTCATGCGGGATGCCTGAGCACGCGACGCTGCGCCGGCGTGCCCTTCGGCGTCTCCTATTCGTGGTTCGCGTCGCCGTCGTGGCGGGCCTGATCGCGCTGCTGGCGCGGCTGATTCACCCCGGCGACCTCGCGCGCGCCCGCGCGTTGGTCGCGCAGATGCGGTGGACGCTGGCGCTGGTGTTGTTGCCGACGTTGCTCGCCATGACCATCGATGCGCTCGGGTGGCGAACGATCCTGAGAACGCTGGGGTATCGCGTGCGCTGGAGGCGCATGCTCGAGCTGCGTCTCTCGGTCGAGGCGATCGTGCTGGCCATGCCCGGCGGCTCGGTCGCCGGCGAGGCGGCGAAGATCGCGCTGCTGGAACGCCGCGCCGAGGTTCCGATCGCCGTCGGTGCGGCGAGCCTGGCGCTCACCAAGCTGCAATTGATCGCTTCGGACGCGATCTATCTGTTGCTCGCGGGCATCGCCGTCGGGTTCACTGCCGGCGGTTGGCGAATCGACCTGCCGGCCAGGCTCGCGTTCGCGGGCGCGGCGCTGACCGCGGCGGTCACCGTCGCTCTGGCGTTTCTCCTGCACAGATCCCAGTCGGGGACCTGGCTCGCGCGCGCGATCGCCCGGCTGCCGAGCGCACCGATCCGCGCCTGGATGGAGCAGCGCCGCGCCCGCTTCGAGGAGCTGGATCGGGCGACGCGACGTCATTTCGATTCGTCGCGGGCCGCGCGCCTCGCCTGCTTCGTCCCCTTTCTGAGCGAGTGGCTGATCGAGGGCGCCGAGACCTGGCTGATCCTCCGCTGCATTGGCACCACGCTCGGCCTCGGTCAAATCCTGGCCCTCGACGGGGTGGGCTCGTTGCTGCGGGCCATGGTCATCTTCGTGCCCGCCGGGCTCGGCGTTCAAGATGCAACGCAGCTCATGTTGATGCGGGAATTGTACGTAACTGACCCAATTGCGACAGGCGCTGCGTTTATTTTCGTCAAACGGACAAAAGAGGTTTTCTGGATCGTCATCGGATCGTTGTTTTTGGCTGTTAGAAGGGATCTGTGGCGACGCAAGCAGCCGAAGTCCCGCACGACGCCCGAAGCAGCGCCCTGAAGATCGTCGGCGTCATCCAGGCACGCGTGGGGTCGACCCGGCTGCCGGGCAAGGTGCTGCTGCCACTCGGAGGGCGCCCCGCGCTCGAACGGATGCTCGCGCGCGTCGCGCACGCCGAGCACCTCGACGAGATCGTGGTGGCGACGACCCGCCTCGCGGCCGACGATTCGATCCGCCGGCTCGCCGCCGCCTGCGGGGTGGCGTGCATCTCCGGCGACCCCTATGACCTGGTCGACCGGCACCTGCTGGCGGCGCGCGCAACCGGGGCCGACGCGATCGTGAAGATTCCATCGGATTGCCCGCTGATCGATCCGGCGGTCATCGACGAGATCGTGGGGTTCTTCCGCGCGAATTCGGAGCGCTACGCTTACGTGAGCAACCTGCACCCGGCGACCTGGCCCGACGGCAACGACGTCGAGGTCATCCGCCTCGACGCGCTGGAGGCGACCGCACGCGAAGCGAAGCGGCCCTTCGAGCGCGAGCACACCACGCCGTTCATCTGGGATCAGCCGGAGCGGTTCGCGCTCGCCAACGTCCGCTGGTCGACCGGCCAGGACCTGTCGGCGACGGTGCGGCTCACGCTCGACTACCAGGAAGACTATCAACTGATCTCGGCGGTGTTCGAGGCGCTGCATCGCGCGGGCTCCGCCGACGCCGCGGGCGCCTTCGTGCCGCCCTTCACCGTCGAGGCGATCGTCGACCATCTCGATCGCCATCCAGAGGTGCGCGCGCTCAACGCCGCGTACACCGGCCAGTCCTGGATCCAGAGCTATGCGTCCGAATTGCGCACGCTGGCCGGTGGCGCGCAACGCGCGCAGCTCGCGCCGGATGCGCCGGCGGCCGACGCGGCCGCCTGGGAGGTTCCATGAGCGATTTCAGCGCGCTGGAAGCGCAGGCGAAGCGCGTGCGCGGCCACGCGATCCGCATGGCGACGAACGGCGGGTGCTTCCTGGGCGCATCGCTGTCGTGCGCCGACCTGCTGGTCTACCTCTATGACCGGGTGCTGCGCGTGTCGCCGGATCGGCTGACCGATCCCACGCGCGACTATCTGTTGCTGTCGAAGGGTCACGACGTGCCCGCGCTCTACGGCACGCTGGCCGAGCGCGGCTATTTCTCGACGGCGCGGCTGGCGAACCACCTGGCCATCGACGACCACCTCTACTGGCACCCGAACCGCGCGGTCCCCGGTGTCGAGTTTCACTCGGGATCGCTTGGTCACCTGATGTCCGTCGGCATGGGCATCGCCGTCGACGCGCGCCTGCGGCAAGAGCCGTCGCGCGCGCTCGTGCGCGTCTTTGTGATCTTGGGCGACGGTGAGCTCGACGAGGGCTCGGTGTGGGAGGCGGCGCTGGTCGCGGGCGCGAAGAAGCTCGACAACCTGGTGGTCATCGTCGACCGCAACGGCTTTCAGGCCAACCTGGCCACCGAGGAGCTGATTCCGCTGGAGCCCCTCGCCGACAAGTTCGCGGCCTTCGGCTTCGCGGTCGCCGACACCGATGGCCACAGCTTCTCCGCGCTGGAGCAGGCGTTCGCGACGCTGCCGCGCACGCCCGGCAAGCCGACCGCGATCATCGCGCGCACCGTGCGCAACAAGGGCCTGCCCAGCCTGGAGGGGCGCGCCGAGCGCTGGTTCGTCGACCTGCACCCCGAGGAGGTAACGATGTTGCTTGCCGAGCTCGAGGGCGCGGCCGCGGGCGAGCTGCGCTCACCACCGCTGGTGGTTCGATGAACCCGAACGCCGCGCCCGCGGGGATGCCCGCACCGACCTACGAGGCGACGCTGGGCGCGCTCTGCGCGGCCGACGAGCGCATCATCGTGATGACCGCCGAGAACCGCGCCGCGATCCGCAACCTGCCGGCCGCGATCGGCGCGCGCTTCATCGACGTCGGCATCTGCGAGCAAACCATGGTCGGCATGGCCGCCGGCCTGGCGCTGCGCGGGCGCGTGCCGGTGGTGCACGCGCTGTCGACCTTCCTGACGCTGCGGGCGTTCGAGTTCGTGCGCACCGACGTCGGCATCGCGCACCTGCCGGTGAAGCTGGTCGGCGGCGTACCCGGCTTTCTGTCGGAGGCCAACGGCCCCACGCACCAGGCGATCGACGACATCGCCGTGATGCGCGCGATCCCTGGCATGGAGATCTTCTGCCCCGCCGACGATCGCGAGCTGTGCGCGGGTTTGCCGGCCGTGCTCGCCAGCCCGTCGCCGACGTACGTTCGCTACAACGCGCGTCCTTCGGCGCTGGCGCACGAGCCGTTCGCGCTCGGCCGCGCCGAGGTGTCGGGCGGCGGCGGCGATCTCGCCGTGCTGGCGGCCGGCATGCTGGTGCCGTTCGCGGCCGAGGCGTGCACGTCGCTGCGCGCGTCGGGCGTCGGGGCGCGCCTCGTCAACCTGCGCACGATCGCGCCGCTCGACGAGGCGGCGATCCTGGACGCGGTCGCCGGGTGTCGGGTGCTGGCCACCGTCGAGGACCACCTGCTGGTCGGCGGCCTCTACGCAGCGGTGGCCGAGGTCCTGGTGCGCCACCGCGTCTCGGTGCCGGTGGTGCCGATGGGTCTCGACGCGCGCTGGTTTCGGCCCGGGCGCCTCGCCGATGTGCTCGAGCACGAGGGCTTCAGCGCGGCGCGCCTGGCCTCGCGCTTCAAGAAGGCGCTGGCCGAACACGGCGGATCCGCGCGGCGGCGCACGCCCGCGCCGGCGGCGCCGAGCCTGGCGGGCGGCATGTACGCGAACCGCATCGCCTTCAACGCCGATTACCCGTCGATCGCGTCGTCGGACGCGCTCTACTCGCGCGCGGCGCGGCTGATCCCCGGCGGCACCCAGACGCTGGCCAAGGGCGTGGGACAGCACGTGCGCGGCGTGGCGCCCAAGTATCTGCACGCCGGCAAGGGCGCGCACGTGGTCGACGTCGACGGCAACGAGTACCTCGACATGACCATGGGCGTCGGCCCGCTGGTGCTGGGCTACTGCGATCCCACCGTCGACGAGGCGATCCGCGCCCAGCTCGCCCAGGGCATCACGTTCTCGCTGATGCACCCGCTCGAGGTCGAGGTCGCCGAGCTGGTGCGCGGCATGGTGCCGGGCGCCGAGCGCGTGCGCTTCGGCAAGAACGGCTGCGACGTGACGACGGCGGCGGTGCGGGTTGCGCGCGCGTTCACCGGCCGCGACAAGGTGCTGTGCTGCGGCTACCACGGCTGGCACGACTGGTACATCGGCGTCACCGACCGCAATCGCGGCGTGCCCGCTGACGTCGCCGCGCTGACCCACACGTTCGCGTACAACGATCTCGATTCGGTTGCTCGAGCGCTGGATCACGAGACCGCGTGCGTGATCCTCGAACCGACGACGTTCGAGCCCCCGCGCGACGGCTTCCTCGGCGAGCTCAAGCGCCTGTGCGCGGCGCGCGGCGCGCTGCTGATCTTCGACGAGATGTGGACCGGGTTCCGGCTGGCGCTCGGCGGCGCGCAGGAGCGCTTCGGCGTGACCGCGGACCTGGCTTGCTTCTCGAAGGCGGTCGCCAACGGCATGCCGCTGTCGCTGCTCACGGGGCGCGCCGACGTCATGCAACTGCTCGAGCGCGACGTCTTCTTCTTCTCGACCTTCGGCGGCGAGGCGCTGTCGCTGGCCGCGGCGCAGGCGACCCTGCGCGAGCTGCGCGACCGCCAGGTGCCGGCGGCGCTGGAGCGGCTGGGCGCGGGCCTGCGCGGCGCCTACAACCAGCTGGCCGAATCGCTGGGCGTTCCGTTCACCCGCTGCGTCGGCTTCGGCTGCCGCACCATGATCACCTTCGCCAGCAGCGCCGACCACGCCGGCGTGGCGGCGGGCGCCGATCCGTTGCTGATGAAGTCGTTCGTGCAGCAGGAGCTGATCAAGCGCGGCGTGCTCTGGGGCGGGTTCCACAACCTGTCGGCGGCGCACACCGAGGACGACATCGCGCATCTGCTGCGCGCGTACGCCGACGTGCTGCCGCTGCTGCGCGCGGCGCTGGAAGAGCGCCGCCTGGAGTCGTCGTTGCGCGGAGCGCCGCTGGAGCCGGTCTTTCGCCGCACCGGCAACTTCAACGTGAAGCCGACACCGCCCGCCGCCGGGAAGGACGTGCCCGATGCGCGGGTCTGACATTCCAGCGCCCGACGCCGCTTCGACGCCGGCGCTGTTCTCGCTCACGGGCCGCGTCGCCGTGGTCACGGGCGCCGCCGGCCTGCTCGGCCGCGAGCACTGCCGCGCGCTGGCCGAGGCGGGGGCGATCGTCATCGCCACCGACGTCGACCTCGCGGGCTGCCATGCGACCTCGCGCGCGCTCAACGAGGCCGGGTTGCGGCAGGTGCATCCAGTCGCCGCCGACATCACCGACGCCCAGGGGCTGGGCCGCGTGCGCGACGCCGCGCTGCGGGCCGGCGATCGGCTCGACGTGCTGGTCAACAACGCCGCCCTCAACGACCGCTTCGCCGACGCCGAGAGCGCGGCGCGTCTGTCGCGCTTCGAGAACTACCCGATCGAAGCCTTCCGGCGCGCACTCGACGTCAACGTGACCGGGATGTTCCTCGCGTCCCAGGTGCTGGGCGCCGAGATGGCGAAGCGCGGAAGCGGCAGCATCATCAACATCGCGTCGACGTACGGCATGGTCGGCCCCGATCAGCGCATCTACCGGCGGCCCGACGGAAGCCAGGCGTTCTGGAAGAGCCCTGTCTACCCGGCCAGCAAGGGCGCCGTGCTCGCGTTCACGCGCTACCTGGCCACGTACTGGGCCGATCGCGGCGTGCGCGCGAACAGCCTGTCGCCGGGTGGTGTCGCCCAGCCGGGTCAGGAAGAGTATTTCGTCGAGAACTACCGCCGCCGCACGCCGCTCGGCCGCCTGGCGCAGTCGAACGAGCTGTGCGGTGCCGTGCTGTTCCTCGCGAGCGATGCGTCCAGCTACATGACCGGAGCGAACCTGGTGATCGACGGAGGATGGACCGCATGGTGACGCGATGGTGATCCAATGTTGATGGACGGACTGCCCGTGAGCGCGCCGCTCCTGGAGCGCGAGCTGGAGATGCGCGCCGCGCGCGTCAAGGTGGTGGCCACCGACGTCGACGGCGTGCTCACCGACGGTGGCGTCTATTACTCCGCCGAGGGCGAGGCGCTGAAGCGGTTCTCGGTGCGCGACGGCATGGGGGTGGAACGCCTGCGCGCGGACGGCGTCGAGATCGCGTTCGTCACGCGCGAGTCGTCGCGCCTGGTCGAGCGTCG
>CAZNCQ010000290.1:0-9018 GCA_964571275.1 uncultured Myxococcales bacterium
CGCTCCGACAGCGGATAGGAATCCTCGGGCGCGCCGGCGCGCGGCTCGAACGACACCTCGCGCGAATCGAGGTGCTGGCTCACCTGGTCCAGCTCCTTCTCGTCGACGTCCAGCTTCGCGGCCAGCAGCTTGGGCGTCGGCTCGAATCCGGCGGCCAGCAGCTTTTGCCGCTCTTTTTCCAGGCGGAAGAACAGCTTGCGGCCGGCGCGCGTGTTGCCGACGTGAATCAGACGCGAATTCGTCAACAAGAATTTGAGCACGAACGCGCGGATCCAGTACGCGGCGTACGACCCGAAGCGCGGGCCCAGCGTCGGCTCCCAGCGCTTGACCGCCTCCATCAAGCCGACGCTGCCTTCCTGGAACAGGTCGAGGATGTTCGTCCAGGCGCGCCGGTACTGGTACGCGATGGCGACGACCAGGCGCAGGTTGTGGACCACCAGCTTGCGCGCGGCGTCCATGTCGCCGCGCTGGCGCACCGCCAGGCCCAGCTCCCGCTCCTGGCTCTCGGACAGGCGCGGGTAGCGGCGCGCCTCCGACAGGAAACGCGTGAGCGGATCGCGGATCGGCGCAGACAGGCCGGTCGTCGATCTCGGCGCGACCTCGGGCTCGAGCACGGCGTCGGGGATGCGCGCCTCGTCGGGGTCGAGCTCGTCGGCGGCTGGGACCTCGCCCGTCGCCTCGGCCGCCTCACCGTCGGTGTCCCGGTCCTCTGGCTCGGGCGCGGACTCCGCAGCGGATGCCGACGAAGACGACGACGGCCGCGCTTTCGAGGTCGAGAGAGATGTCGAGGTGGGCTTCATTCGGCGAGAGGGGAATGCGGCGCGACCGCGGTCGCAGACTGATAATATCTCGCCATGACCACCGGCGCCGCCCCAGTTGCAGTTCGAATCAGAACCGCGGTCGCACGCGTCCCGTTCGCCGGCGTCGCGCTGTTACTGGTCTTTGCGTCCTGCCACCCATCCCGGCCGTCCGCGCCGCCGGTGGACGCGGCTGGGCGCGCGCCGGGCGCGCCGGACACCACGGCCGTGGTCCCGCCGCCGCGCGGAAAGCAGATCGTCATCGCCTACTCGTCGAACATTCTCGGCGAGTACGAGCCTTGTGGCTGACCGGCCCATCCGCTGGGCGGTCTTGCCCGGAGAGCCACTGAGCTGGACCAGGCCCGCGCCCAGGCGGACGGGGTTCTTGTGCTCGACGCCGGCGACTTGCTGCTGCCGATCGACAGCGCCAGCGCGCGCGCCAACCCGGCCCTGCTGCCGCCCGACCCGACCGAGATCACGCGCCGCGCGCAGCTGATTCTCTCGGCGCTCGCGCGCACGGGGCTCACGGCGTTCACGCCGGGTGAGCGCGACCTGGCGATCGGACCGCCGCTGCTGCGCCGCCTGCTGGCCGAGCACAAGATCCCGACGCTGGCCGCCAACCTGTACGACGATCGCGGGCGGCTCTTCTTCGACGCCGATCGCGTCGTCGAGGTCGCGGGCGTGAAGGTCGGCCTCTTCGGGTTGATCCGCGCGCTGCCCGACGACGCCGAGCGCTGGAAGGCCTGGCGGCTCGACGCGCGCGATCCGAGCGCCGCTGCGCGCGACGAAGTGGTGGCGCTGCACGCGCGCGGCGCCGCGATCGTGATCGCGCTGGTGCACGCGGGCCCCTACGCCGAGGCGCAGAAGATCATGCAGGCGGCCCCGGGCATCGACTGGGTGGTGCTGGGCCACAGCGGGATGAACTTCGAGACCCCCGACGAGTTCGCGGGTTCGCGCGCGCTCGAGGCGATGACCATGGGCAAGGACTTCGGGCGCCTGGACCTGCACGTCGTCGGCGACGGCACGACCAGGACCGGGCCCTTCGTCGACCGCGGGCGGCGCGCGCAGCTGCAGGCCATCCTCGACGACCACCAGCAGCAGATCGCGGACTACCGCAAGCGCGCCCCCGAGCAGCCGCCCATCCTGCAAGCCCACTTCTCCGATCAGATCGCCAAGCTGGAAAAGGCCATCGCGCACGATCTCGACGAGCTGCGCGCCCATGCGGCCAAGATCCAGGGCAGCTGGTTCGAGAACCGGATCATCCCGCTCGCCGCGACGATCCCCGATCATCCCGGCGTCGCGCTGCTGGTCGCCGGCTACAATCGCGAGAGCCAGCGGCGCGCGAGCGCCGGCCTGCCCGTCGGCGTGACCCCGCACCTGCCGACGGCGCCGCACGCCGTCGCGGCGACGCCCGGGGAGGGCGCGGGCACGGCGACGGCCGACGAGAACCTGCGCTACACCGGATCCGTCGCGTGCGGCGGCTGCCACGCCGAGGCGCTGAAGTTCTGGCAGACCACCGCGCACGCGCGCGCGCTCGCGACGCTGAAGAGAGCCAAGCGCGATGGCGATCCGACCTGCGTCGGCTGCCACGTCACCGGGTTCATGCGACCAGGCGGGACCGGCGATCTGCGCGTCGCGACCGCGCGCCTGCGCGACGTCGGCTGCGAAGCGTGCCACGGCCCCGGGCTCGACCACGTCACCGCGGAGCAAAGAGGCGGCGACGCCGGGCACGGGGACGGCGGCCCGCCAAAGGGCGCCTCGACGATGCAGCGCCAGGTCCCGGCCTCGGTTTGCCTCGGCTGTCACACGCCGGACCAGACCAACGGTGACTTCGACTACCCGCACTACCTGAAGGCGATCCTCGGGCCCGGCCACGGCGGTGTATAGTCGAGCGCCCATGCGAACCGCGCTCCTGTGCCTGGCCGCCGCGCTCGCGGTGACCGGCGCGCGGACGGGTGACGCGCGCGCCGCCGGTGACGACGGCCAGGCGCGCGAGAGGTCGGGGGGCGAAGGCGAAGGCGACAGCTTCGAATCGCTCGCGAAGGGCGCCCGGCCCGCCGGCGACGTCGGCGCGCTGCTGGGCGCGCTGGTCGATCGCTGCCCTGCCGAGACACGCGCTCTGGAGCACGCACGCTGCCAGGCCACGCTCGCGTACCTGCGGCGGACCTTGCCCGAGCACGCGTTCTCGATCGCGGCGCGCGACCCGGCGGCGATCTCGGTCTCGCCCTACGACGAGACGCTGAAAGGCTATCGTATCAGCCTCACCGGCTGCATCGCCTGCACGAACCCGATCCGGATCGGTCGGTCGTCCGACCCGGTGTTCGTGACGCTGAAGAACCCGGCGGAAGCGAAGCCCGGTGGCGGCAAATCGGTGGCGACCGCCCCTGGCGCCGAGGGTCTGGCGGGCGCGGTCGAGATCGTGTCGCTGCCGCTCGGCTTCCCGTCGCAAAGCGAAGCACGGAGCTGGCTGGGAGAGGTGCGCCCGCACCTGCGCGCCGAGATGGTCTTCAACGCGACCGCGAGCGAGTGGCACTTTCGATCGACGCGCGGCTACGCGCTCGGCCTGGTCGCGGCGCGCATCGTCGACGCCTGCACCGGCGCGATCATCCTCTCCTCGCCGCCGTCGACCGGTCTCGGCGAGCGGGCGGCGGCCTTGCCCGACAGCGACCATTGCAAATCGGCGGCGCGCGTGGCCGCGAAGGCCGAGGCGGGGAAGCCGGGCTCGCCCGCGGCGACCGACGACGCCAGCGACGACAACGACGAGGACAAGCCGCTACCGACCGAGCTGTCGCGCGTGGTGATCGCCGAGGCGATGGGCCACATCCGCGCGCAGGTCTTTGCCTGCTTCGAGCGCCTCCACGTGCCCGGCGCCGCGCCGCTGACCTACGAGGTCGCCGGCAACGGTTCGGTGCAGTCGGTGAAGCTCGGCGGCGCGCTCGCCGGGACGCCGACCGGCGACTGCATCGTCGAGGCGGCGCGCGGCGCCCGCTTCCCGCGCTTCGACGGGTCGATCCAGACGTTCACCTATCCCTTCTTCTTGCGCCGCTGAGCGCGCGCCGGAGGGGTCGGGAGCTCTCTCGGGGTTCCCATCTTCAAAGATCCGCCGCGCCACAACAAGACGACCAGCAGCGCCAGGCAGAGGAACCCGAAGAGATCGCCGATGACACGATAGAACCCGCCGCCCTCGAGGAGCGCCGCGTCCGCCATCAGCGTGGTCGGCTGCGGCGACGGATCGGCCAGCGGGTCGACGGTCGCGCTCGCTTGCAGCACGCGCCCGGCGGCGTCGATGTGCGCCGAAACGCCGGTGTTCACCGCGCGCACCATCTCGATCCGGTGCTCGACCGAGCGGAAGACCGCCAGCGCCATGTGCTGGTACGGCTCGGCGGTCTCGCCAAACCAGGCGTCGTTCGTGATGTTGACGAACAGGTTCGGGCGCAGCGCCGCCACCCGGCGCGCGAACGCCGGCAGAATGTCCTCGTAGCAGATGAGCGGACCGAGCTTGAACGTCCTTCCCCCATGCTCGAACGGAAACACGGCCGGCTCCTGCCCGCGGTTGGTGTTCGACGCCTCGGGGAAGAGCTTGGTGAACCAGGGGATGCTCTCGTAAAACGGGATGTACTCGCCGAAGATCATCAGGAAGACCTTGTCGTATTTCCCGGTGATGCGGCCCGTGGCGTCCATCATGATCGCGGTGTTGTAGGGGAACCTGTCCTTGAACGTGCGCGGCTCACCGGGCGAGCGCGTGATCGCGCCGAACAGCAGCGGTTTGTCGAGGCCGCGCCGGATCTCGCGCCGGTCGCCGCGCGGGAAATCCCGATCCATCTCGCGGCTGATCACGTACGAGTACGACGACTCGGGCCACACGACCAGGTCAGCGCCCGCGTCTTGCAAATTCACCGACAGGCTCTGGTGGGTGTCGACGAGGTGCGCGAACTCGCTCGGGTCCCACTTCTCGAGGATGCCGACGTTGGCCTGCACGAGGCCGACGCGCGCCCGGGGCGCGGCGGCACGGCGCGCGTCGACCTGGTGCATGCGCACGAAGCCGTAGACCACGACGAACGCGGCCAGCGCGCAAGCCGCCGCGAGCGGACGCAGCGCGCGCCGCCAGTCGAACGGCGCGGCGGCGCTGCCGGCGCGGTGTGCGCGCCAGGCGGCGAGCCCGTCGTAGAGCGCGCCGTTCATCGCGACCAGCACGAACGTCACGCCGAGCGGCCCGGTGATGTCGGCGATCTGAATCACGGGCGGAACCCAGGCCTGGGTGATCGCCAGATAGAAAGGAAAGATCTGCGGCGTGCAGAGCTCGATCACCACCATCACGAGCGGCGCGACGATCGCCATCGGCAGGTTCACGCGCCGGCGCACGCGATAGATGCCCCAAGAGAGAAAGGCGAACTCCAGCCCCTGGTAGCTGGTGAGCAGCATCATGATCGGGATCGCCTGCAGCGCCGACATGTGCCCGAAGTGCTGGAGAAAGCCGCGCATCCAGAAGAAGGCCGCGGTGTTGGCGATGGTGCCCGTGAGCCAGCCATGCAGGAACGCGCGCTTGGGCGTGGTCGAGTCGAGCGCGACGTAGATCTGCGGCACGATCCCGATCCACATCAGCGGCCACAGGTCCGCGGTCGGCGCCGACAGGTACATCAGGACCGCGGCCAGCGCCGACAGCGCGAGCCGGCCGCAGCGGCGGCGATCGAGGTGCCGCAGAAATCTCGGACGCGATCCCATGCGGACCTGGACTATAGCCGGTCTCGCGCCGCGGGCTCGTAGCGCAGCAGGCGAACCTCGAGCGCGCCGTTGAACAGCCGATGCGACACGCGCGGCTTGATCCGCATCTCGCGCCCCAGCAACGGATTGCCGGACAGGATCACGATCGGCCAGGCGCCCGCCGCCATGATTCGCGTGAACGCGACGGCCATCCGGCGGTACAGAGCGACCAGATCGCGGTCCGCCAGGCGCTCGCCGTACGGCGGGTTGGTGCAAACCGCGCCGCGGGGCCACCGGCGCGCGAGGTCGCCCGCGTCGCCGACGTCGGCGCGCTCGAATTGAATGTCGGCGGCGATGCCGGCCGCAGCGGCGTTGCGGCGCGCGGCCGCGAGCGCATCCGCCGCGCCGTCGGCGCACACGATGGGCGCTGGCGCTGGGCCGTCGCGGCCGGTCGCCTCGCGCGCGCGCGCCTCGTCACGGAGCTCGCGCCAGGCGCGCCGCTCGGCGTCGGTGAAGGCGGGCCAGCGCTCGAAGCCGAAGCGCGTCCGCGCCAGCCCGGGCGCAATGTCGCGCGCCGCCAGCGCCTGCTCGATCGCCAGCGTCCCCGACCCACCCATCGGATCCACGAACGGCTCGTCGGTGCGCACGCCGCCGAGCGCGAGCACGGCCGCCGCCAGCGTCTCCTTGAGCGGCGCATCGGTCATCGCCACGCGGTAACCGCGCCGGTGCAGCGACTCGCCCGCCAGGTCCAGGAACAGCCGCGCACGGTCGTCCGCGACGTGCAGCACCAGGCCGACGTCGGGATCCTTGGCGTCGACGTTGGGCCGCGCCCCCAGCTTGTCACGCAGCATGTCGACGACCGCGTCCTTGACCTTGAGCGCCGCGTAGACCGAGTGGGTCAGTCCACGCGCCGCGCCCTGCCCGACCTCGGGCGTACGAATGCTGGCGTGCACGGCGAGCGTGCTCTTGGTCGAGAGCCATGCGGTCCAGTCGACCGCGCGCGCCCCGGCGTAGAGCTGGTCGGTCGTGGTCGCGGCGAAGTCGGAGATCTGGAGGAGCACGCGCACGGCGACGCGCGCATACAGGCAGACCGCCATTCCCATGCGCAGCGGACCCTCGAACCAGACGCCGCCCGCGTCGCCCTTGGGCGAGCCGATGCGCAGCGCGATCAGCTCGCGTCGAAGGGCGCCTTCGGTGCCGCGGGCGCAGGTGACGAAGAAACGAAAACGATCGGGGTGGGACAAGGCACGCGCACTTTGCCACCGCGCGGGCCGCTGCGCGCCGAAAAGCGCTATCTCATGATGCGCTGAAGGCCCAGCACCACCTGGACCAGGCGTTCGCGCAGGCGCTGGCTCACGTTCTGGAACTCTCCGCCGAAGAAGCGCGCGCCGGTCTCGGCGATGGTCTCGGCGCGCACCACGCGCAGCTCCAGCGCCGGCACCTCGCCGACCAGGTCGGCGACCTCTAGCGGCAGGAACAGCGTGACCGCGATCCGGTCGTCGACGGAGAGCGCGCTGTCGCTGAGAAAGCTCAGGCCGCCCGCGCTGATGTCCCACGACAGCGTGCGCTCGGACGGGCCCGGTGCACCCGCGCCCGGCCGCTCCAGCGTCAGCTCCAGGCGCGCCGCCACGCGCGCGAAGCGCCGCGTCTGCGTGCCGATGAAGTGCGTCGGTGCGCCCACGATCACCGCAGCGTTGCCGCCCTCCTCGATCACACCGTGGATCGTCACCTCCGCGCGGTGCATGCCGTACCGGTCCCAGACCTTGAGCACGACGACCCGATCCTGAGGCAGCTGCGGTGCCAGCGGAGCCGCGAGCTGGCGAAAGCGCACGGTCAGACGCTGGCCGTCCACGGCAGTGATGGTCCCCTCGATGTCGAGCATGCCATCGCCGCTGCCGGTCTCGACCTCGATGCGCGCGAGCGCGCCGACGCACAGCAGGTGCGAGCGCTCGACGGCCAGGCTCCGGGTGACCATCACCCGAAACGCTGCACTATCTATTCCATAAAATTACGTAGCGAAAGCTACAGAACACGGGGCCGATCCACGCCGTTTCGCGGGGTTTCGTTGTACCGTGACGCGATTCTGTTGCGCCCGCGGCAACATCGCGAGCGCGCGCCTCAGTGCGGCGCGCCGGGGGCTCGGGCTGCCGCGTCGATACGGGCCGCGGCCCAGTCCCGGCGCACCAGCAGCTCCTGGTACTCGCCGTCGAGCTCACGCTTCCAGCGCCCGAGCTCCACGTCGGCCTCGCCGAGGTCCTTCTCGGCCGCCGCGCGATCCACGCTGCCGGCCGCGACCGCGTGATAGACCAGCACCAGCACCCTATCCCCGGCGGCGTGCCCATCGGCCGCCGCCACCGGCGACACCTGCATGAAGCCCTGCCCGACCGCGACCACGCCGACGTGGTCCTTGGTACGATAGACCAGCACGCCCGGCTTGAGCGCCACCATCAACGGCACGTGGCCGGGCAGGATGCCGAGCTCGCCGAGCAGGCCGGGCGCGGTGACTTCCTCGACCTCGGTGTCGACGAGCGCGCCGCGCGGCGTGGTGATCGAGAGCCGCATGTCGGCCTAGTGTCCTGTCCCGGAAGTAGCGTCAGCGGCTGGTCGACAAGCCGGTCCGGGCGCAAGGCGCGACGACCGCGCATAGCCGAAGCTATGTAAGGGAGGAGCAACGCAGCGGCCGGGCCGGATCGTCGTCCAGGCGCTCACGATATTTTCGGGACAGGACACTAAGCGTTCTCCTTCTGCATGCGCTCGTGCTTCTCGCGCACGTCGTCGAGCCCGCCCATCATGTAGAACGCCTGCTCGGGGATGTCGTCGCACTTGCCGTCGACGATCTCCTTGAAGCCCGCGATGGTGTCCTTGACCTCGACGTACTTGCCGGGCGCGCCGGTGAACGTCTGCGCCACCGTGAACGGCTGCGACAGGAAGCGCTGGATCTTGCGCGCGCGGCTCACGGACAGCTTGTCGTCCTCGGACAGCTCGTCCATGCCGAGGATCGCGATGATGTCGACCAGCTCCTTGTACTTCTGCAGCACCTTCTGCACGGCGCGCGCGACGCGGTAATGCTCCTCGCCCACCACGGCGGGCGTGAGGATCGTCGACGTCGAGTCGAGCGGATCGACCGCCGGGTAGATCCCCAGCTCGGAGATCGCGCGGTTGAGCACCGTGGTGGCGTCGAGGTGCGCGAACGCCGTCGCCGGCGCCGGGTCGGTGAGATCGTCGGCCGGCACGTAGATCGCCTGCACCGAGGTGATCGAGCCCTTGTTGGTCGAGGTGATCCGCTCCTGCAGCTCGCCCATCTCGGTCGACAGCGTCGGCTGATAGCCGACGGCCGACGGGATGCGGCCGAGGAGCGCCGAGACCTCGGAGCCCGCCTGCGTGAAGCGGAAGATGTTGTCGACGAACAGCAGCACGTCCTGCCCCTCGTCGTCGCGGAAGTACTCGGCGACGGTCAACGCCGACAGCGCGACGCGGGCGCGCGCGCCCGGCGGCTCGTTCATCTGGCCGAACACCAGCG
>CAZNCQ010000291.1:0-8982 GCA_964571275.1 uncultured Myxococcales bacterium
ATGATGAGCCGGCTCACCGGCGGCATCGGCGGCCGCGGGCCCGGCGAGACCAAGCTCGAGGTCAACCGCCGCCGCGCGCGCGAGCGTGTGACCCGCCTCGAGCGCGAGATCGAACACTTCAGCCAGCAGCGCGCCGGGCGCCGAGCCGAGCGCATGCGCCGCCGCCTGCCGATCGTCGCCATCGTTGGCTACACCAACGCCGGCAAGTCGACGTTGCTGAACACGCTGACCCAGAGCGAGGTGCTGGCCGAGGACCGCCTGTTCGCGACCCTCGACCCGACGACGCGCCGCCTGCGCTTCCCGCGCGAGCGCGAAGTGATCATCGCCGACACGGTCGGATTCATCCGCGATCTGCCGCGCGATCTCGCGCAGGCCTTCCGCGCGACGCTCGAGGAGCTCGACCAAGCCGATCTCTTGCTGCACGTCGTCGACGCGGCCGATCCGGACCACGGCGAGCAGATGGCGGCGGTCGAGCGGATTCTCGGCGACCTCGGCCTCGCGGAGACGCCGCGCCTCCTGGTCATGAACAAGATCGATCTCGTACCGCCGGATCAGCGCGAGGCTGCCATTCATGCCGAGGCCGGTCCCGACGCGATCGCCGTGTCGGCGCGCGACCGGCACACCACCGGCCCGCTGCTGGGGGCGGTCGAGCTGGCGCTGTGGAAAGTGGGCCGGCTCGAGCGCCGCGACCAGATCACTTCGGTGGCGTGATAGTGCCCCTGGGTCAACGGTCCTGACGCCGAGGGCTCCACGTCCGGACCTCTTGATGGTCCGGGTCGGGTGCTGGCGGTCTGGGCGCCTTGGCGGACCCGATCTTCCGGTCTGCCTCTAGCGGTCGGTGCGACCGGGGCCGGTTTTCGGACGCAGCACGGCACGGCCGTCTTTGACCACGACGTCGAACTCCACCTTCTCGGTGCCGAGGTGCGCGATGACCTGGGGCACGTGCTTGGCCAGGCGGTCGCGCAGCTGCGCCAGCGTCGGCGCCGGCCGGTCGGTCGTGCGCGCCACCTCGTCGTAGCGGCGATGCAGCGCGGCCAGGTCGTCCTCGGAGAAGCCCGGGACGCCCGACGGCGCGCCGCCGCCGGGGCTCGCGCCGCCCGCGGCAGCCGCCACCGGCGCCGGGGACGGCGCCGCGGGGATTGGGGCCGTCGGGCCCGCGGGAGCGGCCGGCGGCCCACCACGCGCGGCCTGGCGCGCTATCAGCGCCCGGGCGCGCGACGCCGGGATACCCAGGGCCACCGCCTCCTGCTCGGTCAGCGGCGCTCCCTTTTGCGCGAGCCGCCGCGACACCTTGGCCACGTCCTTGCGGTAGGTGCCGGCCTCGATCTCGCGCAGCGTCCGGTTCCAGTACGTGGTCATGAGGATCCACTTCTGCGACAGCGATTGGAAGCGAAAGCGCAGCGCGGCGTTGCGGATCTGCACCTGCTGCGTCTCCAGCATCAAGCGGTTGAGCTCGCGACGCGGGGCGTTCGGCGGCTGACGCTCGATGCCGGAGAAGAACGTCTCGTACATCGCGCGCAGCCGGTCGATCTTGCGCTCCATCTCTTCGAGCCGCGCGCTGATCGCCTCGGGGCTGCCCTGGGACAGCAAGAGCGAGCTCGGATCGCGCACGGGCTTCTTCACAGGGTAGATTTTACCGGAGTCCTGTGGCACCCACTATGATCCACGCGATGGCCCCCTCCGCGCCCCACCCTGCGCTCCGATGTGCGTCCCCGGCGCCTGCGGCGCGCGCGGCCGCCCACGCGGCCAGCCGACTGTGGGGGGGGCGCGCGCGATGAACCTGCTCTTCTGGGCGGCGGCGGTGGTGGCGCTGCTGGGTGTGCTGATCCTGGTGCACGAGCTCGGGCACTTCATTTTCGCCAAGCTGTTCGACGTGCGCGTGATGCGCCTCTCGATCGGCTTCGGCCCGCGGCTGTTCAGCTTCACGCGCGGCGAGACCGAATACCGCCTGTCGCTGGTGCCGCTCGGCGGTTACGTGCGCCTGCTCGGCGAGGATCCGACCGAGGCCATCCCGCCGATCGATCGCCAGCGCCGGCGCTCGCTGTCCGACAAGCCGCTGTGGCAGCGCTACGCGATCGTCGTCGCCGGGCCGGCGTTCAACCTGTTGCTGCCGCTCTTGATCTACTTCGTGCACTACACCGGGCAGCGCACGTTGTTGCCGCCCATCATCGGGTCGGTGCTCCCGAATTTGCCGGCCGCCGAGGCGGGCCTCGCGCCCGGCGATCGCGTCGAGACGGTCGACGGAAAGCACATCCGCTACTGGGAGGACCTGGAGCGCGTGATCGCCGATTCACTCGGGCACACGCTGCGTTTCGGGATCCGGCGCGGCTCGGACGCCGAGGAGCGCGACGTCACGCCGGTGCAGATCGAGCGCTCGGGGACCTTGCAGCGAAAGGAGATCGTCGGCTGGATCGGCGTGTCGCCGCGCTTTCACCTGCCCGAGATCGGCGTGCTCGACCCCAATTCGCCGGCGGCGCAGGCGAGCCTGAAGACGTTCGACTTCGTCACGTCGATCAACGGCACCGCGGTGGCCACCTGGGCGGAGTTCGGTCAGGCCGTCGAGCACGCCGGCGCGTCGCCGCTGCGGATCAGCTACCTGCGCGGCGGCTACTCGGCGGTGCCGTTCGCACACATCGAGATCCAGCGTCCGGCCTCCGCGGTGGTCATTCCGGTCGCGATCTTCGACGGCGCGGGGCACCGCCGCTACGAGACCGGCCTGACCTCGGCCGAGCTCTTCGTGTTCTCTGTCGAGCCCGGCAGCCCCGCCGACCAGATCGGGATCCGGCGCGGCGATCAGATCCTGGAGCTGGACGGGCAGCCGCTGCCGCACTGGGACCTGCTGCGCCAGCGGCTGGCGGTCAGCCCGCAGCGCACGTTCAAGATCTCGTGGCTGTCGCCGGGCGGGCAGCGGCACGAGGCGTCGTTCCGGCAAGAGGTGCGCTCCGAGCTGGACGCCTATCGCCAGGAGGAAGAACGCCTGGTCTTCGGCGCGATGAACCGCCTGGCCTGGAAGACCGAACCGCCGGTCCCGGTGCGCAACCGCTTCAGCTACGCCGTCACGCACTCGTTCGAGCGCACCGGGAACATCATCTTGACCATGACGTATGGCTTCGTCGAGATCGTGCGCGGCCGGGTGCCGCTGTCGACGCTGGGCGGGCCGATCATGATCGGCTACGTCGCCGGCGTCGCGGCGGAGCAGGGGTTCGATCAGTACCTGTGGCTGATGGCGGTGATCAGCGTGAACCTGGCGTTGCTCAACTTCTTGCCGGTGCCGATCCTCGACGGCGGGTTGCTGATGTTCTTCACGATCGAGCTCTTCAAGCGGCGTCCGCCGTCGGTGCGCGCGCGGCAGATCGCTTCGTACGTGGGGCTGGTCATCGTGGCGACGTTGATGCTGTTTGCTTTGCGCAACGACGTGGTTAGGTATTTGCTGCCGCGCTGACGTCACCCGGCGGGACACGGAACGCATGAGCGAAACATCATCTGGGCCAACGCACCCCCCATCGCCATCTCGAGACGGCTGCATCCTGGCCATCGAGACCGCGACGACGACGGCGCGGGTCGCCGTGCTGGACCGCGGCGGCGCGCGGCGCGCGGCGCGCGAGGCGACGGCGGAGCGGCACTCGTCGAACCTGCTGCGCCTCTGCGACGAGGTGTTGCGCGAGGCCGGCATCGTACCGGCGGCGCTCGACGCGATCGCGTGCGGGGCCGGGCCGGGCAGCTTCACCGGCCTGCGCGTCGGGCTGGCGGTCGGCAAGGGGCTCGCGCTGCCGTCGGCGCGGCCGTTCTTGCTGGTGTCGTCGCTGGCGGCGCTGGCGCTCGATATCTTGCGAACCGCTGACACGGTTCGCCCGGGCGCGGACGCGCCGATCGCGGTGCCGTGCATCGACGCCGGCAAGGGGCAGATCTACGCCGGGCTGTTCCGCGCCGAAGGGGCGAGCCTCGTGGTGTCCATCGGCCAGGAGTGGGTGCTCGCGCCGGGTGAGCTGCTGCCGGCGACGCCGGCGGACGCGGCCTTGCGTATCGCGGGTAACGGCGCGGATCGGTACGCTGCCGTCATCGACGGCGCGCTCGCGACACGGGAGCGCGCCCGGCGGCTGGAGGTCTCGGGCCCGACCGCGGAATCGGTCGGGCGGCTGGCATTGCTCCGGCTGGCGCGCGGGGAGGTGGATAGCCTGGAAAGCGCGGTGCCGGCGTATGGGCGGGCGCCGGATATCACGAAGCCGCGCCGCGGGTAGGGGCGGCCCGCGCGGGGACGGGCGAGGACCAGGACGGGACTTGCCGGACAGGGTTACGGGAAGCTCGAGCGTGCCTTGCGCCCTTCTCAATGGTGCCTATTTTCCGCGTTGGAGGTTGACCCATGACGCTTGAAATCTTCCTTCTCTGGGTGGTAGTGGGCCTGATTTCCGGCTGGCTGGCCTCGGCAGTCGTGGGCGGCGGCTTCGGGCTTCTCGGTGACATCGTCATCGGCATCGTCGGCTCGTTTCTCGGCGGCTTGCTGTTCCGGACGATGCACTGGCATTCCCCGATTCACGGGCTGGCGGGCACGATCTTCGTCGCCTTCATCGGCGCGCTCTGCCTGCTGATCGTGCTGCGTTTGATACGCCGCACGGCGCGTTGATGCGGTCGCCCTGACGAAGCTCCACGCGCCCGGGCTCCCACGGTCCGGGCGCGAAAAACCGCGCTGGGGCGTCGTGTGGCTGGAGATTCTCGTCGGTTTCTCCTAGGCTAGGCCGATTCAGCCGAGCCGTCTGGAGACTCCGATGACCATCCATCTCTTCGATACCACGCTGCGCGACGGGACCCAGAGCGAGGGCCTGAGCCTCTCCGTCGAGGACAAGCTCAAGATCGCGCGCCTGCTCGACGCGTTCGGTATTCACTTCATCGAGGGCGGCTGGCCGGGGTCGAACCCCAAGGACGTGGAGTTCTTCCGCCGCGCGCGCCAGCTCGGCCTCAAGCACGCCAAGCTCACCGCCTTCGGCAGCACGCGCCGCGCCGGCATCCGCGCCGAGGACGACGCCAACCTCAAGGCGATGATCGAGGCGCAGACGCCGGTGGTCTGCATCTTCGGCAAGTCGTGGACGCTGCACGTCACCAAGGTGATGGGCATCTCGCTGGAAGAGAACCTGGCGATGATTGCCGACAGCGTCGCGTTCCTGAAGCGCAACGGCAAGGAAGTGGTCTACGACTGCGAACACTTCTTCGACGGCTACCGCGCCGACCGTGACTACGCGCTGGCGGCCGTGCGCGCCGCGGCCGAGGCGGGCGCGGACTGGATCGCGCTGTGTGACACCAACGGCGGCAGCCTGCCCAGCTTCATCACCGAGGTCGTCGGCGTCGTGAAGACGACCGTGCCGACGCGTCTGGGCATCCACACGCACAACGACGGCGACATGGCGGTGGCGAATGCGCTGGCCGCGGTCGAGGCCGGCTGCGTGCAAGTACAGGGCACGATCAACGGCTGGGGCGAGCGCTGCGGGAACGCCAACCTCATCTCGATCATCCCGGCGCTGCAGCTGAAGATGGACCGCCGCTGCGTCACCGACGAGAACCTGGCCAAGCTGACCGAGTTGTCGCGCGCGGTGAGCGAGATCGCCAACGTCCGGCCGCGCGCGCACGCGCCCTACGTCGGCGCGTCGGCGTTCGCGCACAAGGGCGGCGTGCACGTGGCCGCCGTCGAGAAGGTCACCGCGAGCTACGAGCACATCCCGCCGGAGCGCGTCGGCAACCGCCGGCACATCGTGGTGTCCGAGCTCTCGGGGCGCGGCAACGTGCGCCTGCGCGCCAGCGAGCTGGGCGTCGACGCGCAGGGCAGCGAGCAGCAGGTGGTCGGCAAGATCAAGGAGCTCGAAAGCCGCGGCTATCAGTTCGAGGCCGCCGAGGGATCATTCGAACTGCTGGTGCGGCGGGCTCAGCCGAGCTTCGTGCCGCCGTTCGAGGTCATCGACGTCGTCGTCCTGTCAGACCGACGCCGCGGCAACGAGATGTTTGCCGAGGCGACCGTCAAGCTCAAGGTCGGCGACGAGGTGGTTCACACCGTCGCAGACGGCACCGGCCCGGTGCACGCGCTCGCGGTGGCGTTTCACAAGGCGCTCGATCCGCTCTATCCGCTGGTGCGCGAGGTCCACCTGGCCGACTACAAGGTGCGTATCCTCGACCCCGAGGCCGGCACCGGCGCGAAGACGCGCGTGCTGATCGAGAGCGCGCGCGGCGAGGAGCGCTGGAGCACGATCGGCGTCTCTCAGAACATCATCGAGGCGAGCTGCCAGGCGCTGGCTGACGCGTTCGAGTTGCCGCTGGTGCGCGCGAGCGCCGCCGCCGAGCCCGCCGGGGTCGCGGTGCGCTCCTAGCCGAGCCATTCACGAGAGCGATGGATCCGATTCAAACATGTCATTGGACGAATGACTGTCGCCGGTGGAGATTGAGTCATGGCCGATAGCAAACCGCGCACGCTGTTCGAAAAGATCTGGGACGCCCACGTCGTCCGGCCGTCGACCGCCGACACGCCGGCGATCCTGTACGTCGACCTGCAGCTGATCCACGAGGTCACGTCGCCGCAGGCGTTCAGCACCCTGCGCGAGCGCGGTCTGCGCGTGCGCCGGCCCGAGCGCACCGTCGCGACCATGGACCACTCGACGCCGACGACGCCGCGCGGGTCCGACGGAAAGATCCGGGTGCTCGACAGCGCCGCCGCCGCGCAGATCTCGCAGCTCGAGACCAACTGCCGCGACTTCGGCATCGAGCTCCACGCGCTCGGCACCGAAGGGCAGGGGATCGTGCACGTGATCGGTCCCGAGCTCGGCGTCACCCAGCCGGGCATGACCATCGTGTGCGGCGACAGCCACACCAGCACGCACGGCGCGTTCGGCGCGCTGGCGTTCGGCATCGGCACGAGCGAGGTGTCGCACGTGCTGGCGACGCAGTGCTTGTTGCAGCAGAAGCCCAAGACTCTCGCCATCACCGTCGAGGGCAGACTGACGCCGGGCGTGACCGCCAAGGACCTGATCCTCGCGGTCATTGCGCGGCTCGGCATCGGCGGCGGCACCGGCCACGTCATCGAGTACCGCGGCTCCGCGATCCGCGCGCTGTCGATGGAAGAGCGCATGACCGTGTGCAACATGTCGATCGAGGCCGGCGCGCGCGCCGGCATGATCGCGCCCGACGAGACGACGTTCGCGTACCTGGCCGGCCGCCCGCGCGCGCCGCAGGGCGCGGCCTGGGAGCGCGCGGTCGCCTACTGGCGCACGCTGCCCAGCGACGCGGGGGCGGTCTACGATCGCGAGGAGCGCTTCGACGGCGCGACGCTCGAGCCGATGATCACCTACGGCACGAACCCCGGCATGGGCATCCCCATCCGCGGCGCCGTGCCCACCCCCGACGGCGCCACGATGGAAAAGGCGCTGAAGTACATGGGCCTCACGCCCGACCAGCCGCTGCTCGGCCACCCGATCGACGTGGTGTTCATCGGCAGCTGCACCAACTCGCGCATCTCCGACCTGCGCCAGGCGGCCACCATTTTCAAGGACCGCAAGGTCGCGAGCAACGTGCGCGCCATGGTCGTCCCGGGCTCGCAGCGCGTGAAGAAGCAGGCCGAGGCCGAGGGGCTCGACAAGATCTTCCGCGACGCCGGCGCCGACTGGCGCGAGGCGGGCTGCTCGATGTGCATCGCGATGAACGGCGATCAGCTGAAGCCGGGCCAGTACGCGGTCAGCACCAGCAACCGCAACTTCGAGGGCCGGCAGGGCACCGGCGGCCGTACGTTTCTGGCCAGCCCGCTCACCGCCGCCGCCGCCGCCGTCACTGGGAAGATCACCGACGCCCGGGAGCTCATCTGATGGAACCGCTGAAGACGATCGTTTCGCGCACCGTGATCCTGCCGATCGACAACGTCGACACCGACCAGATCATCCCGGCGCGCTTCCTCAAGGGTACGACCAAGAGCGGGCTCGGCGAGAAGCTGTTCTCCGACTGGCGCTACGACGCGCAGGGCGGGCGCAAGGCCGACTTCGTGCTCAACCGGCCCGAGGCGCAGGGCGCGCAGGTGCTGGTCGCGGGCGACAACTTCGGCTGCGGCTCGTCGCGCGAGCACGCTCCCTGGGCGCTCGTGGACTACGGGTTCCGCGCGGTGGTGAGCACCTCGATCGCCGACATCTTCCGCAACAACGCGCTCAAGAACGGCCTGCTGCCCATCGTGGTCGAGCCGGCGCTGCACAAGCGCCTGCTGGGCGCGCCCGGGACCGAGGTCACGATCTCGCTCGAGGACCAGGTGCTGCGCCTCCCCGACGGCACCACGGCCCCGTTCACGGTCGAGCCGTTTGCGCGCTACTGTTTGCTCAACGGCGTCGATGAGCTGGCGTTCCTGCAATCCGCCGAACCCGATATCGCGCGTTTCGAAGCCCGTCCGGCCTTCTAGCGGCCCGTCCTCTTGGCCGACAGCGTCTATCCAGGCATCAGTGGTTGTAGGTGTTTGACCTCCAACCCAGATCGGCGCTAGGCTTTTTGGATGGGCGGTCGAACTTCAAACGCGTGGTCGAAGCCGGGCGTGTACCCGGTGCAGGCCACCGCGGCCGCGCCGGGGAGGCACGATGGAGAAGATCCGCGTGGACGCGAATTCGGCATCCGTGGAGGTGGTGGAGCTGCGTAAACGGCACGGCGAAATAGAACGCCGCCTGGCCGAGCTGGAACGCCACCTGTCCTTGACCTCCGACGAGCAGATAGAACGCGCTCGTCTCAAGAAAGAGAAGCTGCGCACGAAGGATCGCATCGCGCTGCTGCTCGCCGACCCGTCCGCCGCATCTTCCCGGTCGTCTTCGACCGTCTCCACCGACCCCGCGCCCCCACCTGGGACTCCCACGCGGCTACCGGCCGCCTGATTTCAGAGCTCCGGCGTGCAGCCCGACCCCGAGCTCATCGAGCGCCTGCGACGTTCGGGGATCCGCATCGACCGCGAGGGTCAGTTCATTCACGAAGGCGAGCCGGTCC